>JBDGPY010000089.1:0-34626 GCA_042219425.1 Haloarcula sp. | reverse complement strand
TCAGGTCCGCCCGTCCCGTCCAGCGAACTAATTTTGAGCGTGCAACAGGGTATCACAGCGGGAAAAACGTATAGTGTCGTCAGACAAACACCATACCGAGAAGGCATGCCCGAAACGGAGTCCCAGATGACGGCTGCGACGGAGTCCCCCGACGAGTACGAGCACCTCCACCGAAAGCGAAAAGAAACCACTGGTACGGTCGAACTGGCCGAGGTCGTTGACGTGTGGGTCGGCGAGAGCGACCTCGTCTGTCGGTTCCAGTTCGACTGGGCGACTGACACGATCCAGCGGCAGTACGACCTGAACAGCGACCGCGACATCGCCAGAGTCAAGCGGCTCTGTGAGGCCAACGGACTGCAGTTCGAGCAAGTCACCCATCTGGAGGGATCGCTGGTCGAACTCGAATACACCGGTTCACAGTGGCTCCCGGGGCCGGAAGCCGCCTACACCGATGGCGAAGGGTCGGTAGTCGAGACGTTCCAGGCGGAGTGTCGGCTCCTGATTCGTGAACTCGCGCAGTCGCCCGCGTTTCTCAGACGCGGCATTCAGCGTGTTCGCGGGCTGTCGACGACGCAGATGATTATCGGCGTTATCCTCGTCAAGAAGATCGCTATCATAGCGTTGCTAGCACATCTGCTGTTGTAGCGGAGTAGTCGCCCATCGCTGGGCCGATCCGGGATGAGTGTGGTCAGTACTGCCTGGCTTAGTTTGTCGTCGTGATTTCTACCACATCGCGGTGGTCAAGTTCTGTGTCAGAACCGATCTGTCGCTCGGTGCGGACGTCGTGGGCGTGGAGGAATCCTTCGCCGATGTCCGTGTGCAGGAAGTACGCGAAGTCTTCTGCCGTCGACCCATCGGGGAGAACGAAACAGTCCTGGAGGAAGGTGCCGTCCTCCTGTGGTTTCCGAGCGCCGGGGAACACCGCGATGGCTTCGAGTTCCTCGAACAGCGCGGTTTCGAGCGCCTGCTGGACGCCCGTGCCGCCGAAGTCGGAAATGAACTCCCGGATCTGTTCGAGGCCCGCGGCCTTCTCCTCGGGCAGGTCCGCCGTCAGAGTGAATTCATCATCGCCCGGCCGGTAGTCAAGCACATCCTGCTCGTTGCCGTTTTTCAGCGCCTTCTCGGCGTGTGCCGAAACGGGGACGAATGTCAGATGCTCGTACTCCGGGTCGCTGGTGACTGTCTCCCAGTTCGCCTGTGCCGCGTCAGTGTCCATCTTGTTCGCAGCGATGAGCATCGGCTTGGTTCGGATGCGGATTTCCCGGGCCAGGGCCTGCCGGTCCGCCTCGTCCCAGGTGTCCGGGTCCAGTTCCAGATCCAGCGCGAGCACGACCTGTTTGATCTCGTCGGCGTTGATTTTGAACGCTGACATCTGCTCGGCGAGGTCGTCCTCAATGGCTTTTTCCTCGCCGTGATAGCCCGAGTGGTAGCGCTCGATACCTTTCTCCAGAATATCGAGGTACCACATATCCAGTTCGTCTTCGAGGAAGTCGATGTCCTCACGGGGGTCGTGGTCCTCGGTTGGTTCGCCCTCAAGATCCGTCTCACCGGTGAAATCGACGACGTGGACGAGCACGTCGGCCTCGTTGAGATCCGTGAGGAACTGGTTCCCCAGGCCCTTTCCCTCGTGTGCGCCGGGGACAAGTCCTGCCACGTCGACCAGTTTCGTCGGGACGAATCGGACGCCGTCCGCGCAGTAGCCGTGGTTCGGTGTACAGGAGTGGTCGAACTCCGGGGCAGCGCAGTCGACCCGAACGTATGCCTCACCCATCGAGGGGTCGATAGTCGTAAACGGATATGCGCCCTCCGGTACGTCGTTCATCGTCGCCGCATTGAAAAACGTGGACTTGCCGACAGAGGGTTTGCCGACGAGTCCGATCTTGTAGCTCATTGCACGATGAAGCAGTCTCAGCGGCTTAAACGCTGTTACACGAGAGACAAGCGGGTGTGAGTACCACACATATTCGGCGAATCCAAACTGGTCGCACGCGGCTGCATCCCTGTATCCACTGATATATTAACCGGTCGCTGGAGCCACTCTGGCCACGGGAACCGTCTGACGAAACTATTCGATAAAATTGGTACATCCTAAGAAATATCAGATTAGATGTGATAGAAGACTTCTCTATTGTGCTTACCAATCCAGCCGAGATATAATAGTAAGATATTTGACTATATTTCACACACTGGAACTAAGATACTTGAAAATTAAGGCAGATTTCTATCGCGCCTATCCTGAGAAATCTGTTCAGTTTGGCAACATAAAGCTGAAATCAGGGCACCGTCGCCGGATTCCCCGCAATTCATTTTGACTGTCTTTCTTACCTGTACCGTTTCTAGAGCCGATATGAGTTAAATTCATCTCAGTTCTGTATGTAACACTACCGTAGATACCATGGTCAGCATCCATAGGACTGTTGTTCAGTCGGTGCACGATCATCTATGCATATAACTATCAAATAATGTATGGATTTATATAAATCCACTGAGTAGAAGTTGATATATATATCCAAGACTCTCTGGTCAGTTTTGGCTGGCAACAGTGATCCAGTTATTATAATCACATGATTTTAATACATCTTAGAATATATACTAGTCTGCTCATCCCGACACCTGCTACCGCCCCACACTGACACTGAGGTACGTGTCCAGACACTGGAGTGTACCCCTCCGGAATCGAACCGTCAGCTGACCACTCGGGATGAGTCCGACGGAAGTCCACAGATGGAACTTGAACTCACAGAAGTCCCAACAGAGACACAGGAAGAGTTTGAAGCGTACCCGAACGTAACGGGAACCGGTATCGGACCGAAACAGCGTGCGGGTGAGATGGACGGAGAGACGGAGGCAGTCGTCGTCTTTGTCGAGAAGAAAGTCTCAGAGGCGGACCTCGACGACGCCGACATCATTCCGAAAGAGTGTGAAATCGATGGGGAAACGTACGAGACGGACGTTCAGGAGTCAGGCGAGATCAAAGCCCTCGAACTCGAACTCACCGCGCCGGAGGCCCCCATGGAACTCGAAGAGCGGGGCGAGGCGGAAATCAAGGAGATTCCAGCCTCGCTGTCCCGGACGCGTCGCTGGCGACCGGCCCCAGCGGGTGTCTCGGTCGGCCATCCAGATATCACGGCCGGAACCCTCGGCTCTCAGCCGCTCCGGACGCAGGACGAGAAACTCGTTTTCCTCACGAACTCACACGTTGCAGCGGATAGTGGTCGCGCCAACCGGGGCGACACAGTGCTCCAGCCCGGGCCGTATGACGGCGGCTCGGCACCCGACGACGAAATCGGTTCACTGTTGGGATTCAGCGTCATCGACGCCTCCAGCAGCTCACCGTATCCCAAGAACAAGACCGACAGCGCGCTGGTCGAGGTCACCCCCGACCACTTGCAGACAGATATCTGGGAGATTCACGAAGACCTGCGCGGATTCACCGACGCGGAAGTCGGTGCAATCCACACAAAAAGCGGCCGAACAACAGGTGTGACACAGGCGAAGTGTACTGCCCGTCACGCCAACTTCAACGTCAGGTACAGCCACGGCATCGCCAAGATGGTTGACTGTGACGTGTTCGGCGCGATGGCCAAGGGCGGCGACAGCGGGAGCCTGATTGGCATGGATCGGGAGGACGGCTTCCACGGAGCCAGCCTCCTGTTTGCCGGGAGTAGCAGTGTTACGCTCGGCATCCCGATGGACAACGTCCAAGACGAACACGGCCAGCTCACACCCGAGACCTCACAGGACCTCGTCGACGCTAACGACATGCGCGTCACGGGCTCCGCCTTCCGGGTGTCGCTCAACCCCGGTCAGACGATCAACCGGTGGAGCGGTCCGTGGGCCGACCGCTACGCTGTCGACTTCATCGGGCAGGCGGTCAACGACGGCGGCTGGGTCAGAACCAGCGTCGAATCGACGTACAGAACGTCGAACGGCATCTACTACCAGGTCGAAGTCGAGAACAAGTGGTCCAGCCGGTCGGTCGACTGCGACGTCAAATACAGCATCACACGGTGATCTGCCCATGGAAATCACGATCACGATTTCGGAGAGCGATGACAGCGTCTCCGTCGAAGGCGTCGAAGCCAGCGAATCCCAGCAGGTCGAACCGCCGACCGAACTCAGAGAAGGCGCTGCCAGCACACCGGCCGAGATGAGCAACGTCGAACGCGCGCCATCACGGTTCCGACAGTCAGAGACGACACAGGACATCGTCAACGAGGCCGAGCCCGCACCCCCGAAGTTCAGTCCCACCCGATCGCGCGGGATGGAAGAGTACCGGTAACAGCACCGGTCGCATTTTTTCGGGTCGACGGAGCTACAATCGCCGCTCGTAGACGTTCACCGGGAGTTCCTGCCCACCGACCTCAGTGGTCCGTTCGCCGACCTTCTCGAAGTGGATACGGTAGAACGCGTTGCCGACCTCGTTTTCGGCCAGCACCTCGTCGCGGATCTTCCGCACAGAGAGGTCGTGCAGGTGCTGTTCGCCCTGATGAAGCAGTTCCGTCCCGATGCCTTCACCCCAGTAGTCCGGGTGTACGTACAGGTCGAGGTCGCCGAATCCGGTCGCGTCCGTCATCCCACAGCTCATGTACGCCACCACGTCGTCGTCGGCCGTCGAGACAAACAAGCCGACCTCTTCGAGGTCGATCATCTGCTCTAACACCGAGGGCGTGTACCCCTCACTGAGCAGTTCGTTCACCGTCTCTTTCCCGAGAATATCGTCGTACACCGCGTGCCACGCAGCTCTGGCGACCCGACGAATGTCGGCGATATCTACAGATTCTGCCGGACGCACCGCGGTACTAAATGACATATGGTATTATGTGACACCAACCACAATAGAACTGTGCCTGTCCAGCGGCGACACAGCCGGTACGGCACTGTCACCGTCTCGGCAAGAGGGGAACTCTTATGTACACTTCTGTACGTTAGTGTTCAGTAATGGACGACAGTGAGGAGATAGCACCAGCAGTTCAGTCGATCCTCGACGCGGCGCACGAGCGGGGCGGCGGTGGCGACCGGGTGACAGTAACGCCCCGGTCGCTGCCCGCCGCGTTCGAGGCGGCGGCGGACGCCGGACGGACACCAGTCATCGCCGAGATCAAGCCAACGAGTCCAACTGCCGACGGCGAACGGACGGACGACCCGGTCAACCTTGCACAGCAGATGGTTGCGGGCGGCGCGGCGGCGCTGTCTGTGCTGACCGAACCGGACCACTTCGGCGGGTCAGCAACAACGCTCGAACGGATCCGGGAAGCTGTCGACGTTCCAGTGCTGCGGAAGGACTTCATTCTCCACGAATCCCAGCTGGATGTCGTCGAGGCTGATGTTATCCTTCTCATCGTCCGATTCCTGGAAGCTGAGGGGACAGACGACCTGTCGGACCTCCTCGCGGCCGCACGCGACCGGGGCTTCCAGGTCCTCGTGGAGACGCACACGGCGGCAGAGGTCGAGCAAGCTATCGACGCGGGTGCGGATATCATCGGCGTCAACAACCGCGACCTCGCGGAGCTGGACGTCGACCTCGGAACCTTCGAATCCGTCGCGCCCGAAGTTCCCGAGAGCGTCACGCTCATTGCGGAAAGCGGCATACAGACAGAAGAAGATGTCACGCGCATGCGCAACGCTGGCGCGGACGCCCTGCTGGTCGGCTCGGCCATCATGGACCATGGGGCGGCAACGGACGTGACAGCGAACACGCGACGGCTGACACACGCGGAAACTGATGCAGCTGAGACGACGACCACAGACACATGAGTACTGACGACGCACACGACCCCAAATTCGGCGAGTACGGTGGACAGTACGTGCCCGAGGCGCTGATGCCAGCCATCGAGGAGCTGACCGACGCCTACCAGCGGTACGTGCTGGAAAATGAGGACGGCTTCATGGACGAGTTCCGGGAGCGACTGACCGACTTCGGTGGCCGGCCGACCCCGCTGCAGTACGCGGATCAGCTCTCGGCACGATACGATACGGACGTGTACCTCAAGCGCGAGGACTTGCTCCACGGTGGGGCCCACAAGCTCAACAACGCGCTGGGACAGGTCCTGCTGGCGAAGTACATGGGCAAGGAACGCATCATCGCCGAGACCGGTGCCGGACAGCACGGTACAGCGACGGCGATGGCGGCGGCCCACCTCGATATGCCCTGTGAAATCTACATGGGCGAGACCGACATCGCGCGCCAGCGACCCAACGTGTTCCGGATGCGCATCAACGGCTCCGAAGTGAACCCGGTGACGGTCGGCCGTGGCACGCTGAAGGAGGCTATCTCCGAGACGATGCGGGACTGGGCAACCACCGTCGAGAACACCCACTACGTCATCGGGAGCGTCGTCGGCCCGCACCCGTTCCCCAAGATGGTGCGTGACTTCCAGGCGGTCATCTCCGAGGAGGCACGCAAACAGGCCATCGAGCAAACCGGCAATCTGCCCGATTCAGTCCTCGCCTGTGCCGGCGGCGGGTCGAACACGATGGGGGCATTCACCCACTTCATTGATGATACCGAAGTCGACCTGTACGCCGTCGAGGCTGGCGGCTCCTCGTTGCAGGTCGACGAGGACGAGGGCGTTGCACCGAACTCCGCAACACTGTCGACCGGCGACGAGGGCGTCCTCCACGGCGCGCGGACGAAGCTCCTGCAGGACTCTGACGGCCAGATCATGGAATCACATTCCGTCTCGGCCGGGCTAGACTACGCCGGTGTCGGCCCGGAACTCGCACATCTGGTCGACGAGGACCGTGTCAGCCCGGTCAACGTCGACGACGACATGGCACTGGAGGCGTTCCACCGACTCTCTCAGGACGAGGGTATTATCCCGGCTCTGGAGACAGCCCACGCCTTTGGCTACCTCGAACAGCACCACGACGAAGTCGGCGACACTGTCGTCGTCACCGTCTCCGGGCGCGGCGACAAGGACCTCGAAACAGTCATTGAGGAGACCTCGAAGCGGGATCTCGACATCGCCCCGGACATGTCTATCTTCGAGCGAGTTGGGGGAGGTGGCCTCTGATGGGGCTCGAACGCGCCTTTGCCGACGATCCGGCGTTCGTCCCTTATCTCGCTGCGGGCGATCCGACCTACGAGGCGTCCCTGGAGTACGTCGAAGCGCTGGCCCGCGGCGGCGCGGACGTCATCGAACTCGGCCTGCCGTTCTCCGAACCCATCGCGGAGGGCAAGACCATCCAGAACGCCATCGTCCGTTCGCTCGAAGCCGGGATGACGCCTGACCGCTTCTTCGAGTTCGTCCAAGATCTCGACGTAGACGTGCCACTGGTCTGTATGACCTACTACAACCTCATCTATCAGTTCGGTGAGGATGAGGGGCCCCGTCCCTTTGTCGAAAAGGCCGCTTCGGTCGGCATCGAAGGTCTCGTCGTTCCGGATCTGCCCGCAGAAGAGGCCGGCCCGCTCCGGCGAGCCTGTGACGAGTTCGGCCTGGACCTGGTGTTCATCGTCGCGCCGACGACCAAGGGCGACCGGCTCGAACGGATGCTCGAACAGGTGTCGGGCTACGTCTACGTGCAAGCCAGGCTCGGCGTCACCGGTGCGCGCGAGGACGTGGACGACGCCACCGAGGAATCGCTGGCCCGCCTCTCGGACTGGGACGTGCCAAAGGCCGTCGGGTTCGGGATCAAGACGGGTGACCACGCCGAGCGGATCGTCTCTGCCGGCGCTGACGGTATCATCGTCGGTTCTGCGCTGGTCGATATCGTCGCCGATGGCCACGAGAACGACGATGCAGTCGAAGACGTGGCCGACCGGCTCGAAGCAAAGGCCCGTGAACTCAAATCGGGGGCGCTTGAGGGGTCATCAACACAACCGCAACCGGAACGCACATAATCGTACTTGCCACACTGTCTCATAACATGACTGCAGGAAAACGCGCACGACTCGAACGCATCGGGACAGACGACACGTACGTAATCGTCCCGATGGACCACGGCATCACAATGGGGGCTGTAAAGGGCCTCAAAGACATCGAATCGACCATCGACGCGGTCACCAGCGGGGGCGCGGACGCCGTCCTCACCCAGCGCGGTATCGCCGACCGCGTCCACCCGAACAAAAACGACGCGGGCTACATCACGCATCTCAATGGCTCGACAACCATCGGTCCAGACGAGCGGGACAAACGGACCACGGGAACGGTCACGGACGCCATCCGCGCCGGGGCTGACGCCGTCTCCTTCCACATCAACGTCGGCAGCCAGTACGAACCCGAGCAGATCGAGGAGCTGTCGGAGCTGACGACCGAGGCCAGCCAGTACGGCCTTCCAGTGCTGGCGATGGCCTATGCCCGCGGCCCCGACATCGATTCTGAGAACGAAGACTACAACCAGTCCGTCGGCCACGCTGTCCGGCTGGCAGAGGAACTCGGGGCCGACATCGTCAAGACCGGCTACACCGGCGACGCGGAGACGTTCCAGCACGTCGTCGAATCCACCTCGCTGCCGGTGGTCATCGCCGGCGGATCGAAAGGAACCGACGAGGAGACTGTCGAAATGGTCCGGGGAACGATGGACGCCGGGGCGTCCGGCGTGTCGATGGGTCGCTCTATCTTCCAGCACGACGAACCGGAGAAGATCGCTCGCGCTGTTTCTGCTGTCGTCCACGACGACGCGAGCACCGAAGAGGCGCTACGCGAGGCCGAGCTGGCAGTTGAGGCCTAGAGGTCGAACAGCGACTCTATCCGCGCTCCGAAATCATCAGTTTCGGGTTCGCCGCTGGCGTCATCAGTATCACTCTCGTTATCTGACGGATAGTCGTCCGGTGTGTTGCCGACAGGCGTCCCGGATTCATCCGGCTTGCCCTCATCAACAACCGCGTTGTCAGTGGTGTGAGAGTTTCGGTCCGTCACGTCGAAAAACAGTTCGTCGATATCAGTAAGTGACACCGGTTCATCGCGCTCATCAGTGCTGTCGGACACTGGAATGTCCGCCTTCTCGGGGGAGGAATCCACTGCCGTTTCGTCCACGGGTTCCGGTCTGTCCTCTGACGCAGGCGTCTCGGCTTCCGACACCCGCCTCTGCCGAGTCACTGACGCCGAGTTATCTCTCATTGCGTGGCCCGCTGTGGTGTCGACGAGCTGTCGCGAGATTTTCCTGTAGGCGATCGCTGCGTCGCTGTGAGGGGCGTTCACCACGACGGGGGTAGCGATATCCTGGGAATGTAGGACGGCGTCGTCTTCAGGGACATGTCCAAGCAGTTCGACATCGGGAAACGCCGCGACTTCGTCCGCACCGGTTCCGGACTTCGTGAGGACGAGTCCGTAGACCGGCGCATCGATCTGTGCGATGAGGTCCGTCGTGTTCGAAACGTTCCGCATCGACGCCACGTGCGGTGTCGAGATGAGTAACACGCCGTCAGCGAGCTGTAGCGATTTGACTGTCTCCTCGCTTCGTCCCGCAGGCGTGTCCAGCAGGACGACATCGTGGTGCCACCAGAGAGCCTCGACGATGTCCGGCAACCGGTCGAGGTTCATGTGGGCGTCCCCATCACACGTGGACCCGCCTGGAACGACTGACAGTCCCTCGTCGGTCTCGTACATCGCGTCCGTGACTGACGTGTCGCTGGCAAGCACGTCATGAAGCGTCACATCCTCGTCGGTGTCGATATCTATATCGAGGAACTCTGCGACGTTCGGCATCGTGAGGTCCATCTCCACGACAACAGTCGAATACCCCGCCTCTACTAGCAGAGTGCCGAGATTGATGCTGGTCGTCGTTTTCCCGACGCCACCTTTTGCGCCAGCAATTGTATAGACGTGGTGAGTAACCATACTGTAGCGGGCCCTTACGAGATAACTGATCTGTTCGTAATATCAATTCATAAGCCTGCCGCCCGTCTTTTTATTTTCATAAATACTGTTCTAATAAACCTACAGTAGTTCAGTGAAATCCTCCTCCGACAGAGAGCTATAGTACCCATCGGAAATCATTGCACTCCTGATTGCACGACGACAGTGTGATCGGTATGTGAATCGTTTCAACTGGGACTATACTCCTGTGTCAATTGGTCGGCTTTGTGTGTAATTTTGAGATAGCTCGCCAGGTCCGGGAGAGCGACGAACGACGGACCCCGGTTCCGCCACGTTCAAGCCCCGCCGTCGCGGACGTGGGAGTATGACACGAAGCGTGTGGCTCAAAGCCGACAGCGAGGTCGGTGACTGGGAGACACGAAAGCGACGGATAACCGCTGGTATCGAAGCCGGTGTCGACTGGGTACTCGTCGACAAGGAGGACGTGGACCGCGTCTCTGAGCTCGGTGCGGTAAACATCGCCGCGTTCAGCAACGGCGACGTACACGTCATGGATGCCGAGGACAAGGAGACTCACGCCGACGCCACCGTCGTCGGCAAGGATGGCGAAGGCGACGGGACGGTCGACCTTCCCTCAGACTTCTCCGGCTCCGCGGATCTCTCGACACTCCGGCAAAATGGCACCGCCCCCGACGGCGGCTACGTACGTATCTTCAACGAGGACTACGAGGCGTTCGCCGAAGCGGTCGCGACCGAGGCCGATTTCACCATCGTCATCGGCGAGGACTGGCAGATAATCCCACTGGAGAACCTTATCGCCCGCGTCGGCGAGGAAACGGAGCTCATCACCGGCGTCAGGACCGCTGAGGACGCCCGCACGGCCTACGAGACGTTAGAGCTCGGGGCCGACGGCGTCCTGCTCGACACGGATGATCTCGACGAGATCCGCAAGACCGTCGAGGTCCGCGACGAGATGGGCCGCGAGTCGCTCGACCTCCAGTACGCAGAGGTCACCGCCATCGAACAGACGGGGTCTGCCGACCGCGTCTGTATCGACACGGGCAACCTCATGGAACACGATGAGGGGATGCTTGTCGGGTCGATGGCCCGCGGGCTCTTCTTCGTCCACGCCGAGACAGCGGAGTCACCCTACGTTGCCTCCCGACCGTTCCGTGTCAACGCTGGCGCAGTCCACGCCTACGTCAGGACCCCTGACGGCGGAACGAAGTATCTCTCTGAACTCCAGTCTGGAGACGAGGTCCAGATCGTAGACGCCGACGGCCGTACCCGCGAGGCTATCGTTGGCCGGGCCAAGATCGAGAAACGCCCGATGTTCCGCGTCCAGGCCGAAACTGACGACGGCGACCGGATCGAGACGCTGCTCCAGAACGCCGAGACGATCAAGGTTCACGCCCGCGACGGACGGGTCGCCGTTACCGATCTCGAACCCGGCGACGAGATACTCATCTACTACGAGGACACGGCGACGCACTTCGGCGAGAAAATCGAAGAGAGCATCATCGAGAAGTAGGTCGGGTCCGCGTCACGGCCGCTATCGCTGGGTCACTGCTGGTCCGCTTCAACCGGGTCCAGCTGGGTTGTACACCAGTGACAGAAGTCGATGTCTTGATCGAGTTCCTTCCCGCAGCTTGGACACGTCGTGCCGGCTTCGATCTCCTGTGTCTCGTTCTCGTTAACGGCGACCCAGTAGGCGTCGACGACGTTAAGCGTCGTAATCACGACCGACGCGATCGTCACCTCGGTTGGCCTCGTCTGGTATGCCGCCGTGATAGCGTCCACGGTTAGTTCAGAGACTGGCTGGACGGTGCCAGTGATGATAAACAACAGCGACAGCATGAACATGAGCCCGAGCCACAGCAGCCCCCGTCCCCACCTGCGGAGATAGAAGTGGCCAAGACCAGGGAAAATGAACGCAAGCACCGCGGCCAGCAGCGGTCGCTTGCGTCCTGTCTCAGTCATACTCGGCGGTTCCGGTTCGCATACCCCTATATCTTCCGAACGACTGATTCCCGGCTGTCAGCCCCCAGCCCTCGTACTCGCGACGTACAGTCGTTATTCGTCGGTCTGTAGCTGGTCGACCAGCGTCCGGAGCGTCGCGAGGTCGTACTGTCCCGGCGCGGTCGCATCGGCCGGGTCGACGGGCGCGTAGCCGATGCGTGAGCCATACAGCGGCGCGACGGCGCGGGAGTGGCGGCCCGCTGCGCCCATGCACATCGTGGCGACGCGTTCCCCGGCGGCGGACACCTCGCGGGTCGCGCCGAGCATCGCCAGCACGTCGTCCGGTGACTGTGCCGTGCTGGCCATCTTGCCAACGTCGCCGTGGGCACAGGCCCGTTCGAGTCGGTCCACAATCGCGTTCCGGTCCGGCGTCGATTCGAAGTTGTGCGTCGAAACCACCACGGACGCACCGTGGTCGCGGGCAACGTCAGCAACTCGCCTGGCGTCATGGTCGACAGCGCCGTCGAGCGCCGCGAGTTCGAGGTCGACGGCTGTCACGGCCTCGTATTCGAGCGCGGTTTCGAGGGTGTCGAGTCGCTCCGTAGTGTCGGCCGCCTCGCCGCCCTCCCATGTCGGCCGATTTGTGACGAGTATCGGAAGGTCGCCATCGTACGTGTCCAGTTGCGCCAGCGGGTCGTCAGTGAAGTCCATCCTGAGTTCCAGCCCGTCGGCGTCCTCGCGGGCAGCCGGCTCCACCCCGAGGTCGTCGGTGGCTGCGAGCAGCGTGAACGACTCGAAGTCCATGTCCGGCCTTCGGTGGAACAGTACAAAAACCGCGCGCTTACTCGACCGGTTCGTGCACGGCCAGGAAGCCGTCATCGGTCTCCTCGACGGAGTCAACCGCGTAGAGCTGTATCCGTTGCTCCTGTTTCGTGTTAACCGCGAAGTCGTACTGTTTGGCCTCGTACCTCGGTTCCTTGCCGTCAGCGCGGCGTTGTTCGACCCACGAACGGTGGTCGGCGAGACGCTCGCGAGCGATGGTCCGGGAACGGTCCGGTGCGGTGGCGACGCGCTCGCCTAATGCCGACAGGAGGTCTGGATCCTGGTCCACCCCGATTGAGTTCCGACCAGCGATCATCGCCGCCAGCGTCGTCGTCCCGGTTCCGAGGAACGGGTCCAGTACTGTGTCGCCGTACACCGAGAACATAGAAATAAGCCGGTAGGGAACCGTCAGCGGGAATGCTCCCGAGCGGTCCCGGAGCCCGCCGTCGAGATCCTGTGTCTCGCCGGGCAGTTCCCAGAGATCGGAGAACCACTCGTTGCGCTCCTCCCAGAAGTACGCACTCTCATAGCGGCGGTCAGCACCTGGTTCGAGGCGGCGGCGCTCCCCATTTCGGAACACGAGGATATGCTCGTGTTCTAGGGTCGGGTAGGCGTTGGGTGGGACCATCCCTGATCCCATGAACTTCGCGCCGCTATTGGTCGGTTTTCGCCACAGGATGTCCGGGAGCGCTCGGAGTCCATGGTCGGTCAGTCGGTCAGTTATCTCCGCGTGGTTGGGGTACGACCGAAACCCGTCGGAAAGCGACCGCGTCGCATCGCCAACGTTGATACAGGCGATACCGCCGGGAACCAGCACGCGCTTCAGTTCTGCCCATACCTCATCGAGGACGTCGTGCATCAGCGTGAACGCCCGGTCGCCGTCGTCGCGGTCCAGCGCGTCCCCGATGTCGGGGTCCAGCTGCGCGAAGATGTCGTCCCACATCTCTATCATCGGGTACGGTGGTGAGGTCACTACCAGTTCGACGCTGTTATCGGGACAATCGAGCGTTCGGGCGTCACCGGTTCGAACCCGGTGTGTCGTCTCCATACCGGGTCCAGCGGCGGGCCGGACTCTAGTCTTGTGGTTGTCGGTCGGCGAGGTCACTGCCGTACCGTGGTCTGCCCGAACAAGTAGGCAAAAACGCCGTCGCTTCGCTCCCGTATCTCCGTCGAACCGGATCTCAGGCGACGGGGAGGTCCTGCTCCGCTTCCAGCAGTTCGTGGTAGCGGTTCCGGATGGTGACCTCGGAGATGTCGGCGACTTCCGAGACTGCGGCCTGCGTAGTCTTCTCGTTAGTCAGCAATGCGGCGGCGTACACCGCGGCGGCGGCGAGGCCGACCGGCGACTTGCCGGAGTGAACGCCCTGCTCCTTGGCGTTCTGGAGCAGCTGGCGGGCGCGGTGTTCGGCCTCGTCGGACAGTTCCAGCGACGAGGCAAAGCGCGGGACGTAGCTCTCAGGGTCGGCAGGGCGAACTTCAAGGCTGAGCTCGCGGACAACGTAGCGGTAGGTGCGGGCGATTTCGCTCTTCTCGACGCGAGATACCTCCGTAATCTCGTCGAGCGAGCGCGGAACGCCGGCCTGGCGCGCAGCGGCGTAGACGGAGGCCGTGGAAACGCCCTCGATGGACCGGCCGGGGAGCAGGTCCTCGTCGAGCGCGCGGCGGTAGATGACACTGGCCGTCTCGCGGACGTTCTCGGGCAGTCCGAGCGCGGACGCCATCCGGTCGATCTCGCCCAGGGCCTGCTTGAGGTTGCGCTCCTTGGAGTCGCGGGTGCGGAACCGCTCGTTCCACTTGCGGAGGCGCTGCATCTTCTTGCGCTGGTTCGACCCCAGCGAGTTGCCGTAGGCGTCCTTGTCGCGCCAGTCGATGTTGGTCGACAGCCCCTTGTCGTGCATCATGTTCGTCGTCGGCGCGCCGACGCGGGACTTCTCGTCTTTCTCGCTGGAGTCGAACGCACGCCACTCGGGGCCGCGGTCGATCTCGTCAGACTCGACGACCAGGCCGCAGTCCTCGCAGACAGTCTCGCCGTGTTCGTCGTCGATGACGAGCGAGCCACTGCACTCCGGGCACGCCGTAGATGTCGATTCCGTCGACTCCGTCGTCTGTTCCTCACTCTGCTGTCGCGTTCGTGTGTGTTCACTCATTGGTTGCGAAGGCGGGTGCTCACCGGGTGGGAGTCATCACAGAACCCGGAGGCAGTCGGTAATACTGTATTCGAACGAAAGTTATTAAATAATTTCGGTATCGTGATCGAGACGGCCGACACACGTCACGAGACCCGCGTTTGTGCATCGGTCGCATGACCATTCATATAACAATAGTCGTGAAACTTTCCCCGTTTACCCAGTGATCTAATATACCGGCTGCTCTGATTTCGGGCGCTACCCCCGCTACTGGAACGTTTCGACGACCGACGAGACACTGCCGCGCTGTCTCCGAAGCGGCCCAGTCGACACTCGACGCTGCTGCAAGCCCCCAGAAACTACTCGTCAGTCGTCCGCTTCGAGTTCGACCATGTCAGCGGTCTGGGACTCCTCAACGGCCGTCGTCAGCGAGACGTTGAGCCAGGCCATCGAGACGACGCCGCCGATGATGGTAACGATGTTCTTGACGGCGTGGTCAACGATTGCGACGCCAATCGCGGCGGCGACACCGACCGGCGTTAACCCTGCCACGATGACGGTGAACGCGCCCTCGTAGAGCCCGACGCCACCGGGCGTGAGCGGCAACACCTTGGCGAGGTTGCCGACGCTGACAGCGAAGAAGCCGACAGCAACCAGCGACAGCGTCAGGCTGTAGCCGAAGGCCTCGAAGACCACCAGCGCCGTAACGACGTCGAACGTCCAGATAAGGAGGCTCCCTGCGCCAACACGTGCGAAGGCTGGTCCGTCGGCAGCGACCGTCTGCACGTCGCCGACGAACCGCTCGATGACACCGGCGACGTAGTCGGCGTAGGAGTCGCTGCTCAACCGGCCAATGACCGCCCGGACAAAGTTCCGGTCAGTGCGTGCGCTGGCGATGATACCCGCGACAGCCCCGATAGCCGAGAGGCCGACCCCGGCAGCTACGGCGACAGCCGTCCGTCCACTGCTGGCCGCGTCGCCGCCGACAGTCTCACCAGTCAGGGCCGTCAACAGCTGTTCAGCCGACCCCGTCGCGGCCAGCCCGATCATGACGACGCCAGCGAGTAGGGTGATCGTTAGCAGGTCGAACACCCGCTCGACGGCCAGCGACGCGAACCCGGACGAGTACGGAATCGAACGCCGGGCTTTGATGACGTAGGCCCGGACCGCGTCACCGGCCCGCGCCGGGAACACCAGGTTCCCAGTCTGGCTAATGAATACCGCCCCTGTCAGGAACCCCCAGCGCTCCCGGTACCCCATCGAGACGAGGATGTCCCGATAGCGGATGCCACGAAGCGGCCACGAGATGGCGTAGATAGCGGCGCTCAGCCCAACTATCTCCGGGGCCGCTCCGGCCATCTCTGCGAGGACCCGGTTGGGGTCGAGGTACTGGGTCATCAGGAGAAGCGCGATGACGACGAGCATCGTGCCCGCCCCAAGCGACACCTCGCGTGAGATCCGGGGACTGATCGACAGTTCCCAGAAGGTCCGGCCGATCTGGCTGCCCATCCCGAGGACATCCCTGACGATGTCGACTTTGGAATCACCCTTGGGTTCCCAGTCGACGGGGAATTCCTTGACACGGTACCCCTGGCGCTGGGCCTTGATGAGCAGTTCCGTGTCCCAGAACCAGTGTTCGTCCTGAATGTGGGGTAACAACGTCTCCAGTGCCGCCCGGTCGAAGGCCTTGAACCCACACTGGTGGTCTTTGATATCTGACCTGAGTACCGTTCGGACAAGGGTGTTGTAGCCGAAGCTCGGGATCCCTCGTTTCGCCGGCCTGTCAGCGCGGTTCTCGGGTAGCCAGCGTGATCCCGTCGCCACATCGTACCCGTCGACGTGGATTGCGTTGACGAGCTCTTCCAGATGCGACATGTCCGTCGCCAGATCCGTGTCGAAATACACGAGCGTCTCGCCGTCGGCTCGTTCGAAAGCGTACTCCAGTGCGCCACCGCGACCGAGCCGCTCGTCGCTGTGGACGTGGCGGATACGGCTGTCCTCGTTCGCAAGTTGTGTTGCGATCTCCGGCGTCCGATCCGAGCAGCCATCCTCCGCGATGATGACCTCGTAGGTGTCCTCGGGGAGAAATGAAGCGAGCGCCGCAAGCGTTGTCGAGACTGTATGCTCGATTGTATCCGCCTCGTTGTAGGCAGGAAGGACGACGCTCACCTCGACCGCTGTCATACGCTCTTGATCATCTCCGGAGTGAAAAGTACTTTCCGTTCGGTCCTATCGAAATTGCAGGACAGTGTCCCAGCCTTTTCAGTCAGCGCCTTCCGGCGATTGTGCGGTCGCGAACCGCTCGATAGCGTCGACATCGATGTCACTGGCTGATTCGTATGGCCGGTTCACGACGACGTCACCGGCGGTGCTCCGGCCGATACCGGGAATCGCGGTGAGTTCGTTCATCGACGCGCTGTTGAGGTCAAGCGGGTAGGGGACACCGGTGACCGACCGGTAGCCGTGGTCGGTGACCGCGATGTCGACGACGCTGCCGAGTTCGCGCTCGCCGGGAATCCCGACAAGCAGCGGGTAGGTTCCCAGTTGTCGGCCGAACGTCTTGCCGTCCTGATGGTACTCAAGATGCACGTCCGGCAGGACCGTCCCCGGCGGGGCGACCCGCTGGAGCATCGGATTGTCGATGGTCTCCCGGACCTCCTGTTTGTACTGCTTGAACAGTTGCTTGTGGTCCTTGGCGATCTCCGCGCCGGTATCGGCCATGTCGGTCCCCTCGAAGGCCATCACCTGCCGGATGTTCACCCGCCGGAGCATCAGCCCCTCGTCGTACACCCGCTGGAGGAACCGCTTGTTGTGCTCAAAGGTCTCCCGTGTCTCCCCTTTCAGGCCGTGGACGAGATTTATTCCGGGCAGAAGCTTCGGAAGACGGCGGGCAGCGTCGTCGCCGAAATTGGGTGCAGTATCTCGCGCTCGCGGCGATGCCGCTCGCGTATCCGACACGCTACGCGGGTCGCCGTCCCCACCGGGCCGCCAGCCGGCGACCTCGTTGACGATTTTCACCGCTTCAAAACACTGGTCGGCGGTGACGTTGAGATTGTTGTCGCTCATCACGTTGGGGTCAGCCGATTCCAGGCCGAACGCAGCGGTGTCGCCGGGCGTGTTGTGCTCGGCGATGATACGGATCCCCTCGCGGGCCTTCTCCGGCCACTTCACGACCGTGATGGGGTTCATATTGTCGAGGTGGAGCGTCTCCAGGTTCGGTGCCACCTCGCGGATACCGCCGTAGAGCCGTCGGAGCGCGTCTGGGTTTGGCGCTTCGCCGTCGCCACCGTAGGCCAGGATATCGGCCTGACGGCCCAGTCGGAAGTGCCGGACACCGCGGTCGGAGAGGGCGTCGACCTCGTCGACGACGCTCTCAGGCGGTCGAAAGTCCGGATTCCCGTACATCGGCTCCGTGCAGAAGGAACACCGGTACGGACAGCCCCGGGAGGTCTCCATTTCACAGATGAGATAGTCGGGGTGGTTTGGATGTTGTTCGACGACGAATGCGCCGGCGCGGGCCCATCGCGTCTCTTCCTCGATATCGCGATAGCGGTCGTTGAATCCTTCGAGGCCGGACTCGACGAGATCGAATACCGCGGCCTCGGCGTCCGCCATCGCGAGGAAGTCAAAGTCAAGGTCATCGCGCTCCGTCTCGCTCGCGCCTTCGTTGGCATCCCCAACGCCAAAGCGGACGGGGCCGCCCATAATCGAGGTTCCATTGGCCGTCCAGGCGAGTTCGCGCACCTCATCGGGTTCGGCTGGCGTCCCACCGACGTACTTCCCGGGAACGGTCATGCCACCGACGTACAGCATGAGGTCGGCGGCCTCCACGTCGCGCCAGACGGTGTTGTCCTCGCGAAGTTCGTCGATGGTGTGATACGTGATCTGCTCGCGGGGGACGCCGGCGTCGACCAGCGCACCGGCGGCGTACCGCGGGTACGTCGAGATGTACGGCGGCACCCCGAAGTGTGCAGGCTCGTCGACATAGCCGTCGACGATGGTCACGTCGAGCGTCTCGGGGTCAGTCATACCTGTCGCTTGACGTTCGATGCCTAAAACCGTGTCTGGTCGTCACCGAACCGTGTTCAGGTACGAGAGCGATTCGAACGGCTGGAAAGGCCTGGCTGAACTGAATGCGATGGACATGATAGCACCGCAGGCAAAGCGGAGAACACGCTCAATCATCCGCACTGGCCGCTCTGTCGTCGGCCTGAGCGTGCCAGAGGTCGGCGTAGTCGCCGTCGGCTGCGAGCAGGTCGTCGTGGCTACCACGCTCGACGATTTCCCCATCGTCCATCACGACGATGCGGTCCGCGTCCTGAATCGTCGACAGTCGGTGTGCGATGACAAAGGCGGTGCGGTCCGCGACCAACTGCTCGATGCTCTTCTGGATACGGTCCTCCGTCTCTGTGTCCACGTCACTGGTCGCCTCGTCGAAGATGATTATCTCGGGATCGTTCAGCAGGGCACGCGCGATGGCGACCCGCTGGCGCTGGCCGCCCGAGAGCTTGATCCCGCGTTCGCCGATCTGTGTGTCGTACCCCTCCGGCAGATCGCGGATGAACTCGTGGGCCTGTGCGGCCTGTGCGGCCTCGCGGACGCGATCACGTGGGCTCTCCCACTCAGTACCTCGCTCCTCGGTGTCGGCCTGCTCGGCGTCGAGCACCTCGCGGTCCCCGTAAGCGATGTTCTCGGCGACCGTCCCCGAGAACAGGTACGGCTGCTGTTCGACGATTGCGATTTCGCTTCTGAGGCTCTGGAGGTCGTACTCGCGCACGTCGACACCGTCGACTCGCACCGCGCCCGAGTCGACATCGTGGAACCGCGGCACCAGTTTCAACAGCGTGGACTTTCCGGCCCCGGTCGCGCCGGCCAGCCCGATGGTTGCGCCGGCGGGCACGTCCAGTGAGACATCGTGGACGACTGGTGGCTCGTCGCCGTAGCTGAAGGTCACGTCGCCAAACTCGACCCACCCATCGATGCTATCGGGTTCGTAGGGGTCCTCGGGGTTGGTGACCGCTGGTTCCTGGCCCAGCAAGCCGAACACGCGCTCGGCGCTGGACTTTGCGAGCTGGTACTTGTTCGCCGATTTGCCCACCCGACGCATCGGGGAGTACAGCCGGCGGATGTAGAGGAAGAAGGCGGTGAAGGCCCCGGCCGACAGCACCGCCTCTCCGTCGGGACTCGTGATGAAGTCCATCCCGGCGACGTACAGAATCAGGACGAAGACGATGCCGGTCAGCAGTCGGAGGCCGGCGAAGAAGGCCCGCCGGATTCGCAGGGCTGCGACCTTCTCGTCGTGGTAGGTCTGGCTCTGCTCAGTCACCCGTTCGCGCTCGAAGTCATAGCGGTCGAACGCTTTGATGACCGGCGCGCCGCTGAGGTTATTTTCCAGCCGGGTGTTGAGCCGCGATACAGTCTGGCGGATGGAGCGATACCGCGGCTCGATCCACGTGAGGAAGAACCCACTTGCGATGCCGATGATAGGCACCGGCGCGAGCGCGATGAGCGCCAGTTTCGGGGAGTAGTTGTAGAGGATAACCGCGATGCCGCCGACGGTCGCCACCACCCGAATCATCTGGCGGAACTCCGTGTTGAGGAACGACTCCAGACGGTTGATGTCGCTGTTGAGTATCGACATCATCCCACCGGTCTGGTGGTTCGCAAAGAACGACAGGGAAAGATGCTGGAGATGGTCATAGGTGTCGTTCCTGAGGTCTCGCTGTATCTTTTGGGCGCTCGATTGCAGGAGGTATCTAGAGCCAAATCGGGTCACAGACCTGACGAGGTACGCAATGGCCGCAATGACGACTAGCCGCTGTAGGAAAGCAATACGGGCGGCCTCGGATGTTATCTGTCCGAGCGGCAACAGGCCGGCGTCGGTCAGCAGCCCCGGCTCGCCGCTGCTGAGAACGACGCGGTCAATGGCTGCGGCGACGATTATCGGCGGCATGAGTCGGGCGAATCGGGTACAGAACGCCGCGACAATGCCGACGAACAACCGTAGCCAGTACGGGGTCGCGTAGCTGACGAGCTTGACCATCGGGTGTCCGTCGACGTTCTCGCGGACACCCTCGAAGCCGCCCTGGTCGTCAGGCATAGACAGAAGTTGGTCTGGAAACTGATATATGCAGGGCTTTGGCGTGGAGACGCGGCTGATGATGCTGTGTCACACACTCGAAAATACACCGACTGCTGAAGTCGGTGTGCCCGGTGCGGTCCTCGTTCATGTCGCTCACTGCAACATAGCTGGCGGACAGCGAGTCCCAGTGACGCTAGATGTAGATACAGCCTTCAGATTCGGGACCCAGAGCGGGAGATCTGGCTCCGTCGGCCAGCCGACCCGCGGACAGCGCGGCAGCCAGCGAGTCCAGCGCGTCGTGGTTCCCGAGATAGGTGTCGCGGTGGTCGTCGAGTGTGACGCTACAGGCTTCGACCGCCGAGACGTTCGCCTCGCGGCGCTGCCGCGGCTCGTCGGCGTTCTTGTACCCCTCGCGGTAGCACCCCAGCCAGCCGAAGGTCGCGGCAGGATACACCTCGGCAACCAGTGTATCAGCATCCCAGCCCTGCATCGGGACGACAGCCGTGTCGTCGGCTGTCCGGAGTCTGCCAAGCACGTCCCGGACGCCGTAGAAGGTCATGCTGCGTGTCCGGTTGGTGTAGGGACACAGCGCGCCACGGCGGAAGTCGGTCTCCCGCCGGATATCCCGGCTCCCTGTGGCCATCTCAGCGGTATGCCGGCAGGCTTCGGACAGCGCTTTCGGGTTGGCAGGTCCGCTCTCGCTGGCGAGCCAGTCGACGAAGCCCGTCCAGGTCCCGCCACACTGTGCATCAAGCAACGACTGGGGGAGGCTGAACGGGAAATCCAGCCCGACTGTCCCGACATCACCGCCGGTGACACGCTCGACGAGCCCGGTGTGAGCCGACTCGCGGTCCCGTCCCCAATGGTCCGTGGCTCTGTAGCATCGTTCGACCCGCAACCCCTCCCCAGTCGGTATCGCCTCGGTGACCCAGAGCGCGTCGCCAGCGGACGCCGCGCCGCTGAAATCGACACCGAGGACGCGTCCACTCATACACGTCCGTTTGAGGGTGACAGTATCAATGTTGGGACGATACAGGCCCACCCGTCCGTAAGGGGTTTGTCCCCGACGGACCAACGGAATACTATGCCAGCCACGATGGAGGTCGTCTGCACGGACGACAGCTGCGAACTCGACATGTTCGAAATGCACTACACGTACGATATGCCGGACGATGTCGAACTCGCAGCGTTCACCTGTCCGTACTGTGGCGGGACGGACTGCCTTGACGAAGTCGAACTATGATACGGGATATCGGCTCGTCTATCGGCAACGCGATCTTCGAGAACATCGGCCGGGCCGCCAGCCGGGTCCAGGAAAACAAGTCGCTCCCGTCGGACCTGCTTGAGTCCGAGGACGCTTACCTCATCGTCTTCGATGCGCCCGGAACGACGGCGTCGGACATCCAGGTCCGGTACGTCGACGACCGCGTCGAGGTCCGGATTGATCGGTTCCGGGACTTCTATGATGGCTTCGAGATGCGCTATCCCGGCCGCGGGCTCGCACTCGACGGGAGCGTCACCCTCCCGGACGACGCCGATGTCGACCCGGAGACGGCCAAGGCCACGCTCAAGAGCAACGGCACGCTACAGGTCCGCGTTCCGAAAGGCGAAACGGACCACACGGAAGACGAGACGACCGGGGCTGAAAGCAAAGAGGGAGGCGACTCGTCGGCTAGCAGTGACGAGTCCGCGCCAGACGATGACAGCGAAGAAACCGACGCCTGACCGGCCAGCTGTTTTTACAGGCGGTCGAGGCGAATGCTACGTGGCTTACAAGATGATTCACCAGTCTCGGGTCGGGTCAGCAAGCGCGGCAAAGGACTCCGATCCGTCGAACCGCATCGGATCGACACGTGTCGGGTAGTGGTCGGAGAGCGGGTTCGGATGGTCAAGCACGGCCGCCGCGAGATACGCGCCCACCGCCGGGGCGCGCATAAGGCCGTGGCCCTGCCAACCAGTGGCCACCCAGAGCCCGTCGGCGACCCGACCGACCAGTGGGTCCCCGTCCGGCGTCGCCGTACACAACCCGGCCCACGCTCGGTCACACGTCGGGTCGAGCGCCGTCGTCCGGGCAACGCGGTCGAGGCTCTGCTCAACAAAGGCCGCGTCCGCCGTCCGATCCCAGTCCGACGGATCGATCTCGTGTGTCCCGTTGCCGATGAGCAGTGCGTTGCCCTTCGGTCGCCAGTAGAACTCCGCCGTCGCGTCGTAGAACGACGGCAGGGCGGCATCGACCGGCTCGGTCACGAGTGCCTGTGCTCGGTAGGTCTTTAGCGCGAGCGAAATATCGACATCGGCGACGAGCGGCTTCGTCGCTGGACCGGCCGCGACGATGACAGCGTCGAACGTCCGCGTTCCGTCCGGGGTTTCGACAGTCGTTGGCGAGGCGAGCGATACCGGCGTCTGCGTTTCGACGACTGCGCCGGCCTTGCGAGCACGGCGGGCGAGCGTCTCCACGACGGCGTCCGGATCGATCACGCCGGCATCGTGGGCGATACCGGCGACCTCGATATCGCCGGTTTCCAGTGCGGGGTACCGCTCACTGAGTTCCGCTGGCGTGAGTGTCTCGACTGCCACGCCGTTTGCCTGCATCTGCGAGACTTGCTCGCGGACGGCCCGGGCGTCGCTGCCGTCGCGAGCGATCCAGACGTAGGGTTGTGGCTCGAACAGATCCAGGTCACGGTAGCGAGTGATCGCATTCCCGACAACGGCGGCGTCTACGTCGTCGGCGAACGCATCGTAGCAGATACCCGCCGCCCGTCCGGTCGCGCCGCTCCCGAGTTCGTCGCGTTCGTACACCGTGGCGGACACGTCGTGGCGAGCCAGCGCTGTTGCGGTCGCCAGCCCGACGATCCCACCGCCGACGACGGCGACTGCCATCTACGAGAGGAAGGGATCGAGCCCGCGCGCCGGGTAGCCGACGATGGTGTCGACACCGCACTCGCGGAGCCGGTCGGTTCGCCTGGCGACCGTCTCGACGGAACCGACGAGCGCGTAGTCGCGAACGGCCTGCTTGAGTACGTCCCTGGCACGGTCCGTGGCCCGGCTGTCAGTCGGCGCGCCGTCCGGCAGCGCGTTCCGAACCGGGCGACGCCGGGCCGCGTAGTCACCCACCGCGTCGAGCATTGCGTCCTGACTGCTCGAAAGGACCAGTGGTGCATACACCGCGATTTCCCCGTCGAAGCCCGCTGTCCGGAGCGTGCGAACGTCACGGGCTGTTGTTCGGGAAAGGAGTTCGTACTGTGTCCCGCCAACTGCCAGCGCGAGGCGTTCGATACCTTCCGTTCCGATCCAGGGGTCTTCGGCCTCATCGGCGGCGGCCCGCAGGCGCGGCGCGATGGCTCGGTCAGCCTCGACTTCCGAGAGATACGCGCTGTGGCCAGCGACAAGGACGTGGCGCGCGTTTACGGGTAGCGACGCGAGCGTGCTTGAGTCGCCGAGCGGGTCGAACCCGTCGGCCCGGACCGGCGCGGTGACGCGAACATCGGCGGTCGCCGCCAGCCGCTCGATTACGTCCGGGTCCGGGACGTGCGCGGCACCCTCGTAATCGATTGTGAGCGTGTCGACATCGAGATCGACAGCGCGCGACACCACCGTCTCCGTCGGTTTCAGCGCCACTGCGTCGATTCCGGCCTCGGCAAGCTGCGCGCCCGTAGACGTACTCATTCAGTAGTCTAGCATCATCACGGGGTCGCAAAATCCTGTCGTTATATGCCAGCGTTCCAGTGACGCACTCTGTCTGCCGACACCGACCCCGCTACTCCGTCCCGTCGGGCTGGGGGATCGTCGACCCAGTTCGGTATTTTTCCACACGTGTCGCGAGCGCGAGGAACGTCGCTACGAGCGTCAGCACAACTGCCCAGCCGGCCGCAAGATCGTGAGCGAGCACTGTGTGATCAAACTGGCCGGCAGCGACCAGCGGCTCGGCCCGCAGCCAGGTGTGGTGTGGCCCATCCAGGATCGGGACGAAGTAATCCACCACGTCGTTGAATCCGTGCCAGCCGACGGCGACGGCCACAGACGGCACGGAGAAGCTCGCGTAGCGGTGGATGAGAAACGCCTCCATCGCCATCGCGAGGTGGCTCAGAATCAGAAACCAGTAGAGCCACAGCGGGATCCCGCTGGGACCGTTGAGGACGAGCTGGACGTACGGCGTCCACAGTCCGAGTTTGATACAGCCGAAAAAGCCGAGCATATGGAGCCATTCGGCGTTCCAGTCGAGCCGCCACGCCACAAGCGAGAGCCCGATGAACATCGTCGCCACCGGGGAGTCCGGAATCAGGGGGTAGGCGGCCAGCGGGGCCGCACCCAGTTGCCCCTCTACGAGCGGCGGCGCGGTATTCAGCGGACGGCCAGCGTAGTACCAGAACCCAAACAGCGTCCCGACGAGATTGACGAGAGCGATGGGCCAGGCGAGTCGGAGCCCGACGTTCTCGATCCACGCTGGCAATGGCGCGACGTAGCGTGGCAACCCGTCAGCGTCGGGAAGCCGCCGCTTGAACACCGTAGCGACAGCTGCGTCGATACGCTCGCCGACACCCTCGTCCGTAGCCATGTCGGTGCAGTGGGGAGACGCGATGAAAACGATAGTGGTCGTCGGGCGAGAAGTCTGCTCTGCTCGCGAGTCGCAGATGCGACCGGCCTCAAAGTGATAACCGCCTGGGAACCCGATCGCGTTCGGATCACGAGACACAGGAAGGACACGCGTTAAGTAAATCCAGTTCCAAGCCGGAGTAATGACTGAAGAAACCGACCTAGAGGACCTTCGCCGCGGGACCGACCTCGTCAAGCGAGGCTTCGCGAAGATGCAGAAGGGTGGCGTCATCATGGACGTCGTCACCCGCGAGCAGGCCCGAATCGCCGAGGATGCGGGTGCGGTCGCCGTGATGCACCTCGAGTCGGTGCCAGCTGATATCCGGAAGCGAGGTGGTGTCGCTCGGATGGCCGATCCCGGGAAACTCGAAGAGATCATCGAGGAAGTGTCGATTCCGGTAATGGGGAAAGCCCGAATCGGTCACCGGGCCGAGGCCCAGATTCTGGAAGCCGCAGGTGCGGATATGGTCGACGAGTCGGAAGTGCTGACCCAGGCCGACGACCGCTACCACATCGACAAGCAGGATTTCACCGCACCGTTCGTCTGTGGCGCACGCAACCTCGGCGAGGCGCTGCGCCGCATCGACGAGGGCGCGGCGATGATTCGGACGAAGGGCGAAGCCGGAACGGGCGATGTGAACCAGGCTGTGACCCACCAGCGCAACATCCAGCGCGCCATCGGCAAACTCGAAGGGATGGACTACGAGGAACGAGATGAGTGGGCGCGGGAACACGGCGCACCGCGAGAGCTTGTGCATGAAACCGCGGAGCGCGGTCGGCTCCCGGTCGTCAACTTCGCGGCCGGCGGCATCGCGACGCCGGCTGACGCCGCGCTCATGATGCAACACGGCTGTGACGGCATCTTCGTCGGGTCCGGTATCTTCGGTGCCGAGAACCCGCAGGCGATGGGCGAGTCAATCGTCGCGGCGGTCAACAGCTACGACGACCCCGAGCAGCTCAAAGAAATCGCGAAAAGCCCAGGAAAGGGCATGAAGGGGCAGGCGAACGCGGATCTGGACGAGGAAGAGCAGCTTCAGGACCGCGGCGTCTGAGAAGAACGACAACCGCCGGTTTTCCGCTGTTCTGTCGCGGTCTCAACGGTACAACGCGAACAGTCCGTCGAAGACGAAGACACAAGTTTCTACGGTGGCGATAGGTGGCTGTGCAGGGGACGACCACGCCCACACCAGCCACAAACGAGACCAGAGAGGGGCTTTTGGAACTCTTTACTGTGTTACAGCGGTCGCTTGAGCAACTGGTCGCGGCACAAGGACGGCTCATCGCGACACTCATCTTGCTGGTGATTCTCCTCCTCAGTGTCGTCATTATCCCCGCAGCTCTCTCTCGACTGCGGGCGCTTACCGCAGACAGGACCGGGAACTGGCTGCAGTTTATAGCCAATTATACGCCGACAACGATCCGCGGCCTCTTCCTCCGAATCGCCCAGCTCTCGATGGTTATGCTTGTCGCCATCTCGTTTCTTATCGTCTGGGGTGTCCTCGATGTCGTCCAGATGGTCGGACCGTACCTCGACGGGAGTGATCGGGAGATTCTCGCGACGGTACAGACGGCCATCCTCGTCATGCTGGCGTTCGTATTGTCGGATCAGATGCAGCGGTGGATCTCACAGTTCAGCCAGGCGGTCACCGGCTTCACCGAGCATCAGGAGGAGATACTCATCAGGCTCGGACAGGTCACCGTGTTCGTCACAATCGGCACGACGATCTTTGCGGTCTGGGGGATCGATCTCAGTGGCCTGCTGGTTGGGGCGGGATTCCTCGGTATCGTCGTCGGGCTCGCGGCCAGACAGACGCTCGGCTCACTCATCGCCGGCTTCGTATTGATGTTCTCCCGACCGTTTACCATCGGCGACTGGGTGCTCATCGGCGACCAGGAGGGGATCGTGACGGACATCACCATCTTCAACACGCGCCTGGAGAACTTCGACGGCGAGTTCGTCATTATCCCCAATGACAGTGTGAGTGACAGCGCGGTGACAAACCGCAGTCGGAAGGGGCTCCTGCGGCTCACTGTCGATGTCGGTGTGGATTATGACGCCGACGTGGAGCAGGCGATGGACCTCGCACGCGAGGCGCTTGCAGACATCGAACACGTCGTCGACTCGCCAACACCGGACGTCGTCCCGAAGAACTTCGGCGACTCCGCGGTGGTGATGGAACTGCGATTCTGGATCGACCACCCCACACCGCCTCGGAAGTGGCGCGCGATCTCAGCGGTGGTCCGCGGCGTGAAAGCCACCTTCGACGAAGAGGACATCGACATTCCGTTCCCACAGCGGACCCTTTCAAGCCGGGTAGAGGATACAACTGAAGAGACGACCGAGCATGGCATGGAGATGCGTCCGGACGGCGACGGGTAGCTCATACTGTCGGCTGTAAGCCCGTGGCAGATTTCGACACCCCGGGGTGCAGAATATCTTCGCGAAGTTACAGCCGATAGTATCAGACGTCGAGCCCGTCAAGAACAAGTCCGAGACCGAGCACCCAGCAGCCAAGCGCGGTCACGAGCGTGCTGACGTGGAACAGCCAGGAGAGTCCCCAGCCCATCGTCAGCGGCCCGTTCATCGCGTTGGCCGCAGCATCGACCGCGGCAAGGAGCGACGCGGCCTCGACAGCGATGCTGGCGAACGTCCCGATGGCGACTGGAAGCGCCACGACTACGAGAGCGAACCCGACGCGTTCGGCCAGGGTCGCCACTGTGGCGGGGTCAAGCGGCCCACCGCGGACACCAGTCAACTGCCGTTGTGACATGTGAACTCATAACACCCACACCCATGATAAAAGTACGTCTCTGCGGGGGAGATCGTGACATGGGTACGATCCATGCTAACGAAACTGGGGCTCTCGATACCAACCGGTTCGGCCACTGAACGACTGTTCCGTCTCTACTCGGCGGCAGAAATAGCCGTGGTTGAGTAGTCGCCGGTCGAAACTACTATCCCCAACCGGACGAACGGAGTGGTATGAGCACTCCGCCGGGGGAGTATTACACCGAGGAACGCTGGCAGAACTGGCTAGACCGCATTGAGGAGGAGGAGGTTGACCCTGAGGACGAAGATTCGGCGCGGCTCCTGTTGAACCTTCAGGATGACACCGCTATCGCGGTCGCAAAGATTCTCACCGACTTCGAGGACGAGGCGCTTGACGAGGAGGAGACCCTCGACGAGCTGGCCGGCGTCCGAGAGATCGTTCTCGACGATATCGAGATTGACGACGAGGAGACCGTGATGCTAATCGATGGTGTCCAGACCTCGCTCCTCTGCGTGTTCTACGCCGCCGAAGAGTTTGTCGCAGAGGGCCCCACGTCCGACGCGACCATCACCGACTACATCGACGCCGCTGCAGAGGCGGAAGCGGACGAGGACCTCGATGCGGCGCTTGGCTACTGTGTGCAGGCTGGCACACAGATAATCGACGGATCGGAGCTCCCGATGGAAGTCGTCGAAGGCCTTGAGTACGGCCTCGTCTCCGAGTGGGTCAACGGGCTCGACAGTCTGCAGACCGCAATGAGCGACCCCGAAGTCGTCGAGGAAGAAGACGAGAGCTGATAATTGCGCAGTCAGTTTTTTATAAGCGACTCTGCAACTCACGGCATGGATTTCACGGGCGATGAGCGTGCACAATCCGTCCAGGTCGGAGCTGTGCTGTTGTTCGGCGTGCTCATCATCGCCTTCTCTTCGTACCAGGCGTTCGCTGTGCCGGAACAGAACCAGGAGGTGGAATTCAACCACAATCAGCAGGTACAGACACAGATGCAGGATCTGCGGAACGCGATTGTCTCGGTCCCTGGGACATCGAGCCAACAGGCTGTCTCGCTTCAGCTGGGCACGCGATATCCGAGTCGACTAGTGGCAACCAATCCTGGGCCCCCGTCGGGGCTGCTGTACACGGACGGGACCGTCAACGAGTCGAAGAACCTCACGGTGCGCAATGCCGAAGCGATAGACGGAGAGACGGCGGATTACTGGGACGGGACAACGGCGAGGCACTACAACACGGGGGCCGTCGCCTACAAGCCGGAGTACAATGTCTACGGAGAGGCTCCGGAGACGGTGTACGAGCATTCGGTCGTCTACAACCAGTTCCGGGAGGGGAATCTCACGCTCTCGGGGCAGACGATGGTCGATGGCCGCGACATCACGCTCGTCGCGCTCAACGGGTCGACGAGTCACTCCGCAAGCGACTCGGTCGCGGTCGATGTGAAGCCGACGTCACAGTCGTCCCGAACGGTCAGGGTAACGAACGCGACAGAGACGACGAACGTCTCGGTCTCATTTCTCACCAGGCTCCCGGCATCGGAATGGGAAAACGAGATTCTCGACGAGGAGGTTGATCCAACCCCCGAAAGTGGGTCCAACGGCGACAACCAGTACATCGCAAATGTCACCGGGGCCGACGGCCCTGGCCAGCTCTACAACGTCACAATCGTCTTTGAACGGGGCGCTACATACCGCCTTAAAATGGCGAAAGCGGGTATCGGTACACGAATCTCCACTGAGAGCGAGGCGTATCTCACCACCGTCACCGGAGACACAACCAGCGTCGAGAGAGGCAATACCGAAGAAATCGTGCTGGAGGTCCGTGACGCGTACAACAACCCGGTCGAAGGCATCACCGTCGAGGGCGGGGTTCCGGGCTCAAACACCGGGACGCTGGATCGTAACGAGGCGACGACCGACAGCAACGGGCAGGTGACGTTTGAATACCAGACTGGGTCAAACACACGAGTCGCCACAAACCAGGTGAATTTCAGCTATCAGGGACTGGATTCGTCCTTCGACGAGGAGACACCGGAGAACGTGAGTGTAGACGTGGACGTGACTTCTGGGTCCGGGACCGGCGGAAACAGCGAAGAAATTGGGCTGGCGTACAACAACGATGCCCTGGCACTGGATTATGATGATGATGATACCATTCCCGGCGGCGTTGAATACACGTTCACGAACACGTACGACCAACAGGTCGAGATTACAGATCTCGGTCTGACGAGCCAGAGTACTGATGTCGACCAAATCGCGGACCAACTGACACCAAACGGTCAGCGGAAACAGTCCGAAGTGTATATTGATGGCGATGTCGGCGACGGATACACTGATTTCGATTCCGGAACCGATCTTCCGATAACTGTCGACATCGATACTGATGGCTTCGATAACAATGGCAATCCGAATATATCGTCGAGTTCAGACGGGATAGTGTATCTCTACGAATTTCGGCCCGATGGCTCCAACAATGCGGTTGATATGGACGGAAAAAACGTCACGCAGACAATCACGTACACGTTCCCGGACGGTGAGACACGAGCCACTGCGTTCACAGTGACAGGAAACTACAGCGAGTCAGACCCGGATATCAGACCACCCGTAGCTGACTTCGAATCGGTGAAACACAACAGCAACAACAAAAACGACGACATCCGGTTCAAGTTCCGCGTCGCGGACAAGTCCGGAATCGACAGGGTAAAACTGAACGCGACAGATAAGAACGGAAACGAATTGAATTCGGTAACCAGAAATCCATCGAGTGGCTCGCTGGTCGATTACTCGTTAGATCTGGAAAAGAACAAACCCCTCAACGGTAATAAAGAGGTCAACGTGGCAATCACGCTGGTCGACGATAGCCCGAACGGGAACACGCACGTCTGTGACGGAACAATTACGACTGCTGGCACGGACCTGATAGACGAGAGAGGCCTGCGCTGTCGCACTTCCTGACCCGGACCGTCGCTGATCGGTCTCTTCCCCCGGCGACAGCTCAGCAGAGAGCAACAGTGATGTAGACGACACCGTCGGCAGTCGTCGCGCCGACGCCGATGTGGTTCGCGTTCGCCAGATATAGCGTGTCACGAGGACCGGAGAGGTCGAACCAGTGGTCGGCGACGGCCGTTGCGGTTCGTGTGGCGTTCGCGCCGTTGGGGTCGACACTCGTGATCAGTTCGAGGTCAGTCACCGGCCGGATGTACGCGTTCCCCTCGTGCTGGAGGCGGCATTTGTCTGACAGCCCGGCAGCGGCGTACCGGTCCTGAGTGTCTGACCCGTTCGCAATCGGAGAGGCCAGTCCCTGAGCAGCCATTCGGTCACTGTGGGTAGCAGCCATAGCCGACAGTGTCTGGCCGGTCTTTGTCTCGTCTGAGAGGGTATCGTCGACGGCGTCGTTAGCCAGTGGGTCGCCGCGTCGGTCATTGATCGCCGCGACAAGTCGGGCTTCGAGACGGTCCGTATCGAGTGTCGTCGCCGAGTCTGTCGGTGTATCCAGTGCTTCCGATGTCGCGACTGACTTCGCCGCCTGTGTCTCCTCGGTATCAGCGGCCTCACTGGTCGGTGTTACCGTCGACGCGTCGTCCGCACTCGGGGTCGTCGCCGGTGACGTGTCTGTGGTCACTGCCGGGGCTGGTTCAGTCGAATCCGCTGCAGTGGCTGCGCCAGCTGTCCCCTCTATCGCAGCTCCCACGAGTAGCGGGATGCTGATCGCCACCAGAACCACGAGTCCGAGTGAAACAACCGACCTGTTCATGTAAATCGTTCATGCGCCATTCCAAGAAATGATACTAGTATAACATTTCTGCCGGAACAGGCGCGAACGGCGTAGACTCCGCTTTCTCTCCTGAAATATGTTTGGTCGGAATCACCCTCTGATTACCATCGACGAGAATTCACCCGTAAACATCTTTACGACAGATGAGTGTGCTGAGGTATGGGTAACCTGTCGCGGCGTGGTTTCGGAGTGGCGTTGCTCTCCGCGCTCTCCGCCGGCTGTCTTGGACGCCGTTCCGGACAGGAATCTGAGACGACGCCGACTCCGAAAGCGACAGCGTCACAACAGCCTGCTACAGCTGACCACGCCAATGCTATCTCGACTCCAGCGGCCGATAGTGCTGCTCCCCCAACGACCACACCCACAGCGCAGCGCTCTGACGCGCCCCAGACGAACAGGTCTGGGGAGACCACAGCGCGCATTCAGGTCGAGACTGAAACGCCGACATCGACGCCCGAGCCGGACCGCCGCTCAGTCGACACAACGTTTCGGCTGGAAGAAAACGAGCACCAGGACTACACTATCGAGGCGACCACACAGACCACACTGAACTACGACTTGATTGTTCGCCGTGGGCCGGCCGTCGACGCCATTCTGTTCACCGAGGAAGAGTACCGGGCGTTCCAGAAACGCTATCGTGCACGATATGTCGGCGAAGCGTCGCAGTTCCACAGGACAAACATCCGTGGTAGCCGAACCACGATTTCCCAGGGGACCTACCGGTTAGTCGTTAACAATACAGACTGGTCACGTGCCGTTCCGTCACCGGGCGAGCCCTTTGATGTCATCGAAGATGAATGCGTCGTTGATTTCGAGTTCAGCACGAACCCGGCGAACGATGGATAACTGGCCGTGGATGCTACGGATAGCTCACGTCTCGCCGGCTCAATAGTAGACAATCGTCGAAACACCAATCGACAGGACCATATACATCCGACCTGACGTTGAACCCATGACTGCTGTCGGAATCGATGCCATGGAAATCTGGACCGGGAAGCTCAAGCTTGACCTCGCGGAGACGTTCGCTCCGGCCCAGGGCGACGACCCGGGGAAGTACACGAAGGGGCTGGGACTGCGCGCCTCGTCGTTCCCCGACGTGTACGAGGACATCGTGACGATGGGAGCGAACGCGGCCTATCGCCTGATGCAGCGCAAGGGGCTGACGCCCGAGGACATCGGCCGCATTGACGTGGCGACCGAGAGCGCCTTCGATAACTCCAAGCCGGTCTCGACGTACATCGCCGGCTGTCTCGAACAGGTGTACGACGAGGACTTCCATCACGCCAACAAGGGCGAGCGGAAGTTCGCCTGCATCTCCGGGACACAGAGCCTCGACGACGCGTACAACTGGATCCGCGCGGGCCGAAACCGCGGTCGGGCCGCGCTGGTCATCGCGACCGATACCGCGCTGTACGCCCGCAATGACCCGGGCGAGGCCACGCAGGGGGCTGGCGCGGTGGCGATACTCGTCAACGAGAATCCGAGTCTGATCGAGCTTTCGACCGAGCAGGGGTACGGGAGCGCCGACGAGACGGACTTCCTCAAGCCGAATCAGCAGTTCCCGTCCGTCGATGGCAAGCGCTCGGTGAACGTCTACCTCGCCCGCATGCGCGAGGCACTCGACGACTTCGCCGAGGTGGCCGGTGATATTCATCCGGGCGACTACGAGATGATTCCGTTCCACACACCGTTCCCAGGGATGGTCCGGAAGGCCGCTGCACTGGGGTATCGACACATCGTCCGTGGTACTGACGTGGAAGACCTGCTCGCCGAGGAGATCGGCCACCAGCCCATGCGCACAGATTTCGAGACCGACGACGAGTTCCATGCGGCTATCAAGGAGTACACCGACGCACTCACCGAGACAGAACGGTACCAGGACTGGTATGCCGCCGCTATCGAGCCGACACTCGAAATCTCCCGCGAGGTTGGCAACTGGTACACTGGCTCCGTCCACATCGCCCGCGCTGCCAGCCTGAAACACGCCCGCGAGAACGGACTGGATCTGGACGACACCCAGCTGCTGGTCGCCTCTTACGGCTCCGGTGCACAGGCGGAAGTCCATGCCGAGACCGTCGTCCCCGGCTGGGAGGAAGAAATCGCCGAACTCAACGTCGACGAACAGATACGGAACCGGTACGAGCTCACTTTCGCGGAGTACGAGAGGGTTCACGACGTGCACAACCACGACACCGAAGCCGACGTGGAGGAGTTCACCGCGCCAGACGGCGAGTTCGCCTTCGACGGCTGGGGCCGGATGGGTGAGCGGAAATATCGGTACGTGGAGTGAGAGACGCGCAAAGCGCGGCTCTCGAAAAGCGAGCGGCGATCCGTGGGTAGCGAGAAGCGCGCCAAACGCCTCGAAGCGGAACCACAAGTAGCGCCCGAACGACGCAGTTCTCGACCAACCTGAACCGGGAAGCGGTGCGTTCGAGCCCGGGAGTGTCGGAATCGCTGGTTGGTTCACTGTACCTTGGTTTTCAGGTCATACCGGTCGGCTGTATCACTGGGATTGGGCCTATACACAGTCACCTCACTGCCTGGAAAATGATGCTATCAAGCAGATAGAGCCCGGTAGAAGGGGATACATAGTCCCTTTTGTACCCAATAGACTTTAGTTTAGACATGTCTAATCTAGAGTATGGTATATCTGAAATTCGGGTTTTTCCGGTGGTTACCCATCTCCACGCGGTTGGACCCAACGACGGACAGCAGCAAAGTGACTA
>JBDGPY010000134.1:0-35016 GCA_042219425.1 Haloarcula sp. | reverse complement strand
CGGACTCAAGATCCGCTCCCGTAGGGGTCCAAGGGTTCAAATCCCTTCCCTCGCATCGTATAGGGGCCGCACAACGCGGCGCCGAAGGATGCACACGGAAGAGTTTGAATGAGAGAAGGCGGGGCGATTGCCCGCCTCTGCGTAGTTCAAATCTCTTCCCTCGCACTGTTGGACCGACACGGTCCCTCGCACACAGTGAGCGGCCATCATCACGGTCGCGAGTACGCCGCCGACCCCGGTGGCGTCTCGTGAAGAAGATGAGGGCCGATCGGTGCCGGAAGACTCGCACGGAGCGATCTTCCCTCGCAATTCTCCGACCCGATGTCCCGTAGATGTGTCTCAGCGATGCAGCTTGCTGTGGTCCTGTGCTCTCGCCCCGACTGAATTCCGACGGGCGTCTTCCATGTTACAATCCGTCCGAAAGCAAGTCGATGTCATGCGTTCGGGCATTCGGTGGGAATCAGGTGGAATTGCAGCGCCGCGTACCCGGCAACCCTCAGTGACTAGCCCATGACGCCTGCCCGATGGAGCCACCCCTCCACTGGACTGTCCCAGACCAGTTCCGTAATTACAGCGCTAAACGCGGACTGCGGTTACTGATTAGTATACAGACTAGTTTAGCATCGGTTAATTACCAGCTCATTTGCTAATACTTATAGAAAACAAACAATTTTAAGAAAACAATCAATTCTGGCCCCAGTTTCCACTCTGAATGCTCTTAGAAGGGTTCTGAATGCATCAAAATAGCATCTCTACACAAAAAATATGTCGCAGGCTTCAGTAATGTTTCAGTAATGGTAAAAATACCAATAGTAAAACCGATTGCCATTTTCGTGATGGCAGTCGCGCTAGTGCTCGCTGGTCCGTTATCAGTGACGTCCACCGTCGGGGCAACCCCGGTTGCTGAGAGTCAGTCGGTCTCGGTGACTGAAAACGTCGACGTGTGGGACCGGTCTCCGCTCACGCTTCGAACGACGTCAGAAGGGCCAACCACGATAGTGGCACCGCGGACGTTCATCAATGTCGAATCGGCTGCGACTGGCGACTTACCGTTCAACAAGCGGACGGTGACGATCCACGAGCGAAACGAGTCGATAAATATGTCGTTTGAACCTAGAATCGGTGCTGGGACGAGGACACTTGCCGGCGATGAGGCGCAACTGCTGGCTGTCAAGTTAGATGAAGCACCGACCACTGAAGGGGCAAACACCAGCGACATCTCGGGCTCACTTGGGGATATCTTCGCAAACAATTCGAATATCACGTCGGCGGAACTACTTGATGACGCAGAGGGTGTTGGAGCGATAAGTGCCGAGGGTGAACTAAACGCGTCCTACACTCCCGAGTCGGGCGGTGCATACGCCTTCGTTCTGGTGACTGTCGGCGAAAATGAAGAAGGACTGTCAGTTTCTGACGGCAACGTGTCGGTCACCGGGAACGTGACTGTCGTTGGTGTCGAGCAAGCGGTTGTGCAGGACAACGCTTCGACCGTCGAGCCGGCTCAGAATCCGGTCACTCCCGGCGATAACGTCACGCTCGATGTCGACACAGAAATCGACGACGGAAACGCCACGCACGCAGTGATACTGGTAAGACAGGGCGAACTCCAGCGGCAGTCGAGCACTGTGACGGTGTCCGGCGAGCTAAACGAGAGCTTCAGTCAGGACCAGATCACTGTCGAAAATTCCTTCGACAACGTCAGCGGTGTTGCGACAGTTGGCGACAACACCAGTATCGCAGGTATCAATCTCTCCGCAAACCAGTCGATACCTGCAATCGGGGTACAGGGTCTATTCGGCACAGTGATTTCCGAGGCTGAATCGGATGCCGACGGCGACGTTATCCACGCCTCTGCAACAGTTGTCAGCGCTGACGCTGACGCCAACGTAACAGTCCAGACGCTGGATTCCTGGCCAAACGGTGCGTATCAGTACGTCCACGTCGCAGTCGGCACCGAGTCCGGGACAATCAACTCGGATACTGGCACGGTGGCACTGAGTCCGGGCGGTGGTCCTCCGGATACCGCTGGCGGACCGGATAACACTGCGGATGACGACGAAGACGAAGCAGAATAACTGATCGGGCGTCCCTCACTGGATGGGTCCGCCGAACAGGCTACACATTTTGTTACTGACGTTTACCGATCACAACCGGTTTCGTGGCTATATTGTCCAGCTGACGCTACACCCCGGGTACGCAGTCAATTAGCTATCGTCAAACAGTCACTATTCCGGACAGTATCCATCGATGCGAATAGGGTACTTTACCGAGATACGGTTCAGGTTCGCGCTGTAAAATCTCGGGGGTAGCGTCCTCGTGTCTTGTAATCTTCATATGACACTGTGTATCGCTGAATGTCACTGCATAAGAATTATACCGCACCCTTCCGAAAAAATTCAGTAATGTATAAAACACCAAAAGGGAAACACACTGTAATTTGTGCGATTACAGTGCTGCTGGTGTTAGCCGCTCCCCTGTCGGTGACGTCGGTGGCGGCAACGCCAGTGGATGACGGACAAACGACGGCAGTGACCGAAAGCGTGGATGTCTGGGAGCGGTCACTGCTCCCGCTTCGGACGTCTTCCACCGGCCCAACGACGATAGCAGCCCCAGAGACGTACATCAATATCCAGTCTGCACAGACCGGTGACGTTCCCCTCAACAGGGACGAGTACACAATTCACGAGACGGGTGAATCAGTGGATCTTACGTTCGAATCGACCACTGGGGCTGGAACCACGGGACTTGCCGGCGACGAGGCGCAACTGCTCGCTGTCAGACTTTCCGAGGACCCATCTGCGGCCGGATTTAACGAAGGAAGCGTCAGAACCGATCTAGCCAGTATCTTTACGAACGATTCCAAGGCCAGCTCGGTCGAACTGTTAGACGACGCGGACGGGGTCGGCTCGATAGACGACAATGGTGAACTCGAAACGTCGTACACCCCTGACTCGGGTGGTGCCTACGGTTTCATTCTGGTCACCGTCGATGACGGACAGGGCCTGTCCGTTTCGGACAACAACGTTTCGACCGATGGCAACGTGACCGTTGTCGGTGTCGAACAGACGCTCGTTCAGGAAAGCTCGTCGACGGTCGATACGACCGCCGATGATGTTGCCGCTGGCGATAACGTCTCGCTTGATATCGAAACCGAACTCGAAGACGACGCTGTCACGCACGCCGTGTTGTTGTTCGATGAGGACGAACTGCAAGATCGGACGAGCACCGTCCGGGTGACCGGCGACATCGATGAGAATTTCTCCGAAGATCAGGTCACGGTCGAGAACTCCTTTGATGGCGTCAACGGTGTCTCGTCGATGGATGATGACGCCACCTTCACCGGTGGGGACTCGACGACGGCTGGGGCGATGCCGTCTGCGGGATTGATCGGCCTGTTTGGCTTCGTTCTCTCCGAAGCATCGCCGGATTCGACCGGTGATGACCTGATGAATGCCTCGGCGACAACGGTATCCGATGCCGCCGATACGACCGTCGATGTCGGAACGCTCGACTCATGGCCGAACGGGACGTACACGTACGTGCACGTTGCTGTTGGCGAAGACTCGAACGAGATCAGTTCCACCACTGGAACGGTCACACTGTCAGATTCAGACGACGACAGTGACGAGACCGACGACGGGAGTGATGGCAACAACGATGGCGGCGATGATGGCAGTGACAGCGACGATAACAATAACGACGAAAGCGACGATAACAACGACAACAACAACGACGAAAGCGACGATAACAACGATAACAACAACGACGGAAGCGACGATAACAACGACAACGGGAACGACGACAGCGACAACGGAAGTAACGACAGTGACAGCGGAGATAGCGATGACGAGAGCGGGAACGACGACGCCGATAACGAGACTACCGAAGAAGACACAGCGGACGAAACGACGACTGACACCGACACCGACGACGGCACCGAGACTGGAGGCGGAGCGGACCCAACGGAAGCAGCTACGACCGCAGGTGGTGGGGCACAGCAACCCGACAATACGGATACAACCGGAACAGACGGGACGGTCGAAACCACGAGTTCGAGCGGTCCCGGCTTCACCGTCCTCGTCGCAGTGCTAGCACTGCTAGGCGCCGGCTTCCTGGCACGACGGGACTAACAAACGCTCCAGTTTACGCAGCGGTTTTGGTTGTTCTCTAACGTGACTTCCTTCTCCGCTGTACGCCCATCCGAGGTCTGCGCTTCCTGAATAACTGAACTATCATGTCACTAGCGATTGCAGACACAATGTTGCTGAAAGGGGTACTTTTATACTATTTTACAGACAATATGTCAGTGTAAGGTACATACAATGGGGGACTACGCAAAGCCATCTCGTGCGGCGAAAATCAAGTGTATCAAGTGTAACTCACCGGTCGTGCTCACCGTTGACGAAGAGTACATCTGTGTCAACTGCGGCGAAGCGCCGATTGAATCCGCGGCCCCAGTCTGAGACAGTCGCTTTAGTTTCATTCGTAGATCTCAAGTGCTGAGAACAGCAGCCACGATATCTGGCTGACAACTCGAAGTCCGCCGCTAGCGAGCCTCCACTTCGACTGGCAACGAGCGGTGAACGAAGCGTTAGCGCGGTGGTATTTTGACTGAGACCCGATCGCCTCTCCGGTACACTGTCATGAGACTGTAGCTGACGGCCAGTCCGAAGACGATCAGGGGGACGGTAAGCGAGAGCAAGCTGTCGGGCGAGTGCGCCGCAAACGACGGCGTTCTATCGGGGTTTGCCGTCAGCAGCGGCCAGAACAGGTTCGGGAAGAAGTAGTACTCCGTCCCGAGCCGCACAATCGGATAGAAGTCGCCGGCGATGTGTGAGAGATAGCCGGCGGAAAACACCACTGCGTACCGCCCGTAGCCCCGGCGGACCGCCAGTAGTACAATGACGGTGAGGACGGGTAGCGAGACGACCAGTGAGTGGGCCAACATTCGCCCGCTCGGAAGGATCGCGAACGTCCACGCGAGCGGCTTGTCGATTATGTCCGGAAGTTGCGTCGCAACAAGCAAGAGAAGTACCATCGGCCCGGACGGGAGGCGACGCCACCGAGCCACCGTGTATGCCGTCAGCGGGACGGCTGCGAGGAGGAAGTGGCCTGCGGGGTACACGGTGAAACCAATGACCTAGGCAAGGAAAAGCTGTTTGCCGGGTTAGATCTCAAAAGAATGGGCAGTAAGTCGGTCCCTGTTTTACCGGGAGTAGCTCTGCCCCCTACGAGAACGGGGTCAGCCGGTTACGTTCACCCAGAGATGGACTTCCCGGTACGCGGTCGACTGGTCCACGGTCGCAGGCGGTGAGCCACGGTACAGCAGGTACTGGAGTCGAAGTCTATCTCCAGTCATCTCGGGCTGCACCTCGTGCTGGCGCTGCCAGGTTTCGTTGTGTCCTAGCGTCGGCTGGAAGCGCCGCAGTTCTGCCCGCTCTCGAACCTGCGTTTCGTTGCCGACGCGCTCGACGCGCTGTAACTCGGCGATAACGGTGTACTCCGTCCGCTCGTGTTCCTGATTTCCGATGCCGACGATCAACGCGCGGCTCGCTCCCTGTTGAAACTCCGTCGGATAGCCGTCAGCAACGAGTTCGCCGTCTTCGCCCTCTGTCAGCAGGTAGAACTCGCTGAACCGCTCGCCATCTTTCGGCACTGTGACAGCATACCCGACGCTGGCAGCCGCAAGCAGGATACTCAGGACCAACAGCACGTTCAGGGCCGCATCCGTCCGCGAGGCCGGCGAGAACAACTCCGCACGTCCGGCACTGAGCCACGCACGGTACGGGACGCGAAATCGTTCATCGGCGGGTACCGCCCAGCGTCGAACAGCTGCGACAGCGGTCAAAGCGAGCGTCAGTCCGCTGAGCGAGACAAGAATCGGAAGTAGCCGGATCCCCCACGGTGTGAAGTTCAACACCAGACCGACCAGGGGAACGAGCGCGATGCTGAGGCCGAACGAGAGCGCGGTCCGTTCGATACCATCGATCCCGTCGGCTCGCGGGTTCGAAACGGTCTCATCGTCGGCCGCGGGGCCGCTCCCGGCCTCCGGAAACAGCGCTGCGATGAACGCATAGCCGGGGATGAAGAGGACAAACACAAGCCCGGCGATGATGCGGACCGGCGTGTCGGAGATGACCGGCAGCAGGGCGGCCAGATTCGTCAGAATCACAACGCCGACAACGCCTGCTAGGTCGGCTGGGAGGTGGCGGAGTTGACGTGGCAAGAGTAGTTTCCACGTCTGGGTTTCAGCCATTGGCTGTGAGTCATATCGGCACGGTAAAAAAATAGCTGATTGTTTCGCTTTCCGTCTCAGTCCATGACTGCAACTGTCTCCGGTAAGCCAACCGAACGCATTTTATCAAACCGGGAGAATAACTCGGTGTGCTACGGAGCCAGTCGTGGGCCGTGCTCGTCACCCTGGCAATATTAGGGCTCATTACGGGCGCTGGTGGGGTGGCAGCGATGGGGACCGACGATAGCGGTCCGGCTCTGAACCGGCAGGTGGAGACGCCGACGGACGACAACGAGACACAACAGGAAAACCCGGATTCGGTATCGGACGGCGAGTACAGCGACGAAACGGCCGCCTGGTTAGCTCGGACGATGGGCGGGCAACTGGAAAACAGCAGTATTGCGCTGTCGAACGACCAGTACGATCGGGCACGGTCGGTCCTTGGCGACGACTACGATACGCGCCTAGAACAGTATGTCGAGGTCGCCGGTGACACGTCCTCGGATACGGACGACACCGCTGCGAGAGAGTTCGAGGCCGCGCGCGCGAACCAGCGAAATCTCACGAACGAGGTCCAGCGCTATCGGCAACAGTACGCGGCGTATCAGACAGCACGCGAGCGCGGGAACGAACGCGAGGCCCGCATCACTGCGCGTGCGATGGAGCGGACAGCGTCGAACATCAGCGATAGGGGCCGAGAACTGAACCAGAACTTCGAACAGATCGAGAACACCACGTCTGTCGACCTTTCTCTGGGACAGAGAGAGATCAATGAGACGACAGCAAACATCACGGCAACGCAGGCGGCTATCCGTGAAGAGACGCTCGTCGGAACGACACTCACGGTTCAGTCGGTCGACGTGACCGCATCGTTCAGCGACCCCGGAACGGTCTCCGGCCAGATAGAGACGGAGAACGGCTCGGTCATCGCCGACGAAGCGATCGAGATCAGGATCGAGGACCGGACGCGAACTGTGCAGACTGATTCGAACGGCGTGTTCGAAACGCAGTACCGGCCACGCTCGGCCAGGCTCGGGTCGCAATCCATACCGATCGAGTACGTCCCGGATGCTGACTCGGTGTACCTGTTCGACAGGGCCACGTTCACGATTGCCGTACAACAGGTGACCCCGGACGTGACGAGCGACATTGCGCCGGATGCGGTGGGATACGGTGACCGACTCAACGCCACGGCGTCCGTGACAGTCGAGTCAGAAGGTGTCGGTGCGGTCCCAGTTGAGTTTGCCGTTGGTGACACCGTCGTTGCACGGACGACGACCGGACAGAACGGAACCGTCACAGAAACGATCCGAGTCCCAGCGTCGGTAAACAACGGTGAGCGTCAGTTTGTCGCCCGGGTTCCGTACGAGAACCGTGCTATCGCTGGTGCACAGTCCGTAGCCCCTGTTGTTGTGGTCGAGACACGGACAGATCTCTCAGTGAACGCATCGCGCGCAGACGAGGGAGCCCTCATCCGTGGCCAGCTACAGACCGCTGCTGGAAACCCCGTGTCGGATCGCCCGGTCCGGATTCGGGTCGGTGATAGCGAGACCGAGGTCGTCGAAACGAACCAGAACGGCTCGTTCCGGACCGTTCTCGCGGACTCGCCGACGAACGAGTCAGTTACTGTTACCGCCACGTACGACGAACCGAGTTCGAACCTCGGTAACGCGACCGCAACGGCAACGCTGGCCGCGGGGTCGGGTGGTGGCAACCCACCGGTCGGCTCCGATTCGGACAACGATCTGCTTATCGATACCCTGGTGGCGATACTGTTCGGCTCCGACGAGAACCCGGCCGCCGGCTTCGGGAACGGGATCATCGGATACAGTTCGCTGCCCGTCCTCGGCGGTGGAATGGCGCTCGCAGTCGTCGGCGCATCTTGGTTTATCGTGTCGCGGTTCAATCAATCTCAGGACACGGACTCGCCTGTCCAGACCGAGACTGGTGACGTGTCGCTGACTGACCCTGCGTCGTCGGCAACGTCGTCAGACGAAACAGCGCCGACGTTTGAGGACCGCGTCGAGACGTATCTGGATAGCGGGAACTACGACGCCGCAGCGATGGTAGCGTACACCGCAGTTCACGACGTGCTAGCGGTGGAGAACGGGATTGACAAGGGGGCAACACACTGGGAACTCCTCCAGCGGAGTCAGGAGCACGGCGTTCCGGAGGAACGGATTGCCGATCTTGAAACAGTGGTCGAAACTTTCGAGACCGCAGCGTTTGCACCGACATCAGTCGACCGGTCACGGGCCGAAGCGGCTGTGGAACACGCCCGCGAGATCAAATCAAACGGGGATCACTGACCGTCTACCCGCCGTTTTGAGTCCCCTTGCTGTACTCCTGCAGCCGTGGCTCGTCGGTGTCTGGATCGGCGGGTCGACGGCCGTCGCTACCGACAACGCAGGGACACTCGTGGAAACTCAGACGGGGACGGTAAACACGACGGGGCCGACGGAATGCGGTAACTATCTTACACCCACCCGCTGTAGGACCCGCCAATGAGTGACGGCCGGACGGGACGAGTGCTGCTCATCGTGGCTGTGCTGGCCGTGGCCGTCGCGGCCCGACTCACGACGCTCCACTGGACGCCGTTGCCCTCGACGCTAGACGGATTCGGCTACGTCGCTCTGGCGAGAGACACGCTTCGGATGGGGACGTTTCCGCTCAGACGGTTCCGCGCGGACAACATCGTGTTTACCGCCGTTCTGACCGTCGTCGGCGCACTCACCGGTGAGCGGCCGCTGTACATCGCACAGCCGGTCGTCGCGGTGACTGGTGGGGCGTCCTGTCTGACGGCGATGGCGCTGGTCAAACGCCTCGCACAGTCGAGTCGCTGGCGTCACTCGCGGACGACGGTGGCGATGGGCGTGGTCGGGATGGGGCTCGCGGTCGAGGGCATCTATCTCCGTCGGACCGGACAGACGGACGAGGAAGCGCTGGCGTTTCTCTTGCTGCCGCTGTTTGCGATTGCCGTCCATCGGTTGCTCACGACGGAGCGATACAGGCGTCGCTGGGGCGCAGTTGTGGTCGTCCTGTTCGCTGCCTTCCCGCTCCTGCATACGTTCAGTTCGCTCATCGCTGCGCTGGTACTGACGGGGGTGCTAGCCGCCCATCTTGCCCGGATTCCGTCGCGTCGTGACGCCGTCACCGCCCTCGCCGTCGTCGCGGGCTTCTGGGTGTACATGTGGGGATACTACCGGATTGCAGAACAGTCCCGGTTGGTGGTTCCCTACGTCGACCGTATCAGCGCGTATCCGGGGTTGTTTCTGGCCTGGGTCGTCGTTCTGGTGGCGACGCTTATCTGGTTCCAGCGGACGAGCGCTCGCCTGCAGCGGGTGACCATCGGCGGCGCGGTCGGTCTCTGGTTCCTGACGCTCGGCGCGAACGCGTTACAGACCGTGTTCCCCGGGACACAGACCACGCCGACCGGCCTCCTGATGCTTGTCGCGGCCTTCGCCGTCCCGGTGGCGTTTACGGTCGTCGGCCTCCCGCGTGCAAGCCGCGACCGTCGGCTGATCGGTCCAGTTGTGCTTGCGCTGCTGCTGGCGCCGATTGCTATCGTGTACTTCTCATTGACTGCCTCACTGACGCCGGAGTACTATGGGACTGCGCTTCGCGGCCAGACGTTCGTTCATCTGCCCGTGTTCGTGCTCGCCGGCATCGGCGTTGCGTCGGTTGCCTATCGGCGGTCGCCGTCGCCGGACGGCGGACCTGAGCCGCCGAAGACCCACGGCCACCGACTCGCAACAGTCCTGACGGTCGTCGTCGTGGTTGCCGCGGTTGCGACGATGCCTATCGCCTTCGTTAATCTCGACACGCTAGCCTTCCCGACCGGAGCGACCGAATTGCAGTTTGCGGCCGCGACGTTTACGGCAGATCACGTCGACGACCAGTGGGCCTCCGATCATCCGTTCAGCCGTATCGTCGATATGTACTATCCGGGTGCGTCCAACGGAACGTACCAGCCGACTGCTCGGTGGCTCGGTGGCGGCGCGGAACCGAACTGCCCGACGCTGTCGCGGGCGTCGTGGGGGACGACCGGGGCGCACCTGTTCCCGGCAGGAAGCGAGAAAACCACACCTGCGGCGCTAGCGGAGTGGCGTTACGAGAACGATGTGGTCTATGACACACGCGGGCTCGACTCCGTGTACCTCGTTCGGCCCGGCGGGAACCGAACGAGTTGCTGACGAGTTGCTGAACGGACCCGGTTTGATAAGCCCCATCCATGCCCGTCTCTTCCGGGTATGTAACCGTGGCATACAATACGGGGCCGGCAGAAAGACCGACAATGACTGACCCCGTCCTCGTCGGCTCAGGACTGTGTGTCACACGACGGGGCACCAAGATTCTCGATGGCGTCTCACTTACTGTCGGGTCCGACGCGGCGATGCTCGTTCAGGGCCCTAGCGGGGCCGGGAAGTCGACGCTGTTCAACGTCCTCGGACTGCTAGAGTCTCCGTCTAGCGGCCGGCTGGAGATCGACGGCCGGGACGCGAGCACACTGTCCGAACGCCAGCGCGCTCGCCTGCGTCGGACGACGCTCGGGTTCGTCTTTCAGGACTTCCAGCTCATCGGCGACCTGACCGCCCGCGAGAACGCGTCGCTCCCGCAGGAACACGCCGGCGACCGTGACCCCGACTGGCTGGACACGCTGTTCGAACGCCTCGGTATTGCCGGGCTCGAACACCAGTACCCCGCGACGCTGAGTGGGGGCGAGAAACAGCGGGTCGCCATCGCACGGGCGCTCGCGAACCGCCCCGAAATCGTGCTCGCCGACGAACCGACCGGGCAGCTAGATCCGGACACGGCAGAGTCGGTGCTGAACCTCCTGTTCAGCATGAAGGAATCGACGGAAACCGCGCTCGTCGTCATCAGTCACGACCCGCAACTGGCCCAGCGGTTCGACGAGCGGTTGTTCATCCGCGGCGGCACGCTCGTCTCCGATGCCGCCTCGACGCCGGACGCGAGCCCGTCCACGGAGACGAACTAACGAACCGATGGGATACAGAAACGCCCTCCTGTTTCGCTGGTCCAGACGGGACCGGCTCACCGTGGTCGTCGTCGCCGTGACGGCCGCGTTTCTCATCGGGACGGTCCTGCTGTTGTTCACTGCGGTCACGTACTCGGAAACGTTCGCCGAACCGCTTGCGAACTCCGGGACGGTCACCTACCACGACGCGGAAAACGGCCCGCCCGAAACCGGTGGTGAGGTCACTGTGCTCCCGACAGCGACGGCGACCACAAACGGGACTGATGTTCGGCTCGTCGGTATCCCGCCCGATACGCCCAGAGTTCTTATCGAGGGGTCGGCCCAGTGGCAGGAGGGGCGATTACCGACACTTCCTGACGGCGTCGACGGCCGAGGACCGGTCTCCCAGCAACAGACCCGAACGGTCAGCGGGTCGAACAGCACGGTCTCGCTCACGGTCGTGCCACAGCAGCGGGGAACGACGTTCCTCTCGAACCAGTGGTACGCGACGAACGCCTCGACCGCCCAGCGGGTCGGCGTCACCGGCTACTTCGTCATCAACCACAGCCCGAGCGGAACCGGGCTGGGGAGCCTCCCAGACGACGGGGCACCGCTTGTCAGCGCGCTCCTGTACGTCCTTGGCGGTCTGGAGCAGGTGCTCTGGGCGCTGGGTATCGCCGCGGCTGCCGGCGGATTGCTGGTTCTCATCGTCGTCTACAACGTCACGCGGATGAGCGTTCGCGACCGACTCGATGCGATACGGGTCATCCGCTCGACCGGTTCCCCGGGGTGGCGCGTGGGGCTCCTGTTTACGCTTCGTGCCGGCCTCTTGGTGACGACCGGCGTGGTGCTGGGCTATGCCGCCGGACTCATCCTGATCAAGGCGCTTGTCAACGTCGCGATTTTCGTTGGCCTCCCTATCGCGCTTGACGTTACCGTCACAGGCCAGAGCGCAACCGTCGTCGCCGGCGTCGCTGGGACCTTCGTCTTGATGGGGCTGGTCGCCGGCGCGCTGGCCGCCTATCCCGCGGCGACCCGTCCGCCGGCCTCGCTCGGCGGCCGTCACGCTCGGTCCGGCCAGTCCGAGCAGTCGACGCTTGCGGCGGTCAGAAACTGGGTCGCGCCGACGTTCCTGTCGTGGCGCTCGGTCGTGCCAACGGCGGCGACGCTGACCGTCTTCGGCATCACGTTCCTGCTCGTCGTCTCGCTGGCCGGCCTCGCGTCCCCGCTCGGGGGCGGGGCGGGCGGCTCCGGGACCATCACCGAAGCCGGCGCACCCCATCCGCTGAACAGTCGCCTCGACGCTGAGTACGCCGCAGCACTTCGGGCCGGCGGGACGCCGGCCAGCCCGGAGATTATCTACGCTCAGGTTTCGGACGGCCAGCCGTACATGGCCCACGGGGCGGAGTACGGCGCGTTCGCGAACGTCACCGGGGCCACGCTTGTCGAAGGCCAGCGACCACAGCGGCACGACGAGGCCGTCATCGGGAGCGACCTCGCGCGGACGCTCGATGTCGAGGTCGGTGACGAGCTGACTGTCAGTGGGAGCGTCAAGCCCGGGGTTCGGCGGGTCACTATCGTCGGGCAGTACGACGCCCCCAGAACGCTCGATGACCTGCTCATTCTGCCGCTCGACTCCGCGGCCGACCTGGCGACCGGGCCAGGGGAGGTCCATATGATTCGTGTGAAAGGGTCCGTTTCGGGGCTCGACGACGCCGACGGTGTCGCTGCCAACCGGTCGGGCGCTGTCGTGGCGGGGCTGTCGGGTCCAAGACGCGTCACGAAAGGTGATACAGTCAACCTCACCGTTGCCGTACGAAACGTCGGTAACGAGCGTGCTGAACGGGAGGTCACAGTCCGGTATCAGGGCGACCAGCGAACAACCACGGTCGCCGTCCCGCCGGGACAGGAGCGGACTGGCACTGCCTCTTTTACCGCGTCAGAACTGGGGACTGCAAACGCCACTGCCGGGAAGTACGCCCACTCAGTGACCGTCGTCTCGCCGAACGCTATCGAGATTCCGAGCCAGCTGCCGTCACAGGCTCCACCCGGATCGGGCCTCTCAGTCCCTGTCGTCACCAAGACCGGAGACCGCGTTTCGAACGCCACCGTCACGGTGAACGGTCCGTCGCTCAGAACCGGATCGAGCGGCGTCGCCGTCGTTCCCCTGCCACGCGAACCGGGGAAGTACACGATAACGGCCCGATCAGGGGAGCAGACAGCAACACACGATATTCAGATCGTCCGTGGAACCGAGCGGCAACTGTACGGAGAACTGTCGATCTCGCCGTCCTCGGGGTCCGTCCTGACCACGCCAACGCTCAGGGTCGGGCTCGCAAACCCCTGGCAGGAACCGCTCACGCGAAACGTGGGCGTTATTGGCCCCGGCGTTTCCCGGAACCGGACCGTCTATATGCCGCCCGGAAACGTCACGCAAACGCGGTTCTCCCCGGACGGCGGACGGGGCCAGCCCGGAACGTACACCTACCGGGTCACAGCCAACGGGACAACCCTCACCACGGCGGAGTACGAGGTGACCGGCGACCGCCGGCTGGCATCCGCGGTGGCAAGCAGTGGGTCGTACGCGTCCGGAACGCCAATCGAGCGCTCTGTCGAGGGCGTGTTCGGAAACGTCCAGTTGATTCTCGGCGTCCTTGTCGTCCTCTCGGCGCTGAGTACCGTCGGCAGTACCACGGCGACGTTTGCACAGGAGGTCCACGCGCGTCGGCAGGCTATCGGCATCCATCGTTCGACCGGTGCGACGCAGTGGCGGGTCCTGCGGACGATTCTGGCCGATATCGCCCGGATAGCGATCCCAGCGACCGGCCTCGCTCTCGGCCTGTCGGTCCTTGCGTTACAGCTGCTGGAGCGGGCCGGCTGGCTCGTTTTCTTCGGCTTCCGACTTTCGGCGCGGACGCCGCCGGCTATCCTCGTAGCGATATTCACCGGTGGCGTCTCGCTTGCCCTGTTCGGTGCTCTCGTCGCAACGGTACCGTATCTGACGGCGTCACCGGTCTCGCTGCTCCCGAGCGGCGACCGAACGCGAACGCCAGACGAGGAGTCGGCGGATTCGAGACAGCCTAGCGACGACTGAACCGAACTGCTAGGTTAGCCGTTACCCCATGGCTCAATCGGCAGCCATCGGTCGGAACTTTGACTGTCTGCCGAGGAGAACGCCGTACCATGGCGACCCGACAGCGCCAGCAGTTCATCTACGGGCATCTCGTGTGGGTGCTTGGTACCATCCTCGTGTTGACCTTGCTCGATGCGCTGACACTGGAGCTGTTTTTCGTCGTCTCGCTGATCGGGTTTCTCGTCACTGTCGAACTGGTCGCACCGCAGACCGTGTCGCCGCGCTGGCGACGGCGGCTCTGGTGGCTTATCGGGCTCGGACTGGTGGGCTTTGCCTACGTGGTCATCAAACGGATCCTTGCGATTCTACCGCCGGGGCTGATCTGATGGCAACGGCACCGTACCCGGATGATTCCCGACTGCCGTCGCTCACTCTCCCACAGCTACTACTTGCCACCTACACCGCCCTCACGATCATCGCGCTCGTCTACGCCGCAAGCACGTCCTCAGCAGCGTTCGGTGCGTATAACTCCCAGTGGGATGGGGCGGGCGAACTTCGAACCGTCGCAGCTGACGCCGGTGCAAACGTGACCGTCGGAACGAACGTAAGTCAGTATCCGACGAGTGACACGGACACCACCGTTGCGGTCGTTCTCTCGCCGGCGGAGCCGTACTCGTCTAGCGAGCGGGCACGAATCGCGGAGTTCGTTCGAAGCGGTGGGACACTCGTTGTCGCCGAGGATTACCGCCCACACGGAAATGACCTGCTCGCTGCTGTCGGTGCAGACGCACGCTTCGACGGCCGCCCGGTGTACGACAACCGAAATTATTACCGGAGCTCCTCGTTCCCAGAAGCGACGCCTGCTGGCGACTATCCAGAGACTACTGGCGTCGATACTGTCGTCCTCAACCATGGGACGACTATCACAGCCGGCAACGCGACGACACTCGTCAACACCTCCGAGTATGCCTACCTCGACAGCAACGGCGACGGCGAACTCGACGGTGGGGAGCAGTTAGCGTCCCGATCCGTCGTCACGAGCGAATCAGTCGGCGACGGTCGAGTTGTCGCCATCAGCGACCCGAGTATCTTTGTGAACGCAATGCTCGAACGCGGTGACAACCGACGGCTCGTCCGGAACATTGTCGCCAATCACAACACGGCCCTGCTGGATTACTCACACGCCAGTGGTGTCCCGCCAGTGGCCGCTGCCGTCCTCGCTGTGCAGCGGTCGGACGCGCTGTTACTCTTCTGTGGTCTCGTGCTGGTCGGAGCGCTGCTCGCGTATGACCGCCGTCTCGACGAGTACCTCCGGGAGCGACTCCGCGAATACAGGGGCCGCGAGCCGGACCCACACCTGTCCCGAGACGGCGTCGAAAAGTATCTCAGAGCCCGTCATCCGGACTGGGAGGCCGATCAGGTAGAGCGAGTAACGGAAGCCGTTATTAAACACCGGCCCGATCGTCAACGTAATGACTGATCCGGCGGTACTGTACGACCGTCTCAGAGAGGAGACGGAAACCGTTCTTATCGGGAACGAGCAGGTTCTGCGACACATTACTGTCGCTATGCTCACACGCGGCCACGTGTTTCTTGAGGGGGTCCCCGGTGTCGCGAAAACCACGATTGCCACGCTCGTCGCCAACGCGACGGATCTCCAGCACTCTCGGGTTCAGATGACGCCTGACCTGCTCCCTGCGGATATCACTGGAACGACAGTGTATCACCAGCGAAACGGTGAGTTCGAACTACAGAAAGGCCCAGTGTTCACCAATCTGGTCATCGCCGACGAGATCAACCGCGCCCCGCCGAAAACACAGAGCGCGCTGCTTGAAGCAATGCAGGAGGGGCAGGTGTCTATCGAAGGATCGACGCTCGAACTCCCGACGCCGTTTACCGTCGTTGCGACGATGAACCCACTTGAGATGGAGGGGACGTTCAAGCTTCCGGAGGCCCAGCGCGACCGATTCCAGATGAAACTCGTCACGGAGATCCCCGACTCCGATGAGGAGCGTGCGATTCTCGACCGGTTCGACGCGAACCCGGCGCTCGATGCTGACTCGATCTCGCAGGTCCTCTCCCGGGACGACCTTCTGGACGCCCGGACAGTGGTCCCTGAGACACATATTGAAGACAGCATCAAGGAGTACATTCTCGCTATCACCGGCGCAACGCGGGACCACCGAAATGTCGTTCACGGGGCCTCGCCGCGGGCGACAATCGCTCTGCAGAATACAGCCAAAGCGGTCGCGCGTCTGAACGGCCGGGAGTACGTCATTCCCGACGACGTGAAAGAGATGGCGCTCCCAGTGTTGCGGCATCGGCTCATTATGAACAGCGACGCCGAACTGAGCCAGATCAGTTCCGAAGCGGTTATCGAAGAGATACTTCAGTCGACCACGCCGCCCGGGGCCGACACCGACCACAGTACGGGTGTCGAGACAGCGGTCGGTGACGGCGGGACGAAACGCGAGTCCGAGTAGCGACTGGACCGCAGCTAGCCGCTTTCTGGGGTTGGTGTTGTTTCTTCTTCTGCGGTCGCCGCGCCACTGGACTGCGCCGATGGTTGTTCGAGTGCGTTCCACGAAACGGTCACGACACCGCTGAACCGGTCGCTATCGTGCGTATCAACGGTAACTGGTCGGTCAAGGCCCGTGGCAAACCCCACCGCAAGCAGAGACACTACTGGGTGGTCTATTTGTTGCATATCGCCGAACGCAGGGTTGTCGATAGCAATAGAAGCGTTTTGGCTCTCGCTATCGATTTCGATTGTTGTGCCATCGACGAGTTCGAACTGCTCGGACAGGGCAGCAGTCAGCTGTGTCGCTATTGCATGTGGGTCGTCATCGAGCTCACCAGATAGCGTTCGTTCGAACTCGGTGTATAGCCGGCCACCGGTCGGGGGAAGCGATATACCCTGCTCCGCCTCAGCGCCCGTGACAAACAGTTCTCCCAACTGCTCCGGGTCAGGAACCACGTACTCGACGTGCTGGGGGACGAACAGGCGCGCGGTCGTCTCCGGGCGGGATGCTGTTGGGACATACACCATCTCAGTCTGGAGTTCCAGTTCGCTGACGAGGTGCTGTTCGACATCGGCCAGCGTGTCGAACACTGTGTCACTGACCGACGCCGAGACGAATCGCTCGGGAGTGAGATAGAACGTGACGATGCCGGCGAATACACCGGTTCCACCGAATGCGATGAAAATAGTTTGCAGGGCCGGAAAGACGAACGCCGCTATGAGGGAGAGTCCACCGACCACAAAAAAGCCCATTGCGGTCCGTCTGAACGTTGCTCGCTTTGCGTGTGCGTAGGAGTCGCGCAACCGGCGGTTCTCCTCCCGCAACACTTCTAGCTCCGCTTCGAGTGTCTGGCGATCCCGTACGATATCCGTCTGCCGTGTATGTTCGTCGGCCGATGCATCCGGTTGCGAGGACTCGGGTTGGCTCATAGGAAATCACGATCCGAAGCTGCGTCTTCAGTCACGATGTCGAGTTCTATCAGCAGATATCGATGGAGCAGATAGCCGACGATGGCAATCCCGATGACGAGAACGGACCCAGTCGTGAGGAGGTCCAGGTGCCAGTGCCAGAGCGACAACCAGGCGAGACCGCCGAGCAGTGGAACGACAAGCGCCACGAGGCTGCCAGCGACCCGACTGCCGGGTGTCTCAAAAGTGACCGAAAGCAATGCGAGGAACAGGCCACCTTCGACAAGGACGAGCGGTAGGAGTGACGGTGTATCGACTGTGATGAGCGCTATCTGTCCAAGCACGACCGCGAGAACGACTGTTCCGGACAGATAGAGACCGCCGAGGACAACACCGACGAGGCCAAGCCATACCGGTCCACCGAGAACAAGCCCGCCTGCCGCTACGACGATGCCCAGCAGGCCGAGCACGGTAGGCGGTGATCGAAGTGACCGTCCCCTCGCTAGTCCCATACTCATATGTACTCCCTCTGGTCTGTGTTCGCTGGGCTGCCGGATAGAATAGCCGAGATCTGGTCCGGCGACCCAACCTCGTAGGCCGTCACCGAGTCGATTTCGTTCAGTTCACGCCGGAACTGGTCGAAGGTCTGGTACCGCTCGTAGGCGGTATCAAGGTCCGTGAGGAGGTTCGTATCGAAGGCCACCGACGGAGTCATAAACACGACGACCGCCGTTGCGTTGCGTCTCGCCAGTCCAACTGTGTTCCGCAGTTCGCTCGGATTGCTGTCGTCAGTACAGATGACTAGCAGGTCCGCGCTACGTATCTCGTGTGGTGCCGCCTGAAACCCGTTGTACAGCGGTTGGTTAGGAAGGTGTCGCTTTGATTGGGCGGCGGCCCGATACGCGAGCAGCGTCGTTTCCATCGGTGAGTGTGTATCCGTCGTCAGGTTCACCGTTCCTGTCATCGTTCCAGTGTGAGTCGCTGTCGCGGTGGCTGTTGCCGGCGTCTCAGTTTCGGTGTCGAGGTCGTTGATCCGATGCTGGCACGACCTGTAAACCTCGGTTCTTGCTACAGGGACTCTCGATTCTGTCACGCCTGTGTCATCGATAGTTATGTAGCCTAGCGGGTCTCGGGTCGTTTCGGCGCGCTGCTGGAACGCCGCGGCGACCGCTTTGAGGTGCTCTAGCTTCGTTTCGCCAGGTACACCATCGCCCAGCGTCTGACGGTGATCGAGGACGAGTACCACGCTACGGTTACTCTCGGCTTCGTAGTTGCGGACGTGCGCCTCGTCTAGTCTAGCAGTCGCCTTCCAGTCGACGTATTTCAGTGCGTCACCCGGAATGTATTTTCGAATTTCCTCGGCTGACAGGCCACCTGTCCGTCCGCGGGCCTCGTGCTCGCCGACACCACGTAACAGCTGCTTCCCACCCTGGCCAACGTGGATCGGACCGACCGACGGCGACTTGACTGCGATTCTGGGACCGGGGGCCGTCGTGAACGACTGGGTAAACAGTCCGGTGCCGTCACTGACTGTCACTGTGGCCCCGGGCACAGCGTAGTTGCCAACAGTCTCCCAGGTGAGCGCGAGCGTCACTGATGACGACTGCATCGACGAATCGAGATTGATGTCCGGGGAGCAACCCGCCTCAATCTGCGCTGCGAGTGGAATACTTGCTTCGATGGAAAGCGGCAGGTGATCGGTGGCCGAAACTGATGCTTGAAGCGTGTACTTCGTTTTGACGCCGGTCCGTATTCGGGACCGGTCGAGTGACTGGCTAACTGTGAGTTCATCCTTGAGCCGTGAAACGCTACGGACGAACGCAAACTGCATTGCGAGCAGCCAGCCTGCGAGCCCGATTGCTCCGACGATTAACAGGGGTGCATTGAGCAGCCCACCACCCACGACAAGACTACCGATAGCAGTGAGCGTGAGCCAGAACTGCCGGGTGACACGCATTAGGTTCCGTTACTGAACCGATCCCATTGAAGATACCGACAGCCACAGCCGAATGCTGAGAGTTCGCATCTGTCGTCGATATCGAAATCGATATTGATATTTAGAGGATTACCTACTTAACCTTCACTCGAAAATTCTGAGCTGTGAATGGCCTGAGTCCGCAATATATCGGAATTCAAGAATTCAACTGAATGTAGATATTGAAATCAGTATTAATACTGGAACTATGCTCACAGACACGTCAGCTGGCGCCCGCCGTCTCGCGAACAACTGGTTCTGTCGCCTGCCGATGTTTCGCGCCGGTGCTGTCGTCCTCGTGGCGCTGCTTCTCGCCGGTGTCGTGTTTCCAGTCGTCGGGACGTCGCCGCAGGTGAACACTGCTAGCGGTGGCGGGGCCGATACTCCGGACGTACAGCAGGCTCAGGCCGATTCGAACACCACTGACACAGACGGAGACGGGCTGTCAGATTCGCTAGAGCGGTCCACTTACGGCACCGACCCGACCGACGCGGACACGGATGGAGACGGCTATCCGGACGGCATGGAAGTCAGTTGCGAGGGGGTTATTCCGGATGCCGACCCGCTACGAACGGACATCTACGTCGAAGTCGATTCCACACAGTCAACGACGCTCAGTGACTCGGTCCAGACGTCTATTGTCGAGACCTTTGAGGATGCACCCGTTTCGAACCCCGACGGCTCCACCGGGATCGATATCCATCTCGTCACGGATGATACTAACCTCTCGGCTAACGGGACGGTACACTCGAAACACCTCGCTGGTCCCGGGAACGACATCTACGACTTCCGGGCCAACCATTCGGAGTACCGTTCTGACGGCTATTACTACGTCTTGCTCACCGATGATGTCGCCTACAACGGGGACGACTACTTCGTCGGCGCGGGACGACCTGAAATCGCGGCGATGGAGCGGTTCGATTCGACGAAGATCACTGCTTCGCTGTTCATGCACGAATTTGGGCACGCGATGGGCCTCGACGCCCATCAGGACGGCATCGACGAGGAGCGCTACTCCCGGACAGAATACGATAGCGTGATGAACTACAACGGGCTGTACAGACAGCTCACCTATTCGAACGGTACTGACAGCGTGGGCCGAAACGAGTGGCAGTTCGTTGCCGAGAACCGAACGCAGCCCGACATTGCGTGCGCGGAGAACGGAACGTGTGCTAGCAGGTGTCTGCAGGACTGATCAGTTCCGAAAAGGAGCAGCGATGGTCAGCTGCTGTCTGCCAGCATGCTCATGAAGAACGACCCGAACACTGTCTGTAGTCCGAGCACCACAACTGTGGAGGCCAGAAGGGTCGCTGTGGCCGACGGCAACGCTGCTTCGCCGGCGAGCAGCCACTGCCCGAACACGCCCCCGAGGTACAGAATCCCGACTGCGGCCGCGAGGATGCCGATCGACGCGCCGTGCTCCAACTGGAACCGCTCCCGTATCATGCCGACAAGTACACCGTCGGGCTTGTTTATCGGGTTCGCGGCGATGGAACTGAACAGCGCGAGCGTCCAGACCTGATATCCGGCGATTGCCAGCAACGACCCACCAATCATCGTCTGTATTCCGAAGTTGACGCCACCGACCGACAGCTGGGCGATTGACAGCGACATCAACACGGCCCCAGCAGAGACGAGTAACAGAGCCGGATACGAGAACAGGTACTCCGGCGCGTTCACCAGCATGAATCGGACGTGTCGCCAGCCGTCACTGAAACTGTCGAGCGTTTCCTCGCCTTCCCGCTCGTGGTAGATGATCGGAACCTCTTCGATGGTGAGGTCGTTCGCGCCGGCTTCCATGATCATTTCGCTGGCGAACTCCATCCCGGTCGTCTCTAGCTCTAGCGTTTCGAGCGCATCTCTGGTGAACACACGGAAGCCGCTGTGTGCGTCGCTGACACCGGCCCCATAGAACGTGTTCAGAAAACGCGTCAACAGTGGATTGCCGACGTATTTATGCAGCGGCGGCATCGACCCGTCGCGGATTTCGCCCTCAAGTCGGCTCCCCATACAGATGTCCGCGTCGCCGTTCTGGACCGGCTCGAGGAGCTGTGGAATCATCTTAAAATCGTACGTCGTGTCGGCATCGCCCATCGCGATGTACTCTCCTCGTGCCTTGCCGAACGCGTAGCGATACGCGTAGCCATAGCCCGGTTCGTCAGGTGTCACGACTGTCGCACCCCGTTCGCGAGCTAGCTCTGGAGTCGCGTCGGTCGAACTGTCGCTTACGATGATCTCTGTCGGGACGCGCAACTCCGAGATCGCTGTCTTGATCCAATCGATACATTCTACGATCCCTTTCTCCTCGTTGAGGGTGGGCATCACGACGCTCAAAACCGGCGTGACTTCGCTTTCCGGCGTGACGAGAAACTCGTCTGCAGTCTTGGATGCGATCCCCTGTTGACCCGCTTGATTTGCCTGATTTGCTTGTATCGTCATTCCCGTACCTCGGCTGTAACTGGTGCGCTTAGTAGCATCCGCTCTCCACTCCCCTGAACGGCTTTCGATGAATACGGCTAGTAGGCCCCATTTTACCTGATCTCAATGACTGATTTCTGATAGGTGCCGCACGCCTCCCACACAGGACATCATGTCAAAGCAGCGTATAATAAAGCTGTCGGGTAGTATAATGCACTATTAATAATGGCTGTTGGCATGAGGGCCCCTATTCTCCTCCGATTGTGCACAATTTCTCTCGACATGACGATATTGTGGAGTAAGCACCTATCAGTAAGGCACACTATTCACGCACTCATGTACGTTCTGAAGCAGATATCTGTCAGTCCAGTAGACTATATTTGCTGCAGGTTTCACCTGCCAATACTTCAAGTAATGTGATACAACAGTAACTATAGACAGATTGTGATGTATGTAAAAGTCGCACTACGACGGGAATCTACCGTGAGAGACCGAGAGAAGGCGTCTCGTGTACTGTCAATGGCCGGTAAAATGCTTCAATTCGGATAGACACGCTCCGGGTACAACCACCGGATTCCAAGTGCCGGTCGGTGACTCTGGGGCTTCGCTGCCAAGCGGCTTACACTGGGCGGCGAAGTCGGTTTCGTATCTCGCCACCAACAGCGTGTATCCGCGGCAGTCGATCCTCCGATGCACGGATCAGCGCTGTGACGCTTAACCCAAGGACGTAGACAACTCCCAAAAGCATGATAATCGAAATGTCCTTGCTGAACCGAAGTGCCCCACGTATCGATGCCATACGTATATATATCTGAGATGAGTATAAGCCGTTGCGGTCCAATTATTAATATTTGTAACTGGGCGGGTGCCGCTGTCCAGAGCCGTAGATTTAAGCCGCCTCATGTGTTAAACAATAACATGGCCACAGATCAGTCCGAGGGGGCCAGCCTGCACGTGCCACCGCTGGAGAATACGGCGTTTTTCTCCATCGAGGACGATGACGGCTACGTCCGTATTGAACAGTCGCTGGGGAATCAGGTCCTGTACACGCCCAATGAGGCGCGGGACATTGCTGAAGCCATTCTCGATGCTGTTGACGAGGCTGTCGAAGAGGCGTAATCCATCGCCAGCTGTCGGCCCTGTTTTGCTGGAAGGCGAGATGGTTTGAACACGGGCGATCCAGCACCAGATATGACAGATGCAAGCCACCGGGCGGCGGTCGCCGAGCGAGCGGCCCGCGCTGGCGGTGTCGTGGCTCGGGAGCAGTTCCGGGGCGACCTCAGTGTCGATTCAAAGGCCAACAAGAACGACCTCGTTACCGAGACGGACCGCGACGCCCAGCGACAGGTCGTCGCCACTATTCGAGCGGAGTTCCCTGGTGACCGGTTCCTCTGTGAGGAGGATCTCTCGACACTGACCGGCCCAGAGGTCGACCGCGACGTCGAAGGGGTCGATAGCGTCCCCGACAGCGGTGCGGCGTGGGTCATCGATCCAATCGATGGGACCGCGAACTACGTCCGTGGGATGCGCCTGTGGGCGACGGTCGTGAGCGCCGTTGTCGACGGCGAACCGGTCGCATCGGTGACCTATCTGCCCTCGTATGGCGATCTCTACACCGCCGGCCCCGAAAGCGTGACCCGAGACGGGACTGAACTCGCGGTGAGCGGACGAACCGACCCGGAGACCTTTGCCGTGGCTCCCGTCGGCTGGTGGGACCGTGACGACAGGGATGAGTTCGGTCGGTTGTGCAGCGCTGTCGGCGACCGCTTCGGTGATATCCGGCGTCTGGGTTCGTTTCAGGCAACGCTGGCACACGTTGCCGATGGGGCGCTTGAGGGACTCGTCTGTACACGCTCGATGGACCCCTGGGATACGCTCGCAGGCGTGCATATGGTCCGACAGGCTGGTGGCACGGTCACTGACCTCGACGGTGAGCCCTGGACCCACGACAGCGATTCAGTCGTCGCCTCCCACGGTGAGGCACACGAAGCCTTCGTGGCGGCCGGTAACGAAGCGCTCAGGCAGGACTGAACACACTTGCCCCGCGCAGTTCAGTACCGCGCGAAATTCCGCTCCACGCACACGGGACCGGAACGCTAAAACCGCCTGCCACCGGTCACTCGGCCATGGATACGTTTGAGCGTGCCGCCAATGAGTACGGGCCCGGCCAGCTCTGGGTGGGCTCTTTCGTTGCAGTCCTCCTCGTGGCAGTTGGCGCCGTTACGGCCGCTCCACAGGCTGTCTGGGACCGGTTCCTCTGGCAGTACTTTTGGGGGCCAGTGTACGCGGACGCCAAGTCGGCTAGCTGTGCCGAGATGACTACATCCGGGCCACAACCGCTGTACGATGGCTGTAGGGCGGCTATTCAGGAGGGACGGCTCATCGCCGAGCCGGGATATACTATCGTCTCCGAGATCGGCTACATGTTGATTCTGGTGTACATGCTCGTCGGCGTCTACTTCCTCCTCGAGCGACTGGACATCGCTGAGGACCCGAAGCTCTACTTCGCATTCGTCCCGTTCATGTTGCTCGGCGGTGCGTTGCGGACCGTCGAGGACGCGACTGACCGCGCAGTCGATGCCGGTGTCTCACCGATCGTCGAGTACCCGCTCAGCTCGCTCATCATCAGCCCCGTCATTTACGGCACGGTGTTCCTGTTGACGCTGCTCGTCCTCATCGTCTGCGTGGACCTCGAACAGCGTGGCGTCGTCGACAGCTACTACCGGACGACCGGCGCTATCGGCGGGGCCTTTGTCGCTGTGACGCTCCTGTATCTCACGTTTGTCGCGCTCACGCGCGAGTACGCGACGCTGTACCCGTCAGTCCTCATCACGACTGTCGTACTGGCGTCGGCGCTGTCGTACGGTCTGTACCGCCTGTTCGACTCCTACCGCCCGGCACTGAACGACGGAACTGGCTATATCGGCCTGCTGGTCATCTGGGGCCACGCCATCGACGGCGTCGCGAACGTCCTGCTGGCCGACTGGCTCGACGCGCTCAACGTCCCGCTGACGTACTACCCGAAACACCCGGCCAACGAGTTCATTATCGCGGCCACCGAGACGCTCCAGCCAGCCGGCCTCTCGGCCGCTCTCGGCACGTCCTGGCCGTTCCTGATCGTCAAGCTCGCCGTCGCCTCGCTGGTCGTCTCGCTGTTCAACCAGGAGTTCATCGATGACAGCCCGCGGTACGCACTGTTGTTGCTCATCGCCGTTACCGCAGTCGGCCTCGGGCCGGGCTCGCGAGACATGCTGCGGGCAACGTTCGGTATCTGACTCCCGTTGGTGCCGTCTGCCCTCAGGGGAACGGATGATGATCTCGGTCGAGTCGCGGTTCGAAGCCCAGATCGGCCGGCACGGCTTCGGCCCGCTCGCCGAAGAACGAATCACCGAAGAACAGCGGCTGGGCCGACGGACAGACGACCCGAACCGCCTCGAACCCGAGCTGTTCGAGGTCGCGCGTCGTCAACCGCGTCCCGTACGGCGCAAGCCCCGCGTCAGCCGTCCGGTCACACAACGTCTCTAGCGCTTCCTCACCGGAGAGGGCTGCGTCGGGGCCAAGCGAGTCCAGCGGGACCGCTGTTTCCGTGGCCGTCAGGTCGGCCGCCTCGCCCGGCGATTCGGCGTAGCGCCCGATAGCGCCCTGTGCATCCATGGCCGCCTCGGGACCCATGCTGTCGAGTTCCATCCAGTTCTGGAGCGCCTCCTCCAGCGCGCCGACGGCGGCCGCACCCGGGTCCAGATCTGCGTCGGACCCGAGCGCGAAGCGCGGCCACTCATCCTGTTCCAGTGCGACGGTGATGACTGGCACGTCCACGTCCTGTGTCAGTAACAGCGCCGTCACATCGAGCCCCTCAGATGTTGCGCGCCGCCGTAGTGTCTCGTAGTGCTCGTGGTCATCGACGGCCACCCGGAGCGGGTCGAACGTCGAGTACCACGACAGCATCGCGGCGTCACGCTCGAGGACCTCGTACAGCCCGGTCAGCAGTGCCTCGGTGACGGTGTTTCCCAGCCCAAGCCCGGTCGTCGTTGCCGGTCTGACAGCATTCGATGGCGGCGGATAGTGCACAGTTTCGGCGGGCAGCGACCGCTGCTCGTCGGTCAGCAGATTTTCGGCAGGGACCCAGGGAAGCGCCGTCGATTCCTCCCACCCGGCCTCGTCCCTGACGAACGCAGCAGGTGTAACGGCATCCGGAACATCGGCGACTGTCCCGTGCTGTAGATTCCCTTCTCGGTAGACGCCGGCCGCGTACCGCTCGTAGTTCTCGCCCAGCGCTTTCATGAATGCTGTATCCCAGTCGATAGCGACACCCGCGGCCTTGGCGGCGGCCGACACGTCGCTGAACCCGGCGGTGTCAGCTAGCGTCGACAGGTAGTACGGAGCCGGGAACGATTCGACCTCGCCGACCTCCGTGGCGATACCGATCTGGTCGTCGAGGCCCAACTCTGCCCGCGACAGTGCCTCGCTGTCAGGGGCCGTCTGTCGACCGTCGCCGAGGGTACGGCTCGGTGTCTCGCTGCATTCACAGCCCGGGACGGGGAGGAACCGGCGCTGCGTATGTGGGAGTTCCGTGACCGTCCCGAAGAGGGCAGCGTCCCCGTCGAAAAACCGGGTGACCAGTCGACCCGCCAGCGCTCCTGCAAATCGTTGCGTGGCCGCTGCCGGCGCTTCTGTGACCTCCTCGGTGTCATCGACTGTAGCCTCGACCCGAGTCCGTAAACAGTCGAAACAGCCCGTCTCCGGTCCGAATCCGCTGACAGCGGCGTCAGTAACCGGGACGCCACCGACGCCGCCCAGTTCGACAGCGACCCACGGCGTGCCAGCGTCTTTCGCCCGGTCGCTCCACGCCGCGAACGTCTCTGAACCGACGGTATCGACGACGACGGCGAGGTCGCCACTGCTGTCCGCCGGTGTCGACGGCTGTGCTACTGTAACGTCGATATCAGCGAGAAACGCAGTGAGTGCGTCGACGGCCGGTCCACGCCCGACGACTTCGACAGTTTGCATGCCGAACCCCTCGCGGTGGAGCGGGAAAAACCTACGCGGCGAGGAGTGACTGAGCCACGGAGGCCAGTTCGTCCGGGTCGGCGTCTTTGAGCCGGTCGTCACCGAGCATCAGGCGGAGTCGCGGTCGACCCACGTCAATCGGGACCTTCTCGGTGTCGATGAGATTCATGTCTTCAAGTTTTGTCTTCGTCCGCGAGAACGTTGCCTTGCTCGCCAGCCCGACATCCTCGCCCCACTTGCTGATGTCGTACAGCAGTTCGCCGTTCCGTGCGGCCACGAGCAGACTGATGGTGACCTCGTCAAGCCCGTCGCCGTCGCCACGGGCTGTCGACAGTGAGCTCAGCACATCGTTGAAATCCGACGCGGTTTCCGGTCCGATGTCGGATTCCAGCGTGCTCTGGACGCGGTTGAGCGGCGGCGTTCGGAGTGAGTACTCGTCGGCGTCTTCCCAGGTCGAGCCGTAGTAGTCGTAGGCGTTGTCGACGAACGCCGCGTCATCGGTCCCGAGACCGCCGACCGTGTCGCTGATCGTGACGAGCGCGTACACCGTATCGACGGTTACCGCGACCGAATGGTTCGGCACGTCGTCGAGCAGTCGCATCGTGAGCCGCCCTTCGTCGATGAGGTCGGCCGCAGTGCTCGCAACGAGGAAGTCGTCCATGACGTCTTTCAGTGCCCGCTCGTCAACGAGTAGCCGAACTTCAGGTGCTTCCGAGTCTGCGTCCAGTGTCGATACAAGCTCCGAGATGCTCCGCCGCGACGGATTCACGACGTACACCGGCTCGTCAGTTGCCCCGAATACCGTGGTCAACATAGACCCGACGTCGTCTTGCAGGAGATTTTCAGTCATTGTCCGTTGCCAGTATATAGTGTATTAGTATATTTAATTTTACCGGCCATGCTATGTTGATTTCGCCAACAATCCGACAACACCCACCGTCAAGCGGCGATAAAATATTGGTCAGCTGTCCTAAGCAGAAGCCGTTCGCTTCACGGACTGAACACCGGTTCTGATTGTCGATTTCGCATGAAATCGGTCCAACAAGTGGCCGTCTCTCTGCTTTCCGTTTGGCAGAATCCGCGACTTCGGCGCAGTATCAAATCTGCATCTGGTATGTAAACCTCCACAAAGTGTTGGCCCGTTGTAGCTACTTGACTACCGGGCTCTGAAACAGTCGCCAACCGCCTCGGTTCCTCTCTCGGGGCCCGGCAGTGGGGGCTCCGTCAGAAGTCCGTCCGGAGGCACGCGGCCAGATCGTCGGACCAGTGGAACTCCCCGTCGTAGATGACGGGCAGTGAGGTCTGGCCCAGCGCGTCGGCCAATTCCGTAGCGCCAAGCGAGTGGCTCGTCTGTTCACCGTTCAACGCGGTGCTGTCGTCGAACGGGAGTCGGTAGCTCTCGCCGGGCCGTTCCGGTGAAACGACCGTACACTGTACGTCGAATCCCGCCCCGCCTTCGGAGAGCCAGACGACCGCCGGGTGTGTCGGATTTGGAACGATGGAGTAGGTCCCGTCGCCGACAACCGCGTAGTCCTTGCACATCATTATCCGCCGACGGGCGAGTTCTAGCGCTCGCTGAATGCTGAATCCGTTACTGAGCAAACGTGCGAAGGCGGTCCCGACCAGAGCGGCGTGTTTGTCCAGCACGTCGGTGAGTGTCACCGCACCGGCGACTGCACCCTGTTTGACGAGGTCAAGCCCTTCGTCGTAGGAGCCACAAGCGTTCAGGAAGAACGTCTGTGTTCGGGCTTCCGACAGCGACGACAGCGCCAGATTACCGTCGGGACAGCGCAGTCCCTCCTCATCGCAGTGGCCGATGAAGTGGACGAAATCCGTCGGCTGCCTGAACACGTCGGCCAGTTCGGTGACCGACAGCAGTTCGCTGACCTGCACGTCCATCGGAAGGTCCGCCGCCCGGTATATCTCCGTGACTTCTGTGTGCTCGTCAGCCATCTCCTCATCGTTGAGGACGACCGCGACCCGTTGACTATCGGTGTCTCGCTTCTGACTCCGGTAGCGGTTCACGTACGCTTCCGGCGGCGTTTTGCAGGCGTCTATCGGGTTCCCCGGAGCGAGCCACGAGTGCAGCTGGCCCTCGCGCAAGTTCGGCTCGATGACTGGCGGGCGCTCGGCCGATCCGCGGCACAGATACGAATCCGCCAGTGTTCTGTCGAGCAGTTCATCCTGATCGAGCCGGGAGCTGTCTGGCAGGTAGATGAGACTGAGCCGGTCGAGCAGGAAGGGGAGATAGCGGACCCGCTCCGGCTCCGGCGAGACGTATGTCGAGAGGGGCCACTCCGGCAGAATCGAATTCACGGCCTCGTCGGAGACATCGATGTACCGTTCGAGCCGTCCAGCCGGCGACAGCGACCGAACTGTATCCGGATCGAGTGAGAGGGCGGACGTGATACGAGGGCCGCTTTCGGCTGGGTCGACGTGTCTGACCTGGCAGTCGAGGTAGAACACCTTCCGGAGCAGCGCTGCGACGCCGGCCTGTAGCGACGGCCACGCGTCGAAGGAGAGGCGTACCGACGTGTCCTCAGCCGTCAACAGCGCGGCATCCCGTGACTCGGCCACTACTTCGGCCCCGAGATAGTACGCCAGCGGTGCGCTGACGAGCAGTTCCGCCTCGCACTCTGGAACACGGAGCGTGATACCGGTCTCGGGACGGTTCTGCCGAACCGGTTCCGGAATACGGGTTGTCTCGCCAGTCGTGACTATCGGCGGGTGGCCGCGAAGTTCCGGGTGCGAGCGGGACGGCTGCATCGTGTGGTGAGCCCCGCTCAGATGTGTGATCGCCGTTGCGAGCCCTGCTGGCGTCGTGGGGACTTGCAGATGCGGCCGCTCCGCGTTCGTTTCCCAGACGAACCCGACGGTAATGCTTGTTGGCTCTTCGAAACCAAGCACGGTTGTAATACCGGCCGAGTGGAGCGATGCCGGGCCGTCGAAGCGGACGTGGATCCGAATGTCGTCAACGACACCCAGCGATGATTCCCGGTCACTGTCCGCAGCACGGGCCTGCATCGTCAACAGGTACTCCCCTTCCTGCAGCGTTGTCGGTGAGTCAATCGCCCCGCTATCGACGGCAGTATCAACTCGGGTTACCGTGGCATCGACCGCCGGCAGCGCTAACTCGGTGACGGTCCCGCGGTAACAATCGTCGACACGCTGTGGTACCTGTTCGCCGTCTGTACTCTCTCGACTGTGTAATTGGTGCACCAGTGCGGTCGGGTTGACCGTTTCCCCATCCCAGTCCAGCGTTTCACTGCCGTCCCGGCCCACCCGCTCGCCTGCCACCCCCCAGGTGACCATGTATGGACATGTGGAACGTCATCCAATATATACATACGGGTGTCAGAACGCCGTCACCCCTACGATATCCACGGCAGCGACAGTGGAATGGTAACGCCCCACGTGCGCGACCAAAGGGTAGATTATTGTCGTCCCGGGTCTGACGCAAATACATGAGCTACGAAACCGTACGGGAAGCGGACCCGGCAGTCGCGGACGCTCTGGAGGGCGAACGAGGCCGGCAGAACGACACGCTGGCGATGATCGCCAGCGAGAACCACGTCAGTGAAGCTGTGATGGAGGCACAGAGCTCCGAACTGACGAACAAGTACGCCGAGGGGTATCCCGGCGAACGCTACTACGGCGGCTGCGAGTACGCCGACGACGTTGAGGAGCTCGCTATCGACCGCGCAAAGGAGCTGTGGGGCGCGGACCACGTCAACGTCCAGCCACACTCCGGTTCACAGGCAAACATGGGCGTCTATCTCGGCGTCCTCGAACCCGGCGACAAGATCCTCTCGCTCGATCTGACCCACGGCGGCCACCTCTCGCACGGCCACCCGGCGAACTTCGCCGGTCAGGTGTACGAAGTCGAACAGTACAAGGTCGACGAAGAGACCGGCTACATCGACTACGACGGCCTCCATGACCACGCAGAAGAGTTCGATCCGGACATCATCGTTTCGGGCTACTCCGCGTACCCCCGAGAGGTCGACTTCGAGCGGATTCAGGAAGCCGCCGATGCGGTCGACGCCTACCACCTCGCGGACATCGCTCACATCACTGGTCTCGTCGCCGCCGGCGTCCACGAGTCGCCAGTTGGCGTCGCCGACTTCGTCACTGGGTCGACACACAAGACCATCCGTGCCGGCCGCGGTGGCATCATCATGTGCGACGAGGAGTACGCCGACGATATCGACGCTGCCGTCTTCCCCGGCTCGCAGGGCGGCCCGCTGATGCACAACGTCGCCGGCAAGGCCGTCGGCTTCGGTGAGGCGCTGGCCCCCGAGTTCGAGCAATACGCCGAGCAGACCGTCGACAACGCCATCGCACTCGGTGACCGGCTCAAAGAGCACGGCCTCTCGCTGGTCTCCGGCGGGACGGACAACCACCTCGTGCTCATCGACCTCCGGCCGTCCCACCCCGACACCACCGGTAAGGAAGTCGAGGAAGCGCTGGAGGAAGCTGGTATTGTCCTCAACGCCAACACCGTTCCGGGCGAGACCCGCTCGGCGTTCAACCCCTCGGGCATTCGTGCCGGTACGCCCGCGCTCACCACGCGTGGCTTCGACGAGGACGCCTGCCGCGAAGTCGCGGACCTCATCTACAAGGTCGTCGACGCCCCCCACGACGACGATGTCGTCGCGGACGTCAGCGACCGCGTGGACGAGATGACCGACGAGTACACGCTGTACGAATAGCGCCGGAAGCCTGCGGTTCTGCTATCCGCGCATTTCGCAACTCACTTTTTATTATTGCCACCCGACACATCCGGTATGCCCCGCACAACTCGGCGCCGGCTACTCTCTGCACTGGGCGCGTCCCTGTCGATACTTGCCGGCTGTACGCAGTTCGAGGTCGAGTCGAGGGAGGAAACCGGACACAGCGACGGCAGCGGGGGCAAGGCGACTCCGGCGGACACGGTGTCAGAAACGGACACCGCTACTGCGACAGACAAGCGGGCCACCGCCGGTCAAACACCCGGTACCGAGGAACTCGACCTCCGAGAGGCCAACGTCGTCGGCGTAGAGGTTAGTGACGAGAGCGGCGGCGACTACCGCTTCGATGTAACACTCTATCACGACGACGACGGTGAGGACGGCTACGCGAACTGGTGGCAGGTCGAGACGCTGGCGGGTGACCAACTCGGCCGCCGTGACCTCGCACACGCCCACTCGACGGACCCGTTCACCAGGTCGGAGACCATTACTGTTCCCGACGATACGACCTGTGTCGTGGTCCGGGGGCACGATCAGACCCACGGGTACGGCGGGCAGGCGATGACGGTGGCTGTCCCGGGCGGCGCGACACGGGCCATCCGGCAGGGGGCCGAGCGGAAGTCGGTCGCCGAGACGGACTGTCCCTGAGCGGGAGCGTGCTGACCTGTCGCAGTTGATCGAAATCCGGGACGTTCATACCGCCGCGCGCCGCCGTTGTACCTAATGACAGAGAGTATCGACGGCAACGCCGTCGCACAGTCGATTCGGGACGATCTGGTCGCGTCCATCGACCACCTCGCCGATGCGGGTGAGCGCCCGTCGCTGGCGACGGTGCTGATGTCCGAGGACCCGGCCAGCGAGACCTACGTCTCGATGAAACAGGACGACTGCGAAGAGGTCGGTATCGAGGCCATCGATATCGACATCGACCCCGACGCGGACGCCGCCGAACTGTACGACACCATCGAGGACCTCAACGCCGACGACGATGTCAACGGCATCCTTGTCCAGATGCCTGTTCCCGATCATGTCGAGGACAGGGAAGTGCTGCGAGCCATCGACCCGCTGAAGGACGTCGACGGGTTCCACCCGGAGAACGTCGGCCGACTCGTGGCCGGGAACGCCCGCTACAAGCCCTGTACGCCCCACGGTATCCAGAAGCTCATCGAGAGCGCTGGCATCGACACCGAGGGCAAGGACGCCGTCGTCGTCGGCCGCTCGGACATCGTCGGCAAGCCGATGGCGAACCTGCTCATCCAGAAGGCCCCGGGCGGCAACGCGACGACGACGGTGTGTCACTCCCGCACCGAGAACCTCGCCGAGCGGACGCGCAACGCCGACATCCTCGTCGCCGCCGCGGGCGTCCCGGAAATGATCGACGGCGAGATGATTCAGGAGGGCGCGACGGTCATCGACGTGGGCATCAACCGCGTCGACGCCGACACGGAGAAGGGGTACGAACTCGTCGGCGATGTCGAGTACGAGAGCGCGAAAGAGGTCGCTGGCGCAATCACGCCGGTTCCCGGCGGTGTCGGCCCAATGACCCGTGCGATGTTGCTGTACAACACGGTGAAAGCGACGGGCCTGCAACACGACATCGACGTCGACCTCCCCTGAATGCCGACGCTTGCGGCCTTTGCGGACCGTGACGTGCTCACCCGTCGAGTGACAAGAGAGACTGACACGGCGGGCGTAGACGGCGTCCACGCCCGTGCTGACCGCGGGCTCCGCTGGGCGGTCGGTGCACTCGTCACTGATCCGGCGGACCGCCTGCTGTTCGTCTACGAGGACAACACGTGGAAGCTTCCGGGCGGCGGCGTCGAAACCGGCGAGACGCGTCAGGAAGCGGTGTGCCGCGAGGTACGCGAAGAAACTGGTGTACGTATCGCCGTCGATGAACTGGCTGCCGTCACCGAGGTCACGGTAACCGACGGCGACCGCGAGGCGACGTTCTTTTTCGGGACCTATCGCGGGACAACAGACACAACGACGCTCGCATCTGACCCCGGCCTCGACGGCGAACCGATAGAGACCGCCGCGTGGCGGGAATCGGTCCCCGAAAACTGTCTGGACGAAACCCTCGTACGGCGGCTCCAGTGACCGCTTAGACCGTGTCGTCTTCGATCCCGGCGAGCCAGTTCTCGGCTCTGACGTAGGCGCTCTCGTCGCCGGTGATGTACGACCCCAGATCCCGCGTTGCGTGGACGAGGCGGTTGGCGTCTGCGGGGTCTACATCGCCATCTAGAGCCTCGATTCGTTTCCGATGGTCGCGGATCCGCCCGGAGAGCTGTCGCGCGGTTGGTTCCGGATCGGTGTCCAGATACGTCCGTATGTCTCGCTGATAGCTATCGACAGCAGCCGCCATCGCCAGCCCGTACGGCACGCGAAGCGCCGACGGAACCTCGTCAACGGCCGGACGGTCGCCGTCGTCAGCCCCGCCAAGCAACTCGTAGAAGTACCGCTCTGCCGGGTCGCCGTTGCGCAACTCTCGGGTGAGGTGTGCGCCGATGTGCTGGAGTTCGACCGCGGCGACAAATGTCGGGTCGAGCGGGCGAAGCTCGCCCGCGTCGATGAACCCCCGCTTGCGCGCGTACTCTCGGCAGCGCTCCGCTGCCGCATCAGCGAGTTCCCGCGTCGTCTCCGCGTCGATTCGGTTCCGCACCGTCGTCAGATCGAGCGTGGCCGGTGCGTCGGTGTGTTCGGTGTGCTCGTCGACGCCGACACTGTGGATGCTGCCACAGTCTGGGCAGGCGATGCTCCCGGTCTCGTAGTACCGCCATCGTGTGCCACAGTCCTGGCACTCACGCTCCCCGCGGACTTTCATACGTGATGCTGGGAGGGCGGCCCTCAAGATTGTTCCGTGAGGGCTGTCTACGCCTACGTATGCGCTCGGAAGACGAGATCCGCGAGCAGTACGAGTTCCTTGCTGAACAGCTAGATGACGAGGAGATGGACCACGAGCGGGTCCGTATGATGTTCACCCACTACAAGCGGGCACTTGGATGGGTGCTTGAGAAAGAACACATCTAGGTTAGTTACAGCTTACATTCGATTCTCATTCGATAACTAACACCTGCTGGACGGGGCCGGTACTTTTAAGTTATTCTGCCTCATTCGATCAAGTGACGCTTCGCTTGGAGGGCCGAAGCGTCAGCGGGGACCAATTCAGGGCG
>JBDGPY010000091.1:0-35047 GCA_042219425.1 Haloarcula sp. | reverse complement strand
ACTGCACATCCTCTCCAAGCAGACGCTTACTCTAACCCAATGTGATCGACTGAATGTAACGCTCCGAATGTCACCTGAAGCATGTTACCAATCTTTTGTGTCCTCTCGAGCGAGGTATCCCGTCAAGAGAAACAGCAAGTAGCCACTTCGTCGATACCGTTTCCGGGCCCGTACCACAACATCCATCTAGCGGGTCCGAATAGTTGCTGACAATCCCTCCAAAATGACTACGCAGACTTCTACCGATTCGTCGGCCCCCGCTCCAAGTGCGTCGGTACGACCTACCTGGAAGACGGTCGGGCTTGTAGTCGGTGCGAGCCTCATCTCTGCCGGGCTCGCCGCGTACGAAATCGTCCCGGCGAGTGTTACCCCGCTCATCCGCGACTCACTGGGTATCGGCTCAACGAGCGCTGGGCTCCTCGTTGGCGTCATGTTCGGGGCAGCTGTCGTCGCGAGCCTTCCTGCTGGGGCCGTACTCGACCGGACAGACTCCCGGTCAGCGATGGCGGCCGCCGTTCTGACGCTGCTTGTCGCCGGGACCTGGGGCTGGTTCGCTGGGCGACAGGGACACTATGTCTCAGTCATTGCGTCCCGGGCACTGGGTGGCGTCGCCTACGTCGTGGTCTGGAACGCCGGTATCGATATCGTGAGCCGAGCCGTGGCCGACAGACACCGGGCCACAGCGGTCGGTATCTTCACCGCGAGTGGGCCGGTCGGGTTCGCACTTGGCCAAGGAATGGGACCGCTCGTCGCAGCACGGTTTGGCTGGCCCGCGATATTCCTCGCGTTCACCGGCGTCGCACTCATCGGACTGCTGGTGTTCTGGCCGACGAGCCGTGGTTCCGGACAGCCGGCCGGTGACGCACCAACACTCCGCGAGTTCGGTGCCGTCCTCCGCGACCGAAACGTCTGGCTGGTCGGCGTCCTCGGGTTTCTCGGGTACTCGCTGTATCTGTTCGTGAACAGCTGGGGCTCGTCGTATCTCACAGCGGAAATCGGCCTCCCGCTGGCACTGAGTGGTCTGTTGGTCTCGGTGTTTCCCGCGATCGGCGTCCTTTCTCGGGCCAGTAGCGGGGTCCTCTCCGACCGGGTGTTTGGCGGTCGCCGCCGGCCTGTGGTTCTCGGGTCGTTCGGCCTCGCTGCACCACTCATGCTCGCTTTCACGCAGCTCCGGTCGGTTTACCTCCTCATCGCATTCCTCCTCGTCTCTGGTTTCGCAGTCCAACTCACGCTCGGACTCTCGTTCACCTACGCCCGGGAGATCGTCGATGTCCGCGTCGCCGCGACGGCAGTCGCGTTCCAGACAAGCATCGGGCTGGCGGGTGCGTTCCTCGCTCCGATTGCGGGCGGCGCAGTCGTCGATATCGCCGGGTTCGATAGTGCGTTCCTGCTCGCTGGACTCCTCGCAGTGTGTGGAATAGGAGTGGCGTGGCAAGCACCGGAGCCCACTCGTTCGTAGCCGCCACGTCTCGGAAGTTCCGACTGGCATCCTGCGGTATCCACTGACGCCCGCTTAGTGGGGAAACTTGGTACACATATCCGCTGAGACGAAATGAGTGACCCCTCGGTGTCTGTCCCCGGATTCCCAGCGCGTGTCGAGACGGAACTCGCAGAGTACAGTCACAGCGCTGTGGTGGTAGGAAAGAAGTAGCGTGTTTCGAGGTTATTTGTTGTAGCTGTCCGGAATCAGCACGACACCGTGGAAATCGAAGAGATCGGTAACGATGTCCTCAATGCGGCCGAAGTTCGGCGGGAGTGTCATTGCCGGGAGATAGAAATCGTCGTCCGAAAACTGGCCGCGTTCGTCCGTCGGGTTTCGTATGTCGGTCATTTCAACTCTATATTATTCCCTTACGACCATAACCTCATCTGCGGATAATTACGGGGTTTTAATACAGAATATATCTAACGATTGTTCATCGATTTTTCCGTCACGAGGCCGCTGAAATGCTAATTACAGTTGAATCCGACGCAGCTACCATCGCATGAGTGGCGGGGACGGTTACTATTGAAGTTGCTGTCCCGGGATCAGTCAAGCAAGTCGCAACTGGCTGATTCCTTCGTAGGCACACCAGTATATGTAAACATTAAGGTGCACATGCAACGTACACTGTCTTACTCAAACCGCCATTCGTCGGCGATAAACCGTGACACGTATACAGACAACGACGTTCACACCTTCAAACGGAAATCACATGTCGATTACGACAAAAGTACACATCGAACACGAACGACTTTCACTCGTTCCGACGTTACAGAGTCTCGACGATATCTCTATCCGGGTGATTACGCAGGGAAACACTGCCCCCGGATCAACCGTATTCCCGTTCCTGATCGAGTACAGTGACCGGGAGCGGCTCGAAGAAGTGCTCGCTACCGACCCGACGGTGGAGTCCTACGAGCTCGTCGACTGGACCGACCAGACGGGAATATACTACATCGAACACACGCCGGAGACGAAACTCATCAGTACGGTTGTTACGGACGTGAACGGTTTCCTCGTCCACACGGAGACGAAAGGGAACGGGTGGCTCGCCCGCCTCCTCCTCCCAGACCGAGAAGCGCTGAACGAAATCTGGGAATACGCTAACGAGAACGGGATTTCACTCGATATTATCGAGATTTACGGGAACACCGACACCGGCGGCGAGTCGTCGTATGGTCTGACGGACGAACAGCGGATCGCACTGATAACTGCCCACGAGAACGGATATTTCGGGGAGCCCCGAGATGTCTCGCTGAACGAAGTGGCGGACGAGATCGGGCTTTCGTCGACGGCGATGAGCGGACGTCTCCGACGCGGGATGCGAAACCTCATCGCTACGACAATCATCGATGAGGGGACCTGACCTCATCGCTGTCGTATTCCGGACAGTGTCGCCTGTGACCACGACTAGTTCTTGACTGCCTCAGACTGAGCGGACAGCGGTGACACACCGTTTCAGTGGCGTTCCTCCGATAAGTCAATTCTATCGATAATTATCTATAGTTAGCCAATTATAAGTATCATCTATCCTTGTAGACATATGGGTGTGCCAAACAATGTCAATGAATGCTGTAGTGTATAAGGGTCCGAAAGAAGTGGCTGTAGAATCAGTAGACGAACCGGAGATAGAACACCCGAACGACGTCCTTATCGACATCACGACGTCGTGTATCTGTGGGTCAGACCTCCATATGTACGAGGGGCGGACAGCCGCAGAGCCCGGAATCGTCTTCGGACACGAAAATATGGGTATCGTCACTGAAGTTGGCGACGCCGTCTCGTCACTGGAGGAAGGCGACCGCGTCGTCGCTCCGTTCAACGTCGCCTGTGGGTTCTGTGAGAACTGTGAAAACGGGTACACGGGGTTCTGTACGAACGTCAATCCCGGATTCGCCGGCGGGGCGTACGGATACGTCGCTATGGGACCGTATAAAGGGGGACAGGCAGAGAAACTCCGGATTCCATACGCAGACTTCAACGCGCTCAAGCTACCGGAGGGCGACGAGCACGAGGACGCGTTCTCGCTGCTCGCGGACATCTTCCCGACAGGCTGGCACGGGACAGAACTCGCCAACCTTGAACCGGGCGACTCCGTCGCCATTTACGGGGCCGGACCGGTCGGGCTAATGGCCGCCTACAGCGCGAAAATCAAAGGTGCGTCGGAGATTTACTCGGTCGACCGTGTCCCGAGCCGGCTCGACCTAGCCGAGGAACACTGTGACGCGACACCGATCAACTTCGAGGACGGTGATCCGGTCGAACAGATCAAAGAGCAACACGGCAGCGGTGTCGACAAGGGCGTCGACGCCGTCGGCTATCAGGCCATCGACCCGGACAAGGAGGGTGACGAAGCGTACGATCCGGCACGGGAGAACCCCGCCGTCGTCATCAACAACCTCATCCGGACAGTGAAACCGACCGGTGAGCTAGGGATTCCGGGTCTCTACGTCCCTGAGGACCCAGGAGCCCCCGATGACATGGCTGCACAGGGTCGCCTCGGAATCGACTTCGGGCTCCTCTTCGAGAAGGGCCAGGCGCTCGGCACGGGCCAGTGTAACGTCAAGGAGTACAACCGGGAACTCCGTGACCTGATTATCGAAGGTCGCGCCGACCCCAGTTGGGTGGTGTCCCATCGTGTCGATCTTGAGGAGGCCCCAGAGATGTACGAGGCCTTCGACAACCGGGAAGAGGGCGTCACGAAAGTCTTGCTGGAACCATAACCACGGGCTTACCGGCTATTTTTTGCGATAACTATAGGTCGTATCAAGCGGTAGGGACAAGTATGTGTCAGTACTGTAGCTATCGGTTCCATGACGGCTGGACCCAGCTACTGTCGTACGACGATGTCTACCAGACGGCGATAGGTGGCGAATCCGAGTCGACGTACGGGTTCCACGAGTCGTGGGACGAACTCCGGGATGAGGTCGGCTACGGCGCGACCTGAGAGTCAGCGCTCCCGCGGGAACGGGTCGCTGTCGAACGTCTGGCTCTGCTCATCAGCGGAGACCAGACAGTTGTCGAGTTCCTCGACTATCGCGTCTTCGTCCATCTCTCGACCGATAAAAACGAGTCGCGTCGATGGATCGTCGTCTCCCCACTCGCCGATAGGTCCCGCCTGTACCGACGGACCGGCTTGACTCACGCCAAGCACTGTCTCCGGCCTACTGGCAACCCACGCAAACCCCTTGGCGCGAACGATAGCACCCCGCCAGCCGTCGAGCCAGTCGCCAAATCGGTCAGGATGAAACGGCGTGGCCCGCCGGTAGATGAACGACTCCACACCGTGGGCCGCTGCTGCAGATTCCTCTTTGCCGTGGTCGTGGCCGTCTGTGGAGTCCGAGTCAGCTAACGCTTGCTTCCACCCCTGCTGTCGTCGGGCCGCCTCGAAATCAAACCGGCTGGTCCCGAGCACTTCGCTGGGGTCGACCTCGCTGTAAGTCGTTCTGTGAATAGTCGCTCGGGGCTGGAGCGTCCTGACCGCGGCTGCGACGGATTCGAGGGGATCGTCAGGGACCATATCACACTTGTTCAGTACGAGGACATCGCAGAACTCGATCTGGTCGACCAGCACCTCAGTAAGTGGGCGCTCGGGATCGGGTGCAGTATCAGGGAGAGACTCCTCTGGATCGAACGCCTTCCAGAACCCGTAGGCGTCGACAACTGAAACTGTCGTATCCAGATAGAGGTCCTCTGGTGGGTCACTCCCTTCGGTTCCGACTGTTAACGTCCGTGCGATGGGGATCGGTTCGCTGATACCGGAGGCCTCCACGACGAGGTAGTCGAATGTCCGTTCCTCGGCGAGCCGTGTCACCTCGGAGACGAGGTCGTCCTGGAGCCGGCAACAGATACACCCGTTGGAAAGGTCCACGACGCCCTCGTCCGTCTCGTCAGCGATGAGCTCGGCGTCAACGTTTATTTCCCCCATATCGTTGACGACGACGGCGATTCGCCTGTCTCCCGGGTTGCTCAACAGTCTGTTGACCAGTGTCGTCTTGCCCGCACCGAGAGGACCACTGATGACCGTCATTGGAATAGAACCCGATCTATTATTCATGCTACCACAACTCACGGCCGACCGTATATTAAATCCGTGTCCAGCAGCGCTGATGGCGCAGAACGTGCAACAAACGCCTTCTTGTTTGACTACTTCATGAACAGCAGTCCGCTACTTTTGTGCCTCGCTTGCTTCTTTTTGTCGGTAGACGGGGGGCAGTGGCGTCATATCCTTATCATATCCCAGCCAGACGCTGAGAGCCGTTGCTGCAAAGACGAGATAGATCGGGAACAGGAGGACGAGCACGTATCCAGCAAACAGTAACGGTAGGTCCCTGGTCAGATACAGTAGCGCGATTCCAGTGAGGCCGATAATGATACTGGCCAGTATGCCGAGACGGAATGCGCGGGCGGCATCTGGACCCGGAGACGTTCGAATCACACACATACGACATCGAAATAACTTGCGCCGAATAAGTTGAGCGCGAGACTGGGTATCGTACTACGACTGAAACGCGTTCACACTGGCCTATGAGCTTATTTCGTGGCGACACCGAAGGGGAAATCGACGCTAGTGTATATTAGCCCTATGGAGGGTATTAGTAACATCTTAGAAGCTGCCTACTATAGTAATTTATTTGATTTCTTTAATATACGATATCTGTCTTATATTGTTGTAGATCGCCTTTAGATACTCATATTTTATGGACTTACAATGAATTTTATATTATATTATATAAATAATATTTAAACTAATAGTGTAATAATTTTACTTTAGGAAGGTTGGAGTCGGTACTTCGAGAATCACATCCCTCAGATCTACAGATAAGTTCTTTGGTGTATGAATACGGCTATAGCGTGAATTTACATATATCTTATGATATAGATATCATATATCTGTTATTTAAGGAGTATAATACGACCATCGGTTTTTCGATATTTCTGACTGATCGTGATATCACACGATAGTTGTTATATCAGGTCACACTATATTTCCATATATAAACTTGAAAAGTATTGGCGCACTACCGGTTAGCAGCCACCACCTGAACCACACACGTTTTATTCCTGCCCGACGGAATCAGAAGCACGAAATGAAGCTCTCGCTGGTCGCTGCTATCGCCGCGAACGGAGTCATCGGTGCCGACGGCGACATTCCGTGGCACTACCCCGCCGACCTCGCTCACTTCAAGCGGACGACTGTCGGCCATCCGGTTATCATGGGTCGACGGACCTACGAAAGCATCCAGCAGGAGCTTGGCGGCCCGCTTCCGGAGCGCCGGAACATCGTCCTGACGAGTCATCCAGCGCGACTCCCGGATAGTGTCGTTGCCGTCACGACGACAGACGCCGCGATAGCCGATGCGCGCCAGAGTGGTGCAGCGGCGGCGTATGTCGCTGGTGGCGCAACCGTCTACGACCAGTTCCTACCGACAGCCGATGAACTGGTTCTGACCGAACTTGAAGAGTCGTTCGATGGAGATACAACCTTTCCACCCGTCGACTGGGACAGGTGGACCGAAGTAGAGCGAACAGCGTTCGAGGCGTTCGACGTTGTACGGTACACCAGCGACAGTCCCAGAGGGTAATACACATCTCAGGCGGTCAGTGTCGAGTGCGTCCCCAGCGTTCACTCCCATCACAGAGGGGCCCGTGTATAAATACCAACAGTAAATAACAATATCTTTTATTAGTATTTCACGTCTTCTTTCACAGGCATGTCCGGAAACCAAGAGCATCCCAACTATCCTAGTGTCGACCAATCAGATCGGACGGTCCCTCGAAACCTTCGCCAGACCGGCGACCCCAACATCGAAATGTTGGTTTCTACGCGCGTTCGGAAATCCCCGTTCTTCCATAAGTCCTTCAACGAAGAAGGTGCGTGGCGGTGCACCGTCTACAACCGAATCTATCACCCTCGCGGCCTCGTCGAGCCGGAAGACGGCGGTGCGATGAAGGAGTATGAGGCACTGACCGAAAGCGTCACACTCTGGGACGTTGCCGTAGAGCGCCAGATTCGAGTCAAGGGCCCTGACGCCGAGGCGCTGACAAATTACGTTGTGACCCGCGACGTCACTGACATGGACGCCATGGACGGCAAGTACGTCATCCTCTGCAATGAAGACGGTGGCGTGCTGAACGATCCCGTGCTGCTGCGTCCCGAAGAAGACGAGTTCTGGTTCTCCATCTCGGACTCGACGCTGATGCAGTGGCTTCAGGGAGTCAACGTCGACAACGAATTCGATGTCGAAATCGATGAAATCGACGTCGCACCGATGCAGATTCAGGGCCCACTCTCCGAAGACGTGATGATCGACGTCGTCGGCGACAAGGTCAGCGACGTTCCCTACTATGGGCTGATGGAAGCTGAGATCAACGGCTGTGAAGTGCTGATCAGCCAGACCGGCTTCTCTGGGGAGAAAGGCTTCGAGATCTACGTCAAGGATGCAATGGAGAACGCCGAACAGGTCTGGGACCCCGTTATGGAGACCGTCAAGGAGCACGGCGGTCGCCAGATTGCGCCGGGACACCACCGTCGGATCGCGGCCGGCATCATGTCCTGGGGGCAGGACCTCGACCACGAGACCTCGCCGTTCCAGGTTAACCTTGGTTACCACGTCCCCGACGACAAAGAGGCCGACTACATCGGAAAGGAAACCCTCGAAGAGCAGAAAGAACAGATCGAGAACGGTAACTACCCGTTCGAGCACAAACTTATCGGGCTGAAGATCGCCGGCGAGCCGATCCGCGACTACGCTCCGGACTTCTGGCTCATTTCCGATCCGGAGACGGGTGAAGAGTGCGGCTACCTCACCTCACCATGGTACAACCCGGACCTCGAGACCAACATCGGTATGGGGTTTGTCCCAGCAGAGAAGATTCAGGAAGTCACTGACACACCGCTCAACGACGAGATTTACGACGAGGAACTTGACCTAGAGTTCCGTGTCCATCTCCCTGACGAGTACGCCGAGGAGTCGGGCGAGCCAGTCTTTGCGACGGCTGCTACAGTGCCGTTCAAGGAGTCCGTCAACCCAAGCGCCCGAGAGCAGGCAAAGCTCAACGCGCGGAAGGAAGCCGAAAACGACGACTGAGCCAGCCGCCGATCCGACGAGTCTGTCCCAGCCTGTCATTTTTCTGGTGCGACGAACACATTCCGTTTTCACTGAACTGCTCCGAATCTCTCTCGGTTGACCGTCGCCTGGGATAACCGAGTCATGCAGACCAGCAACGAGAACGCCTCACAAGCACCGGCATCGATTGTCATAATGGCATTTATTTTTCATTTAGTTATCACAGCAATAGATAGGCGAAGGGCTATGTTCCATAATTTTGCCAACCGAACCGCGGATTTCCGAAGCCGTCTCGGTCGGACAAGAAGATGAACGACGTCCTTCCGACGCTGGCCCGGTCTGGCCAGACCGACGGGAACACCGATCTGGTCGAACTCGCGGACGCTGCCAGAGACGCCTGTGAGTACGCCGATGTCGGCGGCTGCGAATCTGAGTCCTCCATTCCAGTGGGGTCGAACCTAGAGGGCGACCAAAACCGGTTGAGGTACGTCTTCGAGAACCGCTGTCTGAATGCGGCCGATCCCCGGTGACCGTGCGTGTCGGGCTGCTTGGCGATCACGAACCGGCCACCGACAGCGGCCAGCCATCGGGCTTTTATATCGACGATGATGGGTGTGCTATCCCGGGCGAGTAGCGAGTGGTTGGTTGTCTATCACTAGAGGGCGCAAAAAATCCAGTCAACTGACCGTCGGTAGACCCCTGTCGGATACAGCGCAGAAGTGGCGCTACGTGTCGAGTCGGTTGTGCCGCCAGTCTTCAGTGTCGGGCGTCTGATTGAACGTGTAGATGTGGACACCACGGATATTGTACGCGTCGTCGTCGACATACGGGGCCAGACCGTCGATCAGTTCGTCCGGTTCGTACGTCCCACGGGAGCCAACAAGTTGTTTGACGAACCCGAGGATTCCCGTCGTCTTTCGGAGGAACTTGATCGAGTCCCCGACACCCACCTTCTGGGATATCTGCATCAACCGCTGGTAGTTCATCACGCCGGGAATCCCAACTTCGACCGGGAGGTCGATGCTGCGGTCCCGGATGTCTTCGACCCACTCCAGTACTGTCTCGGGGTCGTAGCAGAGTTGGGTGACGACGTACGTCGCGTACGGTTCCTTTTTCGCCATTGACTCCGCGAGCGTTTCGTTGTCGATGAACTCATGGCCCTCAGGATACCCCGTGATACCGACCTCCTCGAACGCGTACTCGGTGTCTTCTAATGCCGTAAGAAGGTCGTACGCCGACTCGAACTCGCCAGCGGGCTCCTCGCGGTCACCGCCCGGAACAAAGATGTCCGAGATACCGGCCTCGTCGAGGCGGCCAGCGATGTCTTCAAGCTGGTTCGTGTCCTCTACGTACCGCGCCGCGATGTGGGGAACGACGTCATATCCCATCTCAGCGGCCTCTTCTGTCTTTTCGACAGTCTTCTCGATACCAAGCTGCGGGGACGTGGTGATGGCGATAGTCGCGCCGTCGGGAAGATGCGTAATTTCCTCGTCGAAACTCTCGAACGGCATCAGTTCGAACCGCGCGCTCGTCAGGAGGGCTTCGACACCGCGCTGGTCTGTCACGGCGCGTGTTCCTAGAGCCATATCTTACTTTACAATCGGGATAAATGCACTTTTCTCTATGGGTTGTCCATCCAACCCATTTAAATATGGGTCGCCACTCTTAGGCACCGCTCGGGGCGCACTGTCGGATCCGGCTGGCGACCTGGTCGTATGAAACCGCATGCTCCGGGTTGTCCGCTATCCGACGCAAGACGAGGTCAAGCAGATTGAGCTCTTCCAGCAGATCCCGTGTCCGGTTCCGATCGAGGTTGAGGTGTCGCTGTACCTCGTAGACGGTGACTGACTCTACGACCGCCTCGGCGACATCGCTGATCTGGACGTGGTCGGGCAACCCGATGCCGTCGGTAACCAACTGTTCGTCAGGGGTGCGCTCGATTGGCTCTTCAGTGGCCGTCGCTGGCTGGGGAGGCCCAGATTCGGCCGGTGCTGGCGGTGTACTCTCGTCGGTTGCAGTGGACGTATCGTCCGCTTTGGCCGCCGTGTCGTAGGAATCGGGGACATGGATTCCGGCCTCAATCATGTATCGTCGGACCGTCTCGGACGAAACGTCCATCTGTATCCACTGGCACATCTCGGTGAAAGTGTCGCATTCGTCGTAGAGCAGTTGAAGATACTCAGTGTCCTCGTACGGCGGCACGGACTCATCACGAACCGACGCGAGGTCGTCCGCGAGCGTACTGGAACCAGTGGCGGTCGTCTCACCGCAGTCAGCCCGCTCCCCAGCGTCGTCAGTTGTCTGTACACTGGGCTGTGCGCCATCGGCAGCGGAGTCAGGATCGGCTTCAGCGCTGTGCTCACTGGCAGTGACAGTCGGTTCCCGTCGATCGTTGTGTTCCGCTCCAGCCGTTTCATCAGACTCGACGGTCGCGTTTGCCTCCGTTTCGGACGCGGCTGTCCGATTCGATGGCATGGCTTCTTCAGCCGCGTCGATAGTCAACTCCAGTGTCAGTACAAGGCCGCTGTCGGTGACCTCGACGCGCTCTGTACTCGTCATGACAGTTGCGCCAGTCGGCGTCGGCAGATCGGGTATCGGCGACGAGAACGTTACGTGGAGATCTCCATCATCGGTGAGTGATGCCGCCTCCGGCGTCTGGCCGTGTTGGGAATCACTACTCGACAATGGACAGAGCGAAACCAGCAGCTCCAGTGTGGCGTCGAGCGCGTCGCTGCCGTCGTCAGTCAGTGTCGCATCAGCGTGTCGGACTGACTGACCGCGGGACTCGTATTGGTCGACTATCTCGGAGAGAGCCGCGAAGGCAGTGTGTAATCCCATGTTATTGATATACTATGACACATTGTGCCAATAGAGGTATGTGAGTAATACCGAACCCTTTTAAGTAACACCTTTTTTGTTGGGGGGTTGCTAAACGGGGCAGGCAACCGTGACCTATCGTCGGCTGTGCCGTTTCCGATTATGTTTGCGTTGCGATGCTGGCGAGACGCTCACCGGCGACGACGACAGCCTCCCGGGCAAGCGAGTAGACGACACCTCGTTCTGTTGCAGTGACAACCTGTTGTTGCTCGAACGTGGACGGCACGTACATCGTTCCCAGTTCTTCTCCCTCGCTAACGGTGTCCCCAACAGTGAGATCTGGCCGACACTCGAACAGTCCGGACTCCGCCGCGGTGACGGGTTCCCCGTTGTTTCGGAGGACAGTCTGGTCTGCTAGTGTCACTGGTTCGTCATGGAGAAGCGCGGATTCCCGGAGGACGTTCTGTATCCCGTCGACTCCGGCCTCGACAGCGTCGTGCGTTATCTGCCGACTGTTGGATAGCTCGGCAGTGATAGCCGGGATACCCGCATCTGCGGCGGCGGACCGAAACGTCCTCCCCGACGCTCCGTCCTCTGTCCCGTCGCTATCCGTAAGCCGGTAGGCCGTCCCGAATGCTTCGGCAAACCGCCGGGCGTCCGCGTCGTCCTCACGACATCGGACGTGTTCGAGCATGTCCGCAGTCCCCGTGTGGAGGTCGATGGCAACGTCGGCGGTAGTCACGAGGTCCCACAGACGCGCGGCGAACTGCTCCTGGAGGGTCCCGGACGCGTTGCCGGGCCACACCCGGTTCAGATTCGGGTTCAGTACGTCGTACTCTCCCGGGGTCATATACGACCGGTGGTCGAACGCCAGTTGGTTCACAACCGGGACAGCGATGACGGTCCCTGCGATATCGGCAGACAGGAGGCGGTCGTGCAACCGACGTAACGCGGCCGGACCATTGAGTTCGATACCGTGTTGGGCCGCCTGGATATAGGCGGTCGGACCGGACCCCCCGATATACCGATGGACGGTCACAGACACGTCTCGGCCCGATGGTAACCGACCGAGCAGTCGGTCAGTCGTCGTGTGAGTGACGGGAGCGTACTCCATGTGGTGACCCATCGGTGCATATGTAAAAAACACCGGGAGTAGGGGCTTTATTCATGCCCGTGTGAAGGAGTTGGTATGCATCTGAACGCGGAGACGTGGACCGACATGGAGGGCGTCGAGACGAACCTGGCGCTACTCCCAGTCGGAAGCACGGAGCAACACGGACCACACGCACCGCTGGGAACGGACACGCTCGATGCCGAAGTGGTTGCCGAGCACGGAGCCGAGCGCTACGACGACCCCGTCGTCGTCGCACCGGCAGTTCCCGTCGGCGTCGCCGAGGAGCACCGGTCGTTTTCCGGCACGCTATGGACCTCGGAATCGACGTTCCGGTCGTACGTTCGGGACATCGTCCGGAGTCTTGCGAGCCACGGCTGGGACCACGTGGTACTGGTCAACGGTCACGGTGGCAACATTGATGCACTGCGAGAGGTCTCGGGCAAGATAACCCGACACGACGAGGCCTTCACCGTCCCGTTCACGTGGTTCAATGCGGTCGGAGACCACGGCTCGGATATGGGCCACGGCGGACCACTGGAGACGTCACTCCTCCAGCACACCAACCCCGAGACGGTCCACGAGGACCGATTAGACGAGGCAGCAGCGGGCGGCAGCGACGGCTGGGGAGAGTGGCAAAGCGGTGTCAATCTCGCGTTCGATTCCGACGAGTTTACTGAGAATGGTGTTGTCGGCGACCCGCGTGAGGGAAGTGCCGAACGCGGGGAGACACTGCTCGATCTAGCGACCGATTCGCTTGTCGAACTTCTCAGCGCTATTCGGGACCGTCCGACCGGCCCGCGTGTAGAGCGCGACTGAAACGGGACCGTCCTACTCTGTAAGCTCGTTCCATCGCTCGACGCCGGCCTCAGCGACCGTTCGATCCTGGGAGACTGCGCCGCCGGAGACACCAATAGTTCCAACTATCTCCCCGTCTCTCTCAAGTGGGTAGCCGCCACCGAAAATGACGATACGTCCCTCGTCAGTTGTCTGAAGCCCGTACAGAGAGTTTCCAGGCTCCGATGGCTCAGACAGTTCGTGCGTCGGTGTTTCGAGCGCTGCTGCCGTGTATGCTTTGTTACGCGAGATACTAACCGACGCAAGCCATGCGCCGTCCATGCGGTGTTGTGCAACAAGATTCCCTTCGCTGTTTGCGACTGTGATGACCATCGGATTGTCGATTTCGGCGGCTTTCGCTTCGGCTGCTGAAATCAGTTCTTTCGCGGTCGCAAGCGAGATAGATTCGACCATGCACCAGACATATCTTCGATCATATATAAAAAAGCAGCCAAACAGTCCTGCGGTCCGCATGAACTGAAAACCATACCAGTGGCACCGAAGCAAATGTTAGAATCTCATACTGAATCGCATATTGACGGCAAGTATTCGAATACTGGTCACAATGGTACCCATGTTATTTTGAAACTCTTTTTGACAGCTATATTTTACTTTGCAAAAGAGAAGCAGCCAGGCGGTAACTATATCTGCTCGCCACGGCACTTCTTATTACATGGAAGCGACCGATAGCCTGCCGACCCAGGCCGACACCGTCATCGTCGGTGCTGGTATTGTCGGCTGTAACATCGCGTATCAACTGACAGAACTCGGTCGAGACGACGTTGTCGTCGTTGACCAGGGCCCGATGCCGACGACGGGCGGCTCGTCGACGCACGCGCCCGGGATCATGTTCCAGACGGCTGAGCCGAAGGTACTCGGCCAGTTTGCGGACTATAGCCGGCGGCTGTACTCCGACCTAGAGGGGGCAGACGGCCACCAGGCATACAACGAGACCGGTGGCATCGAGGTGGCACGCTCCGAGGAGCGGATGGATTTCCTTCAGCGCCGTGTCGAGTATGCCGAAGCCTGGGGTATCGAGGACCCACAAATTCTCTCCCCGGAAGAGGTCACTGAGCATCTCCCACTGGTCGATGCCAACGAGATTCTCGGCGGCTACTACTCACCAACGGATGGGCAGGTCTCCGGCGTCGTCGCCTGTGATGCACTGGCCAGGGAAGCGATGGATCGGGGTGCGAAGTTCGTCCCACACACCCGGACAGAGGACGTAAAGACGACGAACGGGTCAGTTCAGGCAGTCATTACGGAACACGGTAGCATCGAGTGTGACGAAGTCGTCGTCGCGACAAACATCTGGGCCCGACAGCTCGGCGAGAAACTGGGCGTCCATCTCCCCATCACGCCCGTCGAGCACCAGTACACGATGACTGAATCACTCGACGAGTTGGCCGACAGCGCTGTCGACATCACCGACCACCCGCTGTTCGAGAACTACGAGAACGTCTCTGGCGAGAAAGCGAAGCGGCTCCTCGTCGGCCCGGACCGACCGATACTCCGGGACCAGGACAACGCGATGTACTACCGGAACCACGGGGACGCCTACGGTATCGGGTCGTACAACCACGAACCCATCGTACCGGACCCGCAGGAGCTTGGGGGGAACGACCCGGACGGCGAGCAGGGATCGGTCCACGAGTTCACGGACTACCACATGAACAACGCGACCCATCCGGATCGGCCGGACAAAGCCCCGCGGCAGGCCAGCGACGAACTGCTGCCCGCGACAGCCGGGAAAGAACTCGAACACAAGTACAACGGGATGTTCGCGGAGTCACCCAACGGACTCCCAGTGATGGGGCCAGTTCAGGAGTACGACGGCCTCTGGACGGCAGCGGCAATCTGGGTGACCCACGCCGGCGGTGCCGGGAAAGCCCTCGCCGAGTGGATGGAGAACGGCGTCCCACGGCTTTCCGAGGGCCCAATCGACCTTGCACACTGTGACGTAAACCGCTTCGACGACCACGAGGGGAGCTGGGACTTCGCCCGCGATATCGGCGGCGAAGAGTACCGTATCGTCTACAACATCATGCACCCCAAGTGGGTGTGGACGGAGCACCAGCGTGACATTCGCCGGACGCCGATGTACCATACCCACAAGAAATACGACGCCGAGCTGTGGGCTGAAGCCGGCTGGGAGGAACCACAATGGTTCGACTCCAACGCCGACCTGTTGGCAGAGTACGGCGACCAGATCCCCGACCGTGAGGGCTGGGAAGCCAAGTACTGGTCACCCATCGAGGGTGCGGAAGCACTGAACGTCCGGGAGAACGTCGGCCTGCACGATATGACCTCTTTCAACAAGATGGAGGTCATCGGGAGCGACGCCGGGGAGTTCGTCCAGTACCTCTGTACGAACGACATGGACATCGACGTGGGCGAGGTCAAGTACACGCTGATGTGCAACGAGGGCGGTGGCGTTCGGGCGGACATCACAGTTACCCGGACCGACGAGGACCGCTATCTCCTGCTGACGACGGGTCGCGAAGTCGGGAACAACCACGTCGCGTGGGTGCGCGAACAGTCCCCCGACGACGTGGTCGTCAACGACGTCACCTCCAGTCTCGCGGCGATGGTCTGTACCGGGCCAAACGCCCGGAAAGTGCTCTCGAAGGTCACCGACGTCGACCTCTCGGACGATGCGTTCCCGTTCTTCACGAGTCAGCAGTTCTTCGTCAAGAACGTTCCGGTGACGGCGCTCCGCGTCTCGTACGCGGGCGAACTCGGCTGGGAGTTCTACACGCCGTCAGAGTACGGCGAACAGCTCTGGGAGCACATCATGGAGGCCGGTGAGGAGTACGGAATCAGGCCGTACGGGAACGGCGCGCTCGACGCCCTGCGTATCGAGAAAGGGTTCCGGCTCTGGGGGAAAGACCTCCACACGGAGCACAACCCCTACGAGGCCGGACTCGGCTGGGCTGTCGACCTCGAAACCGACTTCATCGGGAAGGAGGACGTCGCGGCAGCCGCCAACGGCAACAACATTGACCACAAGGTTGCGTGCCTGACGCTAGACGACGAGGATGCAGTTGTGCTTGACAACAAGCCAGTGCTCGACGGTGACGAGACCATCGGCTACCTGCACAGCGCCGAGTACGGCTACACTGTCGGTGCCTGTGTCGCCTACACCTACCTGCCACCGGAGTACGCCGAGCCCGGTACTGATGTCGAGATCCTCTACGAGGGCGAGCGCTACGCCGCGACCGTCCGCGAGGAGCCGTTAGTCTGACAACGGCTCCCCGTCTGGTGCTGGTCTTATCGTAAATGTAACACGCTGTGGTTCACGCCCGTGGCGGACTTTTCGGAGGGAGTTGCCGGTATACGGCATCTCCAACAGATCCCTATTTTAGCGCCTTAGAGAGTCTCAGACAGCGATTATCTCGTTTCGCCATCCAGCGACCACCGGTGTATTTATAATTGTGACAGAAACAGTGCAAAACGAGATATATGAGCACGCAGACTCCCCCGTCACGGGCGGATACAGTCATAATCGGTGCCGGCGCTGTCGGGTGTAGTGTTGCCTATCACCTGACGGAGCTCGGTGCCGAGGATGTCGTCGTCATCGATCAGGGCCCGCTCCCAGTAACAGGCGGCTCGTCGGTCCACGCGCCCGGTATCATGTTCCAGACGTCGCCGTCGAAGATACAGACCAAGGCCGCACACTACACGAGCCGACTGCTCTCTGACGCCGGCGTATACGACGAAGTGGGCGGCATCGAAGTCGCCCGAAGCGAGGAGCGAATGGACTTCCTCCGCCGGCGCGTCGAGTGGGCGACCTCCTACGGGCTCCCAGAGCCGCAACTGCTCTCGCCCGAGGAAGTGACCGAGCATCTCCCGATGGTCGAGGAGGACGAGATCCTGGGCGGCTACTACTCGCCGACCGACGGACGCGTCGATGGTATCGCCGCCCTCCAGTGGTACATGGAGAACTCGTCGGCGGCGTTCTACGGGAACACGGAAGTCACCGACCTTGACGTGGCGGGTGGCGAAATCAACGCTGTCGAGACGGACCAGGGCCGAATCGACTGCGAGCGGGCGGTCATTGCGACAAACAACTGGGGCTACCAGACCGGCCAGCTCGCCGGGCTGGACCTCCCGATTGCGCCGGTCGAACACCAGTACGTCGTCACCGAACCGATGGACGAACTCGCCGATGCGGGGACCTCAGTCGGTGACAACACGACAGGGCTGGACGTTCCGGGCGACCGCTCCATTGCCGAGTACATGAGCGAAGGGCCACACCAGCCCGTTGGTCGCGACCAGGACCACTCGCTGTACTTCCGGACCCACGGCGACGCGCTCGGACTGGGGTCGTACAACCACGAAACGCTCTCAGTTGACCCAGAGGCGATGGGCAAGAATTCTGAGGAGCACCAGGCCTCCGTTAGAGGGTTCACGAAAGAGCACTGGGAGACGCCGACCCACCGCGGTCGAGACAAGTCTGCCAAGCAGGCGTTCGACGAACTGTTGCCAGCCACACAGGACGTGGAGTACGAGGCGACGGAGAACGGCATCTTCGTCTTCACGCCGGACGGGATGCCAGCCGTCGGCGAGACAGCACAGGTCGACGGCCTCTGGACCGGACTGGCTATCTGGTGGACTCACTCCGGTGGCTACGGCCGTATCCTCGCGGAATGGATGGAAAACGGCGCTCCACAGCTCCCGTCGGGACCGGTCGACACCGGCGACATCCACGTCCGCCGGTTCGAACCCCACGCGGGCGAGAAGGACTACTTCGTCGACCGCGGAGCAAAGCGCTACGAGCAGGTGTACAGCATCGTCGAGCCGCGGTGGCAGCCCGACGAGCACCGGAATCTCAGGACCAGTCCGTTCTACCACCAGCAGAAAGAACTCGGCGCGGAGTTCTACCAGAGCGGCGGCTGGGAGTCACCGCAGTGGTACGAGTCCAACGCCGACCTGGTCGAGCGCTACGAGGATCAGATACCCGATCAGGATGGCTGGCAAGGTATCAACCGCTCGAAAATCGAGGCCGCCGAACACCTCCATACCCGCGACAAGGTGTCGATGTTCGACATGACCTCGTTCAGCTCGATTATGGTCGAGGGCGAGGGGAGCGAGGCGTTCCTGCAGCAGGTCTGTAGCAACGACATGGACATCGACATCGGGCAGGTCCGGTACTCGCTGCTGTTGAACGAGGGCGGTGGTATCCTCGCAGATATCACCGTCGTCCGCCTCGATGACGAGGAGTACATGGTCACGACCGGCGGTGGCAACTCGCCGGGTATCCATGGGGGTTGGCTCGAAGACCACGCTCCGGAGACGGTGTCTGTCCACATCGAAGAGGGCGCGAAGTCGACAATCGGGCTCTGGGGGCCGAACGCGCGCCTCCTACTCCAGCGGTGTACAGACGAAGACGTGACCAACAGCGGCTTCCCGTACTTCCGAGCAAAGCAGATGTACGTCGGCGATGTGCCGGTCATCGCCCTCCGCGTCTCATATGTCGGCGAACTCGGCTGGGAGCTATGGACGCCGACCGAGTACGGACAGCGCCTCTGGGAGACGCTGTGGGACGCCGGGCAGGATCTCGACGTCCGACCGATGGGTGGCGGCGCGCTCAGTTCGATGCGACTGGAGAAAGGCTTCCGCCTGTGGGGGACAGACATCGACACCGACTCGAACCCCTTCGAGGCCGGACTTCCCTTTGCGGTCGATATGGACACTGAGTTCATCGGCAAGGAGGCACTGGAGACCGCGCGGAGCGAGGGTATCGACAGCAAAATCACCCCTCTCACGCTCGATGACTCAACGGATATCATGTTGAGTGGGCGGCCGGTACTCAAAGACGGCGAGGCGATCGGGTACGTCCAGGCAGGCGACTACGGCTACAGTATCGACGAGTCGATTGTCTACACGTACGTCCCGAACGAGTACGCTGAGGCTGGAACGTCGGTTCAGGTACAGTGTGAAGGCGAAACGTACGATGCGACGGTGCGAGACGAGCCGCTGTTCGATCCCGCCCGGGAGCGCATCCTCAAATGATGAGACAGAGCCTCGAAAAAACGACCTCGGGATAATCCCCGAGTCGATACGAACTCATGACACAAACCGAACCGGACCAACTGCCCGTGACGTACGCAGACATCGAACGAGCCCGCGAACGCCTCGACGACGACACCGTCGTAAAGGAGACCCCGGTCGAACGAAGCACGTCGCTCGGTGCGTTCGTCGACGGCGAGGTGTACCTGAAGATGGAGCACCTCCAGTGGACAGGGTCGTTCAAGACACGTGGAGCGTACAACAAGATCTCTCAGGCTGTCGCGAATGGCGTCGAGGAGTTTGTCGCTGCCAGCGCTGGTAACCACGCTCAGGGCGTGGCTCTCGCTGCAACGAAATGCGAGGCCGAGGCGACCATCTTCATGCCGGAAAACGCGCCACAGGCCAAGATCGACGCGACCAGAGGGTACGGTGGGACCGTCGAACTCATCGGAAACGACTTCCAGGAGACCATGTCACACGCCAAGGCCGCCGTGGAAGAGACCGAGGCCGAGTTCGTCCACGCGTACGACGACGTGGACATCATCGCCGGCCAGGGGACCCTTGGGATCGAGATGTACCACGACTGCCCCGATGTTGACACGGTTGTCGTGCCGATCGGTGGCGGCGGCCTCATCAGCGGTGTCTCGACCGCCATAAAACACCTCTCTCCCGAAACTCGTGTCGTCGGTGTCCAGGCGACCGGCGCAGAGACAGTACATGAAAGTCTTGACAAGGGTATCCCCGTGGTCCTCGACGAGGTCAACACGATTGCCGACGGGATCGCGACTGGCGGGATATCGGAGACAACCCTCGGCATTATCGAGGAGAACGTCGACGAAGTGGTGACGGTCTCGGACACCGACATCGCGAAGGCGATTCTCCTGTTGATGGAGCGGGCCAAGCAGGTCGTCGAGGGGGCCGGTGCCGCGTCCGTCGCGGCGATTCTGAGCGACAGCCTCGACGTGTCCGGCGAGACGGTGATGCCGCTACTCTGTGGCGGGAACCTCGACATGACACAGATGAGAGAAGTTCTCATTCACGCGCTCACGGAGCGCCAGCAGCTCCTCCAGTTGCGGGTCCGCATCGACGATCACCCCGGTGTCATGGACGAAATATCGGGCGTTATCGCGGCACAGGGTGCAAACATCCACGATGTCCGCCACGAACGGTCTGTCGAGGACCTGGATATTGGCGAGGCGTACCTCGTGTTCAACGTCGAGACGAGCGGTGCCGAACACGCACAGACCATTATCCGGGCGATACGTGGCTCGGGCTATCCCGTCGATAACATCGCACAGAACAAATGAGCGGCCGGGTTTCGTAACTCTTCCGGGACCGCCACGGTGATTCCGACGCCTCGCAGTCGGGGAAACCTATATGCCCTCTGTCATTGAAATGTGGACGAATCGGTTACCATGTACGATCACATACTTGTTCCATACGACGGCAGCGACGAAGCAAAGAAAGGGGCAGAACACGGTATCGGGCTTGCGGCCGCGCTCGGGGCGACAGCACACGGACTGTACGTCATTGACCTCCCGGGGACGCCGCGAGCATTGGCGCTCAGGGACGACGAGGAAGAGATGCGAAATGAATACCGGGAGTACGGTGAAGAGGTCCTGGAAACCCTCGGCGAGATAGCAACTGACCACGGCGTTGAGTACGAGAGCACCATCCGGACCGGTACGCCAAGCGAGGAGATCGTCGAATACGCGGAGAACGAGGGAATGGACGCCATCGTCCTCGGTTCGGCGTTTCGTGGCAAACTCGGGAACCTCCTTGGTGGGACTACGGACAAAGTGGTCCGCTCTTCGAGCGTTCCGGTCATCAGTCAGCGGATGAGTATCGACGAGATCTAGCGACTGCCCATGTGGGTTCAGGTTCCAATGAGACGCGTTTCCCGGATGTAGATGACCAGACTCGCACTGAGGAAGCTAAACCCTGCCAGACGGAAGTCCCCGATAGTCATCCCCACTAGCCCCGCGCCCATCAGGAGCGCAGCGAGAGCGGCCGCCGCAGTCGCCAGAATATTCACCATGGTACCGATTGTGTGGGTGTGGAAATAAATACCGGTAACTGCGTTCCCGCTGGCCGATCACGTGGACACCGATAAGAGCCGCAAACACGAAATGTGAATAGGTAGAGTTATTTATGAGCTTGAATATGACACTCTCGCCCTATATTGTGGATTTTGCGTAAACCTTTATTAGAGTCCAATGACTCCATGTGCATGAGGATTTGTAACACACAAGACCGCAACGCAGTGCTTACCAGGAAGAGAACAGTGAGAATTAAACGATACGAGTGGGTGCGAGCCAGAACTCTAGCGGCGACGCTCGGAGTGGAGTCGGTTCAGCACCACGAGAGAGCGACAATGAAACGAGGCAGACCACTACGACGGTCGATGGGGGTACCGAATGTCAGACAGTGACAAAGTTGCCGGCGAGATGTCGGACGGGCTGCAGGTGGAGCTGTTCCACCCGGAGTCCGACCGCGAACCCGGTGACACGAATATCCAGGCAGCCGGGTTCGACGTCCATCCCGTTGTCTTCCCGGTCGCACTATTGATTATCGCCCTGTTTGTTGCCGTGACGATACTGCTGGGCGACACTGCTGCGTCGGCGTACACATGGCTGTTCAACACTATCGGGAACACCTTTGGCTGGTTCTATCTGCTCGCGGTGAATGTCTTCATCATCACGTTGCTGTACTTCGCGTTCAGCAAGTACGGCAACATCAAAATCGGTGGCGTCGAAGCCGAGAAGGAGTTCAGTGACTTCTCGTGGATGGCGATGTTGTTCAGCGCTGGGATGGGCATTGGCCTCATGTTCTTCAGTGTCTCCGAGCCGCTGTACTACTTCCAGAACGTCCCGAGTTTCTTCGGGGCCGAAGCGGGCACCGGTGGGGCGGCCGCCGCGGCGATGGCACAGACGTTCTTCCACTGGGGCTTCCACCCGTGGGCCATCTACGGCCTCGTCGGACTCGGACTAGCCTTCTTCTCGTTCAACCGCGGCCTGCCGCTCACGTTCCGGTCGATTTTCTGGCCCCTACTCGGCGAGCGTATCTACGGCTGGCCGGGCCATATCATCGACCTCGTGACGGTGTTCGCGACGCTGTTCGGGCTCTCGACGTCGCTCGGACTCGGCGTCGCACAGGTAAACACCGGCCTCTCCTACGTGGGCGGTGACATCCTCGGCCTCATGAGCATCCCGACGGGCACGATGCCACAGGTCTTGCTCATCATCGGAATTACGCTCATAGCGACAATGTCCGTCGCGGCGGGGCTAGACGGCGGGGTCAAGCGACTCAGCACCATCAACCTCTACCTGATGTTTGCGCTGCTCGGGTTCATGCTGCTCGTCGGCCCGACGGTGTACATCTTCGGAGCCTGGGTCGAGGGTCTTGGCGCGTACTTCGGCAACATCCTGGCGCTGGGCTTCTTCACCGGCACGCTCGGGCAGGCGGCAAACTCTACGCCGACTGCCTGGACAGTGTTCTACTGGGGCTGGTGGATCGCGTGGTCGCCATTCGTCGGGATGTTCATCGCGCGCATCTCCAAGGGGCGGTCGGTTCGAGAGTTCGTCCTCGGCGTCCTGTTCCTGCCGTCCCTGTTCTCGACGCTGTGGCTCTCCGTCTTCGGCGGGAGCGCGCTGTTCAACTCCCTGGCAGGGAACGGACAGGCGCTGGCGACGTACAACGAACTGGGCCAGACGGTGGCGATGTTCGCGTTGCTGCAGCAGTTCCCCTTCGGTGCCATCAGTGGACTGCTAGCGACGCTCCTGGTCATTACGTTCTTCGTCACCTCGTCTGACTCCGGGTCGCTAGTCATCGACCACCTGACCTCAGGCGGTAAGCACGACGTCCCGAAGATCCAGCGGATCTTCTGGGCGCTGGCCGAGGGGCTTGTCGCGTCCATACTGCTCATCGGTGGTGGCCTGACGGCGCTGCAGACGGCCGCAATCACCACGGGACTGCCGTTCGCGGCCATCCTGTGTCTGATGTGCTACACAGTGTATCTGGGGCTCAACAACGAGTATCAGATACTCGAATCGGAGGAGTTCGCCGAGACCATACAGGACCTCTCCGAGCGCGAGGACGTGGATGTCGTGACTGCCGGAGACGAGATGGTGACGGACATCACCGACCCGACAGACGACACGCCGGCAGGAACCGACTGACGCTCTGCTGCTTTTTTCCGTCTTCTGCACCATAGTAGCGTAGCGACTGGAACTAGCGGTATCAGCCGTCTTGTTCCGTCTTGACTGTCCGTTCCGAGTGTATCCAGACCCTGACCGAGCCGCCAATCCCGAACGCGGCAACGGCAACGCAGGCCAGGAGTCCTCTGGCCGGCGGGAGCAGAGTCCAGCAGACGGCGCTCAGACACGCTCCGATGACAACCCCGTACATCGGGCGGCGGTACCGATGTATCTCGGTGAGGACCGTCCCGACAACGAGGAACCCGAAACCGGTGAGCACCAGTACCACGCCGCCCGTAATAAGGATCCCAAGCTGTCCGATCACCCCGCCAGCGACGCTGACCCGGGCCAGCGTCGTGACGCCGTAGAGTCCGACGAGCACGACGATCACGTACGCCGCTATCCCATAGAGGATAGCGACTGCCGGTCTGTCAAGAAGTGAGTCGACCGAATCGTCGACAAAGTCAGCGTCCACCGTGAGGATAGCCCAGCCTGACACGAGAACGAGAGCGAACGACACCGCCCCACGGAGTGGTCCGGATGTATCGGTGACGACGCCCGGGTCCAGCTGACCAGGGAGAGTCACACTGTGCGCACCCGACACCCCAGTCATCGCTACGACCACACTCACACCAGCCTCGACATACATACGACCACATACCGCGGGTCGTCGTGAAAAGCTACCGACCGGCTACGTGACTGTGTAGGACGGGTTATGCACCGAGAGTTTAAGCGGATAAAACGGTTATGTTTTGATAGTGTCAGGCCGCCTCGCGCTCCTGTTTTCGAAGCTCAGATGGGTCGGAGAACGGCTCGTAGCGCCACTGCGTACCGGCGACGGGCCGAACAAGTTCCGGCTATCGAGCGTGGATACGGCGACGACCACCTACGACGGCGACATCGGCTGGGCGAGTCGGCCACCTGCCACGGTTGAGTGCCCCCGATGCGAGGCCGAGATCTTCCAGCACCACGCCCGCGACAGCATCGACTGTCCACGGTGTGTCGGCGAGTTCAGCCACGACGAGTTCAGCGACCTGGAACTCCTGTCTCTCACGTGTCCTGTCTGCAAGAACCGTATGGAACACGGCCAGCGCCATCCCCAGCAGTTCGACATCCCTGAGTGGGCGACCTGTCGGCAGTGTCGGTACCACTGGGAGTTCGAGCACTCGTACAGCGAGTGAACGGTCAGTAGTACTTCCAGTCGTCGGTGCTCCCTTCGGTGACGCCGTCGCTACCATCGTCGTCTGTCTCGTCCATTTCGTCGGGCCAGCGGATGCCATCGCCGGCGAGGCTCTTGTACGCGAAGGCTCCGAGGCCGACGATCATCAGCAGGAGAACAACAGTACCCGCGACAGCCGCTATCTGTCCGACGGATTCGAGCAAACCCGATCCGAGCTGGATCTGGGAGAGAAACATACCTACAGTCGGGGCTGAACGGGCATCAGTGTTGCCGGAGGTTGCCAGTGGTCTGTGGCGACGCGGCCGTCGCACTAACCGTCTGGAGGACTGCGGTGTTCTCTACCACATCATGGACCCTGACTACGTCTGCACCCCGCTCAGCCGCCATCGCAGTCGTGGCGAGCGTCGGTGGGAGCCGATCTTCGCTCGCGCCGCTAACGCCCCGGAACATCGACTTCCGGGAGTGCCCGACCATCACCGGGCACCCGAGCGACTGGAATTCGTGCAAGCGGTCGACGAGTTCGAACGATTCGTCGGCGCTCTTTCCAAACCCGCAACCGGGATCCACGATAATCTGTTCCCGGTCGATTCCCGCTTGCTCGGCCAACAGGACTCGTTCCGAGAGGTCCCGAAGCACGTCTTCGACGACGTCGTCATAGATTACGGACCGGTCGGGATCAACTGGTGCCGAGAGGCTGTGCATGAGCACAACCGACGCGTCGTGGTCAGCGACGACAAACCGCATTTCCGGATCAGAGAGCCCCGACACGTCGTTGACAATGTCGGCCCCAGCGTCGAGGGCGGCCTCCGCGACAGCTGCTTTCCGCGTATCGACCGAGATGGTCGTCTCAAGCGACGAGACGGCCTCAATGACGGGAACGACGCGGTCGATTTCCTCCTTGACCGGGACCGGCTCAGCGCCGGGACGGGTACTCTCGCCGCCGATGTCGACGATATCTGCACCTGCAGCGATCATCTGCTCTGCCCGTCCAACCGCCGCGTTGCGCCGGTTGTACTCCCCTCCGTCGTAGAAGCTGTCAGGCGTGACGTTCAGAATTCCCATCACAGCGGGTTCATCGCCATCGAACGGTCTCGGAAATGTCTGGTCCGCGAGCGCCGTTTCGAGTTGCTTTGCGAGTCTGGCGAGGCCAGCCCCGTCAGTAGCGAGCGCGTCCGCGAGTTCGCGTAGCTGTGCTGGCGTTCCCGAGAGCGTTGTCGAGACGAGTTTTTCCGGCATACCAACAGTCGAGCGGCGACACGTCCCCCCGATTGCCTCTAGCCGCGTGTCGACCCGCGTAGCCTGCTCGTTTCGGAGAGGAACTGAGAACACTCGTCGCTGTATATTGTCTCCGGTGTTCGCGCACTGGTTTCCAGTCACGCCGGTACGCTTGGCCGACTGTCGACGATAGTCCTGTGGGACGAGCAGCCGGGTCCAGCGGTCGCGGGCTTCGGCGACAGCGTACAGCGACCCCGTCACGAGCACGAAGTCGTCCGCATCGGCCGCAGCTATCGCTCGCTCCGTGGCCTCGGGAACCGACTCGATCTGGTGAGTCGTCGCTGCATGTCCATCAAACGCGCCGGCCAGCGCGCTCGCTTCAGCGGCCCTGTCAACGTCGGGCTGCGTGGCGAATGCCGTCTCGACGGCCGGCAGTGCCGCGATCATCTGCTCGTATTCCTTGTCATTCATCGCGGCGAACACGACATGAAGATCGTCGTAGTCATACCGGCCGACTAGGTCGTCGAGTGTCGCCATCGCGCCGGGATTGTGGGATCCGTCGAGGACGACCATCGGGTCGGTTGATCGGATCTCGAACCGACCCGGCCACGTTGCGGCCCGGAGACCGTCGCGAAGCGTCGCAGTGTCCACGTTGGCGACCTGTCTGGCCAGCGTCGCGGCGACACCAGCGTTGGTCGCCTGATGTTGCCCCAGAAGTTTGAGATTGGTTTCCAGCGACCAGTTCGGGCCCGTGATAGAAACGCAGTTCTCGACGGCGGACCGCATCCCGTTCTCGACGGCAGTGATGTCGGCGTCCTCTCCCCCAACTGTGACCGTGTCCGTCTCTGTCCGGACAGCGTCGAGCGCTGCCCCGGAAGTCCCCGTCACAAGCGGCGCATCAGTCGGCGCAACCTGTGCCTTGTCGCGGGCGATTTCTTCAATTGTGTCCCCGAGCAGGTCCGTGTGTTCTAAGCTGATGCTCGTGACGGCACTCGCGACCGGGTCCACAGCGCTGGTCGCGTCGTATCGGCCGCCGATACCGACTTCGAGGACCGCGACGTCGACGCCTTCAGCGTCAAAGTGATACAGCGCCAGGGCGGTGAGTACCTCGAAGTGCGTCGGCGTGTCGTTCTCCGCCGCGAGTCGCTCGATGCAGGGCTCGATACGCTCAACGAACTCCGTGACTCGCGCCTTCGGTATCCGTCCCCCGTTGACCGTGACCTGCTCGCGGAAGCTGTTCAGACTCGGCGACGTGAACAGCCCTACGTCCTGTCCTGCAGTCCGGAGCACGCTCTCTACCATCCGTGCGGTGCTTCCCTTGCCGTTCGACCCGGCGATCTGCACACAGTCGATACCCGCCTGTGGGTCGCCGAGATGCGAAAGCATCCGCGCCGTTGTTTCGGTCCCCAGTTTGGGCCGACGACGCTGTAACGACTGCAGGTAATCGGCTGACTCGTGGTATTCCATGACATAACTGGTCGCCGGTAGCATGATTAATTTGTCGCCGCTGGTACCGATGGTCTCTCGAACGTGTCCTGAGCCAGTCGCTGACCGCCGGTGTGACGGCTGAGCGCTCACACACTCCGAACGGTGACCGATCAGCGCGCGGCGTCAAGCTATTCTTGTGAGCGGAAAGATACGATGTGGGACAGTCTCGGACGCCCTCGAACACATCCTATTTCGATAGCATCAGATACGCGAACATTATTACGCTATTGCGGGGAAGGTTTAGTTGAGATGTCTTCACAGGACGAGCAGTCTTCGGAAGCGGAAGGACAGGAGCCGATACCAACAGACTACGATATCGCCCAGTCGACGGATATGGAGCCGATCTGGGAACTGGTCGATCCGTGGGGACTCGGGCTCGATGATCTCCAGTACTTCGGTGAGTACACCGCGAAGGTCAAACAGCACGCTATCGAGCGCCTGCGGGAGCAGGCTGAGGACAAGGCGCAGAACCTTGTACTGGTAACGGGGATGACGCCAACGCCAAAAGGGGAGGGCAAAACCGTCACAACAGTCGGACTGGGCCAGACGCTCAACCACGTCGGCGAGGAAGCTATGATCGCTATCCGAGAACCATCGCTTGGCCCGGTGTTCGGGGTGAAAGGCGGCGCCGCCGGTGGCGGCCGATCGCAGGTCCTCCCAATGGAGGATATCAATCTGCACTTCACCGGTGACCTGCACGCACTCACCTCCGCACACAACCTCATCGCAGCGATGCTTGACGCCAAGATTTCGCAGGGCGATGAGCTGGACATTGACATCAACAACGTCACCTGGCCCCGCGCCATCGATATGAACGACCGGGCACTGCGGGAGACGGTCGTCGGACTCGGTGGAAAAGCCGGCGGGACGCCACGGGAAGACAGTTTCATTCTCACCGCCGCCTCGGAGCTGATGGCCGTTCTCTGTCTGGCAACCGATATTTCCGACCTCAAGGAACGCGTCAGTAGAATTATCGTCGCCTACGACGAGGACGGTGACCCCGTGACGGTGGATGATATCGAAGCGACCGGACCGGCCACAATGCTGCTTCGTGACGCTATCAAGCCAAACGTCGTTCAGACTATCGAGGGAACGCCCGCGCTGGTCCACGGCGGCCCGTTCGCGAACATCGCCCACGGGACGAACTCACTGGTCGCCGACAAGACTGCGTTCGGCATGGGCGACTACCTCGTCACCGAGGCCGGCTTCGGCTCCGATCTCGGCGCGGAGAAGTTCATGGACGTCGTCTGCCGCAAAGGCGATATGACGCCGAACGCCGTCGTTCTGGTGGCGTCGGTTCGAGCGCTCAAATACCACGGTCTCGAACAGTGGCCGGTCGACTTCGACGAGATCGACGAAGCCGGTGTCGACGCCGTTGAGGCTGGCTTTGAGAACCTCGACAAACACGCCCGGAACCTCCAGAAGTTCGGCGTCCCTGTTGTCGTCTCTGTCAACCGCTTCCCGGACGACACGGACGAGGAGGTGCAGGCGGTCCTCGACCATTGCCGGGACGACCTCGGCGTCAGAGCCGCGGAGTCAAACGTCTTCGCCGACGGGAGCGAAGGCGGCGTCGACCTCGCGGAGAACGTCATCGACGCAGCCGAGTCGAGCGACGAGGAGGACTTCGAGATGCTGTACGACGACGAGGACAGCATCAAGGACAAGATCCACACTGTCGCGACCGAGATCTACGGTGCAGACGACGTGAAGTACACCGGGAGTGCGCTCGATGACATCGAGCAGATGAACGAGCTTGACTTCGATGACTACCCGGTCGTCATGTCCAAGACGTTCCACTCGCTGAGTGACGACGCGAGCCAGAAGGGCGCACCTGAGGGCTGGGAACTCGAAATCAGCGAGGTGTACCCGTCCGCTGGCGCTGGGTTCCTCGTTGCACTCACGGCCGACGCGCTGACTATGCCCGGCCTCCCGGCACGGCCGGCGGCAGCCGACATGGATATCGACGGCGACGGAAACATTTCCGGCCTGTTCTGAGAACGGCAGCCGTCCGTACTCAGCTATCAGAGTCAGGCAGCGCCTGATCGAGTGCCGCCTCGGCGGCCGCTTCCGTCTCGGCGGTCCATCGCTTTGCCTCCGTGACGAATTCGTCTTCGTCTATCATATCGAGGTTCGCTCGAACGGTCGTGACAGATGCCCGCAGTGCCGCATGGGCAAGCAGTGCGCCGGCAGCAGCATCCGGCTTGGCAACCGGCGTCCCGTTTGCAGTCACCGTGGCAGCGTTCTCGACGACGTCAAGACTCAGTTCGGCGATCTCCAGTGGCACTTCCGTCGAGCGTTTCGAGGCTGTCTGTATCCGGGCGACGTCGCCCGACTCGAACGCGGCCTGAACCTCGTCGACCGCTTTCGCGTCTTCGTCGGCGAGTTCGAGCAACTGAGTCCTTCGGCTCGCTAGCGTGTCTTTGACATCGGCCAGTTCGGCCGAAACATCGTCGTCTCCATCTTTCCGTAGAGTATGGATACATACCATTTCACAGAGCGACGCACCCATCGCACCGCCCACGGCAGCGACTGCGCCGCCACTCGGGATCACCTGTCCCGAGGCGACAGCGTCGAGAAACTCGCCGATGGGCTGATCCGCGAACGTCATCGGCCTATCTCAGTGCTGGTCGGCTGCTGTGTTCTGTCCATAGACTGGTGTCTCAGCGTACGTGCCTAATGGTTTTGCTGGAGATATTCGTCCTCGATAGCTGCACACCCTCACAAGAGCTATCACCGGACTCGGTGACGACACCGCATACCCACGACGGACAGGAGGAGGTGTTCATCGCGATGACTGGCGGGCAAATAGCAATCGAGGGCGATGTACACGAGGTTCCTTCGGGCGGCATCGTCCGAGTACACCCCGATACAGTTCGGAACCTCTGTGACCACACCGACGCCTAGACGCACATCTGGCTCGCCTTCGGCGCACCACCTGTTGGAACCGTTGAAAACGTCGGTGGCTACGTCGTGCGCGACGGGTGAGCGGGCAATCCAGAGCGACAGCCGTATCGCTCTAGTCCGGGAGCCGACTACCGCAACTCCTCGATCAGTTCCTCGTTCAACTCCGGTACGACCTCGTGGAGGTTGCCGACGACGGCATAGTCGCCCTTTTGCAGAATGGCCGCCTCGGGATCTGTGTTGATTGCCAAGATGTTGTCTGCACCTTTGCAGCCCACCATGTGCTGGACCGCGCCACTGATTCCGCAGGCGACATAGAGGTCCGGGCTAATCTTCGCCCCGGTCTGCCCGATCTGGTCGTCGTGCGGTCGCCAGCCTTCGTTGACAGCGGCCCGCGACGCACCGACCGTCCCGCCGAGGATGTCAGCCAACGACTCCAGTTTGTCGTAGTCCTCTTGGCCACCGACGCCACGGCCGCCGCCGACGACGACGCGAGCCTCGCCGAGCGCGACGCCGGCCTCGTCAGACTCCTCAACGCGGTCGACGCTGGCCCGGAACTCAGTTCCGTCGAGCGTCGGTTCGAACGGTTGGACCGACGTGTCGACAGCCTCGGTCACCGTCTCCGGCGAGAACTCGTGTGCCGCCGCCGTCAACAGTTTCGTGTCGCTGTCCAACCGCGCGTGTTCGACGAGGCTCCCGCCCCACCGCTGGCGCGACAGGCTGTACACGTCACCGGGGTCGACGGAAAGACAGTTCGCAGCCATCGGCAGGTCTCGCTTGGCACCGACGTGAGCCAGCACTTCCTGCCCGCGGTCGGTCCCCGGAGCGACCATGGCCTCCGGGTCGGTGGTGTCGAGTAGCTGGGCGATACTCTCGGCCCAGGCTTCCGGCGCGTACGTCTCCAGTCGCTCGTCGGCGACACGGTGGACCGTCTCGACACTGTGATCGCCGAGGTCGTCGGCGACGGCCTCCGCTTCAGCGCCGAACGCGACGGCTTCGAGCGGCGAGTCCGTCGCCGTAGCTATCTCACGGGCCAGCGTGAGCATTTCCAGGGAGGACACTTCCGGGGTCCCGCCCGCGTGTTCGACGAAGGTCAGTATCACAGTTACACCACCTCCAGATCGTCGCGAAGCAACTCAACGACCGCAGGCACGGCCTCCGTTCCCTCGCCGAGTATCTCGGCAGCACCCTCCGTAGTCTCCGGCGCTTCCAGCCTGACTTTCTCGATAGCCCCGTCGAACTCACCCGCTTCCGGGTCCCGCCGCTCGATAGTCTGTTTGCGTGCCTGCATCTTGGCGCGCATCGATGCGTATCTGGGCTCGTTGAGTCCTTCCTTCACGCCAACGGCGGCCGGGATATCGAGTTCGTACACCTCGGTCCCACCGGTTACGTCCCGTCTGGCGATGACCGTCTCGCCCTCGACAGTCAGGTCTGTCACACCCGTGACGAACGGAACGTCGAGCGTCTCTGCGACGCGAACGCCGACCTGATGGTTCGCAACGTCGCCCGATTCGTTGCCAAACAGGAGGAGGTCGAATGCGGGTCCTTCGCCAGACTCACCGCGGACAGCGTCAGCGATGGCGCTCGCCGCCTCTCGAGGTCGCCACTCGTTGCCGTCGGTTTCGAGCAGCGTCGCCTCGTCGGCTGTCATCGCGAGCCCGGTCCGGAGTTGTTCAGCGGCATCCTCCGGTCCGAGCGACAGCACGGTCGCCGTCCCGTCGTGGTCTTCGGCCATCTGGATCGCCTCCTCGACGGCACACTCCTCGTGGGGCGAGATCGTGAACCCGAGGTGGCTGGTGTCTATCTGCTGTTCGTCGTCGGTCAGTGTTATTTTCGCACCGGTGTCCGGCACGCGTTTGATGCAGGCTACGGTGTCCATATCGTGTCTCTGTGGATTGTGTATGATCGGCTCACTGGCTGTGCTAGCTCCTGATGCGTTCGTTCTCCGGGTCGAACAGCGGCTGACTCCCGACGACTTCCACGGTCACCGGATACTGCTTCCCCATGTATTCGACCTGAAGGCTTCGACCCGCTTCGGCGTGGGACTGCGGGATGTACGCCATCAGGAGGTGTTTCCCGACACTTGGTCCGGTCCCGGCGCTGGTCACGTAGGAGCGTCGGCCCTCCTCGTCGACGAGGACGGCCCCCTCCTGGTCGAGGACCGGTTCGTTGCCGAGCATGAAACGGCGCTCGCCGCCCTCGGGCGCGTGGTCGTCAACGGACAGCGTACACAGCGTGGCCGCGTTCTCCTCGTCGATGGCCTCGGCGTAGGCTTCCTTCCCGATGAAATCGGCATCCTTGACGCCGTGGAAGGTGAGCCCCGCCTCCACGGGGTTGTACTCCAGTTCCAGCTCGTGGCCGAACAGCCGGTACCCCTTCTCCATCCGACCGGTGGTTCCGTAGACGCCCATGCCGGCCGGTCGGGTGTCGTGGTCTTGGCCGGCCTCCCAGAGCACGTCCCAGAGGCGGCGGCCCTGTCCCATCGGGGCGTAGATCTCCCAGCCCTGTTCGCCGATGTAGGAGAGCCGCATTGCCCACGCGTCGACCTCGCCGACCGTGATCTCCTGTGCGGTGTACGGCTCGAAGGCGTCGTGGGACATGTCTTCCTCGGTAACGCTGTCGACGAGATCGCGGGCGTTCGGTCCCCAGACGCCGAGGGTACACAGTGACTCGGACCGGTCAACCAGTTTCACGTCGGCGTCGTCCGGAATGTGATCGCCGAACCACGCCCGGTCGGACCCGCCGGCTGCACCGCCAGTGACGACTCGGTAGTGATCCGGACCCAGCCTGGCAATGGTCAGGTCGGAGACGAAGCCACCGTTCTCGGCGAGTATCGGCGTGTACACCGTCTTGCCGACGTCGACATCGACGCGGCCAACGGCCATCCGTTCGAGGTACTCGACGACGTCCGACCCTCGGAAGTCGAAGATGCTGAAACCCATGTCGCCGATCATCGAGACGTGCTCACGGGTGTGGAGATGCTCCGCGAGGATGATCGGTGACCACCAGCGCGCGTCCCATTCGTTCGGTCGCCGGAGGTCAGCGAGTTCATCCTCGTACTGATCCAGTAGGTCACTGTTGGACTCGTACCACTGGGGCCGTTCCCACCCGGCCGCCTCGAAGAACCGCGCGTCGAGGTCCGCCTGTGTCTCGTAGAACGGGCTCGTTCGGAGTTCTCTGGCAGACTGATACTGCTCGGCCGGGTGGACGATGTCGTAGATCTTCTGGAACCCTTCGCTGGCTCGGTCCTTGACGAACGAGCGGGCCGTTCCGTACTCGTAGAACCGGTTCACGTCGGCCCCGTGGAGGTCGATATCCGACCAGCCACGTGTCATCCACTGGGCGACTGCCTCGCCGATGGCCGGCGCTTCCTTGATCCAGATCGCGGCACAGGACCAGAGCCCGTCGACATCCTGCAGCGGGCCCAGTAGCGGTGCTCCGTCGGGCGTCTGGGAGAGCAGACCGTCGATCTCGTGTCGGATTCCGGCCTCGGGGTCGTCCAGGAGTTCGGGGACCATCTCCAGTGCGTCGGCCATCGACTGCTCGAAGGCCGCCTCGGTCAGTGGGGGCTGTGTCGGCGACAGCGGCGCTTCGTCGATGGACGGGATGTCCTCGACGTCCCAGAGGATCGGCCGGTGCTGATAGGACCCGACCTCTAGGTCGTTGCCGTGCTGGCGCTCGTACATCTGCGTGTCCATATCGCGAACCACCGGGAACGATATTTCGCCCTCGTAGTCCTCGAAGAAAGAGATCGGACCGACGCTGACCATCTGGTGGACCGCCGGAGTCAACGGGATCTCGACGCCGGCCATCTCGGCGATTTTCGGGCTCCAGAGCCCGGCCGCGATGACAACCTCGTCGGCTGAGACGGTCCCGCGGTCGGTCTCAACCGCCTGTATCGCTCCGTTCTCGACATGCAGATCGAGCACCTCGGTGTTTGGCGAGACGTGTAGGCCGCCGTCGGTGTACTCGTCGGCGCGTGCTCGCATCACCTCGCCGGCCCGGAGCGGGTCACACGTTCCGGCTCCAGAACTGTAGAACCCCGCCTCGATGAGGTCGGTGTTGACGTACGGGACCAGATCCTCGACTTCCCCAGGTGTCAGCAACTCAGCGGGTTCACCCCATGCCTTCGCCGACTGGAGACGCCGTTTCAGTTCCGCCACGCGCTCATCTGTCCGAGCGACCTCGATACCGCCACTGTTCGTGAACGTGTCCATGTCTTTGTACTGCTCGATACTCCGTCTGGTGAGGTGGGTCATCTCCCGGGAGTGTTCGACCGGCATCAGGAAGTTCGAAGCGTGGCCGGTCGAGCCGCCAGGGTCGGGCAACGGACCCTTGTCCAGAATCACGATATCGTCTCGACCCATCCGGGCCAGATGATACGCGAGGCTGTTCCCGACGATTCCGCCGCCGATAATCACTGTCTGTGCCTGTGTCGGCAGCGAATTCGAACTCACTGCCCACTCACCCGCGTTCTGGGCTGCTGTCCACTGCTGTCCCGAACCGTACGTTCGGCTCTCGGTCTGATAGCTTTCGACATCGTATCGTACGTTTTGGGTGAGGAATGTGTCCGGAAAGAAGCAGTTACCACGGTTCTGTGGGGTTTTATAACACCTTCAATAATCACAAAGACACAGTACACAGGCGACCCTCTCAATATAGAATAGGACGTCTCATATCTGGTAAACAACCTCGGGCGCGGTGGCCCGAGGCTTTTGTAGTTCCCTCAGCCGTGCG
>JBDGPY010000121.1:0-35109 GCA_042219425.1 Haloarcula sp. | reverse complement strand
TCCCCTCTGTTGTCGACTCCGAATTTCCGACCACATCGACAGGGGCGTCGTTCCTGTCACGTTTGGCGGTGTCTGCCGACCCGCTCTGGAGCTGTCTGTCTGTAGTGATGTCTATGTCTGGGACCGCTGGTGCATCGCCGGTGACGGCTGTCCGGACGAACGCGTCGAGGTTCTCGCCAGCAACCGCGGAGACGGTTTCGGCGAACACCGTGAGGGTGATGCGTTCACCGCGCTGTGACAGGCTGGCGATGACCGTCTCGAACGTCGCCTGGCCGTCCGACGCTTGGCGGATACGGGCATCGATAGCTGCGACGACGCGCGCCCCTTTGTCGTATTGGGCACCTGGCCCGTCCCAGCTGTCCGGCTGTGTGAGGTCTGCAGTCTCGTGGTGCTCGGACGTAATTCGAGCCCGGAACTGCCCGTCGCCGATGGTCCCTCGCTGGTAGGTCATGACTGCGGTCTGGTACTCCGCGCTTCCTTCCTCCAGCCAGTCCATCTCTGACGCGGTTTCGTAGGTCTGTCTGGTGTGGTGATACTCGTGGACCCAGACGCTGACCGGCGAGTGGACGGGTTCACCCGCATTGACGATGACGTCGGACTCGCCGTTCGACGGTGTATACCCGCCAGAGGCAAGGTTGTTCGGCGAGACGAACACGCGGACGTGGTCGTGGTCTATCCCGGCGGGGGCGGTACGCTTCGCATGACTGATACTGTCGAGCGCGTCCGCGCGACTGGGACGCATGTCCGCACTGTCTGGGACAACGAGGGTCACTCGGTCGCCGTCGACTATTCTCGTCACCGTTTCGTGGGGACCGATGTAGGCGGCCGTGGTTCCGGCGACACCTTCTTGGCCTGACGCGAGTGCAAGCGACTCGTTCCACGCGGGCCGCGGGCCGACGTGCCAGCGCCACCGGGCATGCAGGGCTACCTCCTGTCTGGCCAGCAACGTCCAGTTGTCTGTGTCGGCAGTCCGCTGGCCGAACGTGGTTGTGAGTCCCACCGGAACGGTGTAGGTCAACTGCGCCGTCTTGCTATCACCTTTGAGACGCCATCGGTCGCCATCGGATTGGAATCCGTCGGCACGCAGCACCGTTGTACCCGCCGGCGTTGTCACCGACAACCCGGACACGTGCTGTGGCATGTCGATCGTCGCGGTCACTGTCACCTGCCCGGTCTGGCCAGGTGTTCTGTCAATCGTGTAGCGGGTGTCAATTGCATCGTTGCCGCCGCTGAGGCCGATCTGTGCCAAGGGGCGTGGGTCAACACCCAGTGCTGTCGGTGTCGTACAAACCAGGAGGAGGCATACCAGTCTTGCAAGCATTTGCGTTCGCATATCTCTGGGCCCATCGTTTCCTACGCGACAACCAGCGAGTGGCGGTAAAGTGTATGACGGCGAAAATATCAAACGTAATAACAGGCTGAGCGTCCGAGTCGTGGGGTCGCAAGCGTTTTGCCAGCGGCCACTCTACCACCTGATATGCCCGAGTGTCCGCTCGCAGATGACTGTCCCAAGTTCACCGAACGAATCGAGGGGATGGGCTGTACGCACTACGGCGATCGGGGTGGCGCCGAATGGTGCAACCACTACAATCAACCGATTTCGGATCTCAAGAGCCAGCCGGTGAAAATTGGCCAGGAGGTCGCCGTCGACGTGGAAGACATCCACGAAAGCGGGGCCGGCGTCGGCCGGACCGAAGACGGCTTCATCATTATGGTCGACGGCGTGCTTCCGCCAGCCAGATCGCTTGTCAAAGTGACAAATGTCCACTCGAACCACGCCCGCGCCGAGGAGATCGAGCGACTGGAGATGGACGACGAAGTTTCGGAGGGTGAGACCGACGACAGCGACGAGGAGAGCGAGGACTCGACCGCAGACGAGGACGAAGACGACCGCCGTCTCGGGAGCCGGGACAACTTCTGGGGTAGTTAGGGCAGTCCGCAGTCAGCCCGACTTGGGACAGTCCGCGAGCGGGACTTCTTTGAGACAGTCAGCCCTTCTCCCGGACATACATCTCGAACTCGATGGGGTGTAGCGCTGTGTGGCGGAACTCGGGGACGAGGTCGTGTTCCTCTCGTCGGCCCTTCCTCCTACGTCACCGGACGGCGCTCCCGGTCGACGGCGGCGCGATGCGAAGCTAACGGCGTCGGAAGGCTGTCGAAGTCAGAACTCTCCAGCATCCCGTAGCTCCGCCACCACCTCGCGGACGCGCTGCGCCTCGTCTTTCGGGACAACCAGCGTCCGGTCGCCGAAGGTGGCCACAACCAGATCTTCAACGCCGACGGCGCTAATTTGGCCGTCACTCGCGAGGATGTTCCCCGTAGCGTCGATAGTGGTCACCTCGCCAAGCACCGCGTTCCCGTCCTCATGGTCGAGGACGCGTTCGACGGCGTCCCAGGTCCCCAGGTCGTCCCAGTTGAGAGACGCCGGGACGACGAACGTGTTTGCCGACCGTTCGAGCACGGCATAGTCGATGCTCACCGGGTCGACAGCGGCGAACGCTGTGTCGGGGTCCTCGTCAAGGCGCTCTACCAGCGGCGCGAGGGGCGACGACTCGGCGGCGGACAGCAGGGCTGTCGGCGTCCACGCGAACAGCCCAGCGTTCCAGTAGAACCCCTCATGGACGTACCGCTTTGCAGTCTCTCGGTCAGGCTTCTCGTGGAATGTCTCTACCGGGGCGAAGCCGTCCTCGGACGCGCCTGGCTTGATGTAGCCGTAGCCGGTTGCCGGACGGTCCGGCTCGATACCGACGGTCACGAGCCCCTCCGTTTCCACTGCGACCCGGGTAGCAGTGCGTGCGACCTGCTGGAATGGCCCGGAAATCCGATGGTCGCTGGGGAGACACAGCAGGACGCAGTCGCCGACCTGTTCTCGGATACGGTGGGCCGCGTACGCCAGCGCCGGTCCAGTGTCTTTCGGCTCCGGTTCGGTCAACACCGCCGCACTCGGCGCGCGTTCTCGTACTCCATCGGCGAACGACTCCCGGGTCAGGACGTAGGTTTCGTCCGCAAACCCGACCCGGTCGACAGTCTTGGCGAGTAGCGACCGATCCCCGTCGAAGGAGAGAAACTGCTTGGGTCGGTGGCTCCGACTCGCTGGATACAGACGCGTGCCGGTCCCGCCGGCCAGTACGAGCGCTACGAGTGGCCTGTCCATATCGGGCCTTCAGACGGCCAGTGGTAAAGTGTTGTACCGACGCCGTCTGCTACCACGTCTCTATCGTCCCGTCCCTGATGTCCTCGACACAACCCTGGCAGTCTGGATGCTCGGCATCGAAACAGACTGGCCGAGTCTCTTCGTCCATCGAGACGGCGCGGTACTCGGCGTGGCGACGACAGACGATTCGGGCCCGTCCCTCCTCGTCCCGCGGCAGGCCGGCCTTCGCCGAGCGTTTCCCGTTGTGGTAGGCCTTCTTCGCGTCGGAGAGCTGTCGGCCGGCCGACTGCAGGGTGTCCCGGATGAACCGTTCGAGTCGGTCGTCGTCGGCCATACCGCCCGTTGTGGCTGCCGACAAATCAATCTTCTCGCGTGCACGCTCAGACAGTGTGACGCCTGTCCCGGAACCGTGACGGCGCTGTTTCTCGATTTCACTTTCACTCCGCTGGGCGAGTGTTTATAACCGAAGCCGACCAACCGTCGAATGTCTCCCAACGAAAACCAGGTGGAGACAGTGAAAGCCAATGACTGAGTCAGATTTGCGTACCCACGCGACAGAGATACACGAGCAGTTTTCCGACCAGCTAGAGATTGATGTCGACGACGTCGTCGAGCGTCTCGATACGCTGGTCAACGATTATCAGGTCCCGATCAGCGAGGCCCGCCGGAGCGTCGTCAACACGTACCTCGACGAGGCCGGCATGGACCGCGACCAGCTGGGCGGCGGCGACGGTGGCGGCAACGAGCAGGTGAACGTCGCCGATGTCGACGCCCCCGAGGAGTGGGTCGACATCCGCGCGACGGTTGTCGAACTCTGGGAGCCACGCGCCGACGCCGTGGCCCAGGTCGGCCTGCTGGGCGACGAGACGGGCACAATCAAGTTCACGAAGTGGTCGAAATCCGACCTCCCCTCGCTTGAGGAAGGGACATCCTACGCCCTGCGAAACGTCGTCACCGACGAGTACCAGGGCCGCTTCTCCGTGAAGCTCAACCGCACGACGACCATCGAAGAACTCGACGAGACAATCGAGGTCGGCGACGACAGCGTCGAAGCCGAGGGCGCACTGGTCGATATCCAGTCCGGCTCCGGGCTCATCAAGCGCTGTCCCGAGGACGACTGTACCCGCGTCCTCCAGAACGGCCGCTGTAGCGAACACGGCGAGGTCGAAGGCGAGTTCGACCTCCGCATCAAGGGCGTTCTCGACGACGGCGAGGAGGTCACCGAGGTCATCTTCGACGAGGAAGCGACCGAGGAACTGACCGGCATCGCCCTCGACGAGGCCAAAGAGATGGCGATGGACGCACTTGATACGACCGTCGTCGCTGACGAGATGCGACAGCAGATCCTCGGCCGGTACTACCGCGTCCAGGGGCCGACCTTCGGCCGCTATCTGCTCGCTGACGAGCAGGAGCGACTGACCGGGGCCGTGGATGCAGACGAGATTCTCATCAAAGCGAGGTCGATCTAGATGGCGAGCACACCCACCCGCGAGGTCGCGCGACGCGTCTTCGCACGCGAGTTCAACGACGCGAGCTACACGTTCAAAGAATCGGACGACGACCGTGCGCCAGTGTACGTCCTCCTTCCCACCGGAGAGCGTGCCAACCGCGTGTTCCTGGTCGGGACGCTTACCGAAACCGAAGACGTTGGCGAGGACAGCGAGTACTGGCAGGGCCGGGTCGTCGACCCCAACGGCGACACGTTCTTCATGTATGCCGGGCAGTACCAGCCCGACGCGGCGTCGATGCTGCGCGAGCTTGAACCACCGGCCTATGTGGCCGTCGTCGGCAAGCCACGAACCTACGAGACCGACGAAGGCGACGTGAACGTCTCGGTCCGCCCTGAATCCATCTCACAGGTCAACGAAGCGACCCGCAACCGCTGGGTTGTCGAGACGGCTGAGCGAACGCTCGACAGAGTCAAGCGGTACAACGAAGCCGACCCTGAGGACCCGGCCACTGACGAGTACATCGCGATGGCTGACGAGGAGTACGAACAGCTCTCCATTGAGAACTACCGGCAGTCGGTCGTCGGTGCACTGGAGAGTCTGCAGGACGAACAGGCTGAAGCTAACGCAGACTGAGCCGCGCCCCTCCGGTTTTCCGGCGCTACGGTTCTAACAGTTCGATCAGGTTGCCCTCCGGGTCGACGACGAACATGATGGTGGTCCCGCTTTCGGTCGTCTGTGGACCGCTGACGGTTTCGACATCGTCAGGCAGCCGCTCGGCCACCGCGTCGAGATCGTCGACGGACAGCCCGGGGTGAGTGGACCCCGGTCGGTTCAGCTCTGGGTCTGACATTTCTTCGCCTTCAGGCTCGTACGTCGCCAGTTCGAGGCGCGCGTCGCCGGCGTCGAGGTGGACGATCTCGGCACTGGCCCCGTCAATGTTGACGGCAGTCTCGAACGCACCGCCGCCGACGGAAAAGCGTGTGAGGACCTCCAGTCCAAGCACGTCGTGGTAGAACTCTACTGCCCGATCAAGATCACTGACGATTATCCCGAAATGATGCGCAGTTGCGTCGATGTCTGTCGCCATCTCTGTCCGGAAGCGGGGTCGGCCGGCTCTTAAACTACGGCGGTTCGTCCGCTGGTGGGCACCGGCGTCGAGTAACTGGTCCGGTAGCGTCTGACAAACGGTTAAATACGATGCTCATAAAATAGCACATAACTATGGGCAACAAAAACAAGACGATCTCCTTTCGCGTCAGCGAGGATAAATTTGAAACCCTCCGCGAAATCGCCGAGGAGCGCGATATCTCGCTATCTGCGGTCTTTCGAGACTACGTCGACACGCTTGTTTCCCACGATGGTCAAGTGAAAGTCGCTCCGGAACACGAGTTCGAGGACGAGGCCACAGAGACCAGTTCCGAGAGCTTCCCGCCGAAGGTCGAGGTCCCAAAGAGCTTCGTCCGGGAGCACGAGCGGCTCGAACTCGAAGCTGAGCACCTCCGTGAGCAACTGGAAGAACACAAACGCTACGTCACGAAACTTCGCCAGCAACTCGACGAGATGGACCAGGACGAGGTCATCCACCTCGAAGACCTGGATCAGGGCGAGGAAGAGGACGCGTCGTACCGAATCGGCAGTTTCGACGAGCCCTAGAGTAACCGCTGACGTTTCTGCTGGACGTCCTCGGCCACGTCGTCGCGCCCATCGACATCGGCGAGTGTCTCAACGGCTTCTAACGTTCGAACGGAGCTATCGAGGAATGAGAGTACGTCACCCGGATAGGCATACAGCATATAGTCGTCGCTCATTACGTCCACGATAGCGTCCGGACCCATCCCCTGCTCCCGTAACTCCAGCAGGTAGGAGATGAACTTCCGCTCGGCACAGCCACAGTGTGGGTTGGCCTCACAGTCACAATCAAGGAAGTCCTCGGCGAAGTCTAGCACCCGCTCTCTGGAGGCTTCGTCGAGCTTCGCTAACCCCTCTCCCTGAAAGAGGATGTCCAGCGTCGCCCCCTTGAACGCTCCCTTGGGAAAGCTCGTCTCCAGCTGGGAAGCGAGCTGCTGGTGGTTCTTGACGTAGATTTTGTCTGTGATGGCCACGCGTGGCGAAGGTTACGCGATGGCCCTGTAAAAGCGTCTCGGAGCGAGCCACCGTCTGCGGATTGGCTGGATCTGCCAGTCCATCGATGTCATGCGCTCTCACGGCACACTGGTTTCCAGAGTCGTAACGTATTTCTGTTCTACCGGAATATTTGAAAATGCTTCAGCAAGCGTGTCCGGGTTGGGGTAGTGGTATCCTTCAGCCTTGTGGTGGCTGAGACGTGGGTTCAATTCCCGCACCCGGACTGCATCAGACTTCTAACACAAATTCGCTATCTCTGCTTCCACTCTTATTTCATTCCACGGCTCAGGTTTAATTACCTGACAGATCCATTCGAATGCATGACAGAACAGGAGTGTCCCACTTGCGGGCGACTGTTCGAGAGTCGACGAGGTCTTGGTGTGCATCATAGTCGCGTTCATGACGAGCGCTTACCGAACAGGGTGTGCGATCATTGTAGTGACGAGTTCTACTGCGAATCCGACCGTGTCTACTGTTCAGAGACATGCCATGACGCCGCTGTGTCGTACGAAGGGGCGGCAAATCCGAACTTCTCGGATGCAAAAGAACAGACGAGATGCGACGCCTGCGGTGCGAGATTCGAGTATTACCCATCAGAGAAAGAAGGAATATACTGTGCAGACTGTGTCGAGAGTGCGGATTGGCGCGACCCACCACAGGTTTCGGGCTCCGCTCACCCTTCGTGGAAAGGCGGTACACTATCGGTCTCTTGTGATGTCTGTGACGCTCGCGTCGAGCGATATCCGAGTCAGATAGAGAGCGAAGTACTCCTCTGTAGCCGCGAGTGTCACGCCGAGTGGCTCTCGGACGCGTTCACCGGCGATGGCCACCCAAACTGGCGCGGCGGTGGCGTGGGGGAGTACGGTCCGGGATGGCAAGCGGTGCGCAAGCAAGCGCTTGAACGGGACGGCCACGCGTGCGTGCTGTGTGGGACTGACGCCGCCGATCTCGGTCGGAATCCGGACGTCCACCATCTCGTCCCGGTTCGACTGTTCGTCGCGGTGCCGGCATTCACCGTTCGAGACGCGCACACGCTGGACAACGTCGTGTCACTGTGTCCGGGCTGTCACCGCCGGGCAGAGTTCGGCCACGTTTCGCGAGCAGAACTGCGCTGGCGGGCCGGAATCGGTCGAGCAGTTGCGAACTGGGAGTGCGGTGTAACTGCCTGACCGGAACCTACACAACGGCTCCCAGCACACTGCCTGTATGTCTCCGACTGTTGACGACCTGCGAAACGAGATTCGCCAGTCTACCGGCCGGTACGAACGCCCCGTTTCGACTGCCTTCACGAAGGAAGCGCTCGCTGCGATCTGTGATGCGCTGGAGTACGACATTGATACGGACAGGCTCCCGCCGAAACCACAGATGCGGGCTGGCATTCTGTGGACGATTGGGGAGCGAGACGAGGTTGACCCAGACGCGGCCGACCGCCCGTTCCGCAAGACGGAACTCGAAGCGATTGCTGCGGCTCTTGGCGGCGACTGACGACGATCTGTTTACGTAAAGCGACGATAGCGCGGCACCGACTGGACCGCTACCGGTCCAGGAACTCTGGCCGGTCGACGGCTTCAGTGCTGTCGACGGAGTACTCATCGAGTAGTTCCGATGGTTCAAGCGCTGCTGGAAGCCCGTCTCGGCCGCCGGTGGAGACGTCGTCCTCGTCGATGTGCGTTTGCTCGTCGTTGACGAGGTCATCCCAGAGGGCGTCGCGGCTGGCATTGGTCCTCTCTGCCGCTTCCTTCGCCTCGCTACGTCCTTCTTCGTACGCGAGTTCGACCATGCTCTTGTGATACGCCGAGTTCATCTCGGCGTAGATTGCTTCGAGTTCCTCGCGGTTGTACTCCCCGAGGCGTTCGGCGACGCCGATAGCGTAGGCCCGGTCGGTCGCCGCGTCCTTGTCGAGGATATCCCAGTCAGTCCCGAACTCGTGCTCGTAGCGGCTCATGTCTCCACTTTCTGGTTCGCGTGGACCTGCAGTCCGCTGTCGGAGAAGGATATCTCGCGGATGTCACAGTCGATGGCGGTCCCCCGCATCTTGATGACCTGGACACCGCGGGTCATGCTCCCGTTTTCGAGGAAGTTGTGGAAGAAGACGACGCCGTGGGCCAGGTAGTGCTCGTCGCTGTACGACGACGGATCAGTCATCTCAGAGATGAGCAGCGTCGTCGCGTCGGTCTGTTTCAGCGCGGAGAGAAATCCCGTTATCTCGTCTTCCACGTCGCTCATGAAATGCTGCAACAACATGGTCGAGTCGATGACGACCCGCTGGATGTCGTTTTGCCTGATGTAGGCGACGAGCCGGCTCGTTAGACCGCCCTCGCTACCGAACTGTGTGATGGTGCGTTTCCCGCTCTCAGTAACAAGATTGAGGAATTGGATCGCATCGGACTGCATCGCCCGGTCGAAGCCGAAGTCGTAGCCGGCCATGTCCTGCATCAGCTCCGTTTTCGTCTCGTGCATCGTCACGTAGAGGCACGTCTCCCCGTCCTTGACACCCTGCGTAATGAACTGTGAACAGAACGTGGTCTTCCCGCTGCCCGGCGGGCCACTGACAACGTAGAGCCGGTTCGCGAGGAGTCCCCCCTGAATGAGTTCGTCGAAGCCGGGAACCCCGCTAGAGAGACGCATATCACCTACCTGAGTCCGTCTGGCCATATGCTTTCACCTTCTATTTTCAGCGGTGATAACTCATTCGACTGTTTCAGATTTCCACAGTACTGGGGTGGGTTTCGGCCAGTTCGAGCAGCCGCTCCGTTCCGCTTTCGTCGAACCGCATTGGCCGTCGCCACCACGGTCCTTTCCCCGAGTCGGACGACAGTCCGGTGACCAGTTCGTTCGCGTCAGTCCCGCCGCTTGGCTCCGACAGGGGAACTGCCGTCTCGTACAATCGCGATTCATCCGCGTCGCCGCGAATGAGAACGCGAGCATCGAAGGGGTCGCGCTTCACGTGGGCGTTCGAGGCGAACTGTACCTGTTCGTTGGCCGGGAGTACCCGGTACTCCTCGCCGGTCACCGCGTCACGAGCGAGGCGGAAGTGTCCGATGATGTGGGCACCCCAGTTCGGCGGGGCCCACTCCGGTTGCCCGTCGACAGTCGACAGTGTCGCGTAGAAGAACAGGTAGTCGCCAGCCGAAAGCCCCGAAAGCGGGCCTGCTTTCACGCCGTGCTCGTCCCCGTAGGTGTAGTGCTCACCGCCGGCCTCGGGAAACTCCGGGTCAAAGTGGACCGGCTGGTCGGCAACCGCGCTCACATCGCTCGTCAGAGCGAGTTCGTCGTACGTCGGGACGGGATCACTGGTCGGTTTCGACTCGGGAATCGGGATGTACTCGAACGTCCCGTCCGGGAACAGGGGGCCACGAAAGCCCGGCTCGTTCGTGTTGGCTCCAACGTTGATGGCGACGCTACGCATGGCTGGTCTTGGGCGGTTGCGGAGAAAGGGTTGGCGACGTGCTGTCGCCGACTACTGGCGTCGGTCCGGCGGCGAGAGGTCGCGCTGGAACTCGTCGAACTGCTCGAGGTTATTCGGGAGCTCAAATTCCAGTTGCCGCTCAGCGCGACGGTCGACGTTCGCTCCCTCGATGGGCTCCGCGACGGACTCCCACCCTTCCTTGACAGTCAGTGACTTGGCCGGCGTTCCGGCAGCGATGTGGTGGGCAGGGATGTCTTTCCCGGCGATAGATTTCGCTGCGAGGATCGCGTTCTCGCCGACGCGGACTCCGGCCCGAACCATCGAGTCGTAGGTCAGGCGCACGTCGTCCTCGATAACCGTGTGATAGTTGTCGATCTTGGTCTGGTCGACGGCGTCGTGGTCGTGGCTGTAGATGTGCGTGTCATCGGAGATCGAGACACGGTCGCCGATAGTGAGTTTCCCACGGTCGTCCAGGTGGACATCGTCGTGGACGACGACGTTGTCGCCGATTTCGATGTTGTGCCCGTACGTGAAGGTGATGCCCTTGAAGAAGCGGCATCCCTCGCCACAGGACTCGAAGAGGTGGTCAGCGAGCATCTGGCGGAACCGGAGCGCGAACTCGACGTTGTCGGCCATCGGCGTCGCGTCGAACTGCCGCCAGAGCCACTGCAGGTGCTTCGAGCGCTCGAACTGTTCTTCGTCTTTCTCGGCGTAGTACTCGCTTTCGAGCGTCGTATTGCAGGGGTTATACCCCTGGAGCCGGACCCGTTCGGCTGGGGAAATATCCTTGCCGTCCTGCCAGCGCTCGTAGGCCTCCCGGTCTCCGTGGAGGTCGATGAGCACGTCGGTGACGACCTCGCAGGTGTCCTCATCACCGGAGAGGCGTTCGTCGACCTCGTCAAGGAATGCTCTGAGCCCCTCTTCGGCAAGCGGCGGCAGCGACACGTGGCGCTTCGTCATGTCCAGTACGTGGCAACGCGGGCAAATAGGGGTTTCCGTTACCCGGTAACACCCGTGTCACGTCACCGTCTGTTCCTGGAGTGGGTGAGCAAGCCACAGTTAAGACGCCGCCGTCCCAGACGACGACATGGTCAGGTCGGACTTCATCATCGAGGTACGGCGCTACATTATCAACCCACCTGAGCGCCGACTGCGAGCGCCGTGGCGAGTCACGGTCTGGCTGTTTCTCGCCGGGTTCGGCCTCATTGTCCTCGCAGGGCTTGTGGGACTGCTGGGGAGTCTGGCAGAACTGACGGGCCCAACGTTCGTGGTCGGTCGCCAGATTACTGTCTTCGCTGTCGGAACGGCCGTCGCGGTCGGTATCGGCTATCTGCTCGACCGACGGACGCTCGGTGACTATGGGTTGGACTTCGACCGGCAATGGTGGCGAGACGCTACCTTTGGCCTCGCGCTCGGGTTCGGACTCCCCGCACTGGTCCTGCTCACGGAACTGGCCGCCGGGATGGTTCGAGTCAGCGTCGGACTCGTGACCGTCGATAGCGGTCCGCTCCCGCTGACAGCGTTTGGCCCACCAGTGGCTGTCCTCGTTCTGGGGGTGTTCTTCGTTGTGCAGGCGACCGCCGAGGAAGTGATCGTCCGGGGATACCTTCTGACGAACGCAGCCGAGGGACTCGCCGGTTGGGTCGGCAAGCGGCGTGCGGTCATCGCTGCGACGGTCCTGACGGGAGCGCTGTTCGGTGTCCTGCACTTGAGGAACCCTAGCGCCTCGCTGCTCAGCGTGACCAATATCACGCTCTACGGGCTCCTGCTCGGAGCGTGTTACGTCCTGACCGGACGGCTTGGAATCGCTACCGGCTTCCACGTCGCCTGGAACTACACCCTCGCCCTCTTTGGATTCCCCGTTAGCGGGATCCGGACGGGCGTTTCGATTCTCTCGACTGATGCGACCGGCCCCGCACTGGTGACCGGCGGCGGCTTCGGGCCTGAAGGGGGACTCATCGCCCTGCCGTTACTCGGCGTCGGTGCGGCCGCGCTCTACTGGTGGGTCCGCCGGGAGTACGGAACGGTCGAACTTCTCGACGGTATCGCGACCCCAGACCTTCGGATTCGGACGCCGTCCGACATCGCAAACCAAGACGGCTAAGTGGACAGCGCCGCTACGCTGGGTATGGAATACGCCACACTCGGTAACTCCGGGGTCGAGGTGTCGGAAGTCGGCTTCGGGGCCTGGGTCGTCGGTACGGACTGGTGGGGGGACCGTACCCACGAGGATGCCATCGACATGGTCCAGCACGCGCTCGACCGGGACGTGACCTTCTTTGACACCGGCGACGTGTATGGCCATGGCGACAGCGAGGAGATCATCGGCGAAGCGCTGGCGGAACACCGCGAGGAAGTCACCGTCTCGACGAAGATCGGCTACGACTTCTACAACAATCCACAGGCCGGCCACGGTGAACTCCCGAAGAAGGTCACGCCGGAGTGGATTCACACTGCTTTCGACCGCTCGCTCGACCGCCTCGGCATGGACCACGTCGAGCTCCTGATGCTTCACAACGCCAACGTCGACGAGGTCGACGAGGACGTACTGGAGGCGCTTGACGAACTCCGCGAGGAAGGCAAGGTCGAGGCCATCGGCTGGGCACTGGGCCCCTCCATCGGCTGGCTCGCCGAGGGTGACGCCGCAGTCGCCAACGAGTTCGACGCGCTCCAGACCGTGTTCAACCTCTTCGAGCAGACTCCCGGCCAGCACTTCATCGACACTATCCGCGAGCAGAACGCTGACACCTCGGTTCTGGCTCGCGTCCCCCACTCCTCGGGTCTGCTGAACGAGCAGGTGACGCCCGAGACGGAACTCGGAGAGGGCGACCACCGCTCCCATCGACCGACAGAATGGTACGAGACTGGCTGGGAGAAAGTCGAAGAGATCCGGTTCCTCGAACGCGCGGAACAGCGTTCCGCGGAGGATTCGAGCGGCGAACAGCCGCGAGAACGTGACGGAGCACGCACGATGGGCCAGGCCGCCATCCAGTGGCTCCTCTACAACGACGAGGTGGCGTCGGTCACCCCGACGTTCCGGACGAATGCCGACATCGACGAGTGGGCTGGCGCGCCCGACACGCCGCCACTCAGTGACGACGAGTTCGAGCGTGTCCAGGAACTGTATCAGGACAACTTCGGTATCGACCGCGACGACGGGATGGACGCCCTGCGGTCGTCGGTCGGCGGTGCGGACCTCGAAGAGACGGAGATGAAGTCTGCCGGAGACTGACCGCGAGGCGAATTGCGCCAGCACACAGGCCATGGCAGACCGAGCGGGTGAGGGTATTCGCCCGAGACTGGATCGGCCAGAACCGACGGCGTTCTTTTAGTCAAATTGGTCCACAGCAACTGGCCATCCCGGCCGAGCAGTGATGGTGGATGTTTCCCTGACATCTCTAGTCGACAGGTGGGCCCTCGGACTCGACAGCAATTCACGATCCTTCTCCCGGTTTTCTCGCCGAACCCCTCAGTTTCGATAGGAGATGTACTGCCGTACTGCGATTAGGTCGGTAGAGTTTCACATTCACTCCGGTCCGTCAGACGCTCGCAAGACGCAAGACGGGAGCGGGTTCGAGATGAAATGGGGGGGTTCGAGTCGGGGGACCAGTCCGCATACCTGTCCGAGCGAATCGGAGTCAGTTGTCACAGAATAACTTGCTGACTGCCATGTCGGAAGACGCGCTCAGACACCGGATGCAGGTTACTCGTCCAGCAGTCCGTCCTCTTCGACGCGCATGACACCTTCGCCGTCCGGAAGGTTCGGCGCGTCGACCAGTTTGACGATGCGCTTGTTCCCCTTGGACTTGCGGAGGTAGATGCGGAAGGTGGAAGTGTGGCCGAGGATGTTACCACCAATGGGCTGTGTCGGGTCGCCGAAGAAAGAGTCTGGGTTGGCTGCGACCTGGTTCGTGACGACGACGGCGGTGTTGTTGAGGTCGCCGACACGCATCAGGTCATGGAGGTGCTTGTTGAGCTTCTGCTGGCGTTCGGCGAGTTCACCACGGCCGACGTACTCGGCGCGGAAGTGAGCCGTCAGCGAGTCCACCGCAAGCAGGCGGACCGGGAACTCGTCTTCCTGACTCTCACTGGCGATTTCCTGGGCCTTCTCGGCGAGGAGGATCTGGTGGTTTGAGTTGAACGCCTTTGCGACGTGGATCTTCTCCAGAACGGACGCGACGAGGTCATCGAGCAGGGCTTCGTCGGTTGGATCTGCGTCGGCCTCGTCCTCGACGACGCCGTGGAGGACCATCGTGTCCGTCAGTACTTCGTCGGGCTGGCCTATGACCATCTGCTCGATTCGCTCGGGTCGGAACGTGTCCTCGGAGTCGACGAAGATGGCGCTTCCTTCCAGACCGCCGTGTTCGGCCGGGAGCTGGACGTTGACCGCGAGCTGGTGGGTGACCTGGGACTTGCCGGCCCCGAACTCGCCGTACACCTCGGTGATGGACTGGGTCTCGACGCCGCCACCCAGCAGATCGTCGACCTCGCCGACGCCCCACGAGAGCTTCCCGATCTGCTCGCGCCGTTCGAGGACTGTCGAGCCCGTCTCGAAGCCACCGATGTCGGCCGCCTCGCGGGCGGCGTTGATGATATCGGCCGCCGACGACTCACCGATGTCGGCCGTGTTCGAGAGTTCGCCGGGGGAGGCGACCGCAATTCCCTGGTAGGTGTCGTAGCCGTTGTCTTCGAGTTTCTCTGCTGTCGCCGGACCGACGCCCGGCAGCTCTTCGAGGTCCTCGCTTGCGGACATGGATTTCCCTTGTGCGGCCGGTGGTATAAAGCCTCGTTAACACCAAAGTGAAAGTGAAACTGCCGGACGGCATCGGGGTAGAGCGGAACGGAATCGGGAGCTTTAGATGTGAAGGTGGACCGGTGCTGGGGTCAGGAACGCCTTACGCCGGACCCTGCCGACCCAGATAGACGAGCACGAGAAACCCCAGGACGACGAGCCCGGTCAGTGCCATGTCAGGCAGTGGGACCCGTCCCTCGCCGAACGCGCCGACGAGGAGAAGACCGATGCCGACCGCACCGAACGAGTCTGGAGAGAACCGACCGCCCGAGCAACCACAGCGACCAGCGCAGACCGTCGAGCTGTGACATGATCAGCGCTCCCAGCGAGCGACTCTGATCCGGGTTCTCGGCGGACTCGAACGTGTCGAGGTCAGCACAATGGACTGTCACTACATCGCCGGTGTGGATGCGACGGCCCGTACTGTCTCCGACCAGAAGTGGCGTGACCGAGTTCTCGGTCGTACCGACGACGCGGTAGATACCGTCGGGAACGCTGCTGTCGCGATCCGTGCCAGTCGGTCGAACATGTTCACCGACAGCGACACTACTGTCGCCCATCTCACTCCCAGGGATGGGAGCCGGGGCGGTCCGGCCACAGCGGGTACCAGTACTCCTTGTCCTGCTCGACAGATATCTCGTTGCTGAGGTTACTGTCGAGTTTGAACTCGGCAGACGTGTTGCGCTCGTGGCTGTCGCGTGCGTCCGGCGCGAACGGGTAGAACGACCCTCGCCGGAAGGAGTAGACCCAGTAGACGGTCTGGTCCTCGCGCGTGTGCTCGAACGCGAACAGCGCCGCAAGCAGGCGCGACCCGTAGCGTCGTTCGACGAGCGTGTCCGCGGCGAAGTGGATCGATGTGAGCAGATCCTCGAAATCGTCGTCGTGCAGGACGACCCACTGGTAGCCGTGGTCGTCGGTTTCGAAGGTCGCCCGGGTGCCCGTCTCGACTTCTCCGGCATCAAGGATGGATTCGACCTCGTCCATCGCGTCCTGAAAGTCCGTGCTGTCGACGTCAGCGAAACACAGCGCCGCCTCGCCAGTCGGCTCGTACCCCAGGTCGGCCTCCATTGTGATGTAGGCGGTACTCATCCCGAACAGGTCGTCGGGATCGGCGTCCCGTGTCGCGTCGGCCTCGGCTTTCACCCCGAGGACGCTCTTGAGTCCGTCGAGCAGTCCCATATAGAACCCTCTACGAGCGCGGGACCAAGGTGGTTTCCGTCCCGCACCGCGACAGCGTGGCGGACAGTTACCGGAGGACCGACAGGCAGCGGGAATCCGGCCGCGTCACCCCCGTGACGCTCATACGACCGGCTGTACCAGTTCGACAGAATTCGGTGTCCGAACGGATAGCCGGCAGTATCAGTCGTCGCTGTCGACGATAAACTGGCCGGCGATTTTGTTGATTTCGTCCATCGACTTCGACTCGTCGAAGGCCCCGGGGAACGGGATATCGCCCTGCAACAGATTCAGATACGAGGCGTGCCGGGCCTCGACAGTGGCGATCGTCGCCCCGGCAGTCTGGAGGTCAGGGCTCTCGATCAGAGCGAGAGAGCCGTCGTAGGCCATCACGCCGGTGTTTTCGAGCGCCTGTGCGACTGACAGGAATGCGTCAGGATCGATCTCGTTCCCGTCATAGACACCGAATTCGTATTCGAGTTCCGGCACCGGTTCGCCACCGAGCATCTTGATAACCTGCTCGAGGACGTCGACGTGCGTAGCCTCGTGCTCGCCAATTTTCGCTATATATTCGGGCGCCGTCGACCGGATCTGATCACCGAACGGTGCAAGCGTGTCGGAGTTGCGCAGCGTCTCGTCGCTGGGGGTTACGTCGCGGTAGAAGGCGTCTTCGAGGTGTTCGAGTGTGAGCGCGTAGTTGAGCACGTCCACATCGGTTCCGGGAACGTCCTGGTTCCCGGCACCGCCACCGCGACCGCGACCGCCGTTGTCGTGGTCGCTGTCGTCGTCCTGTGCCGCCGCACCGCCTGTGAGCGCGCCGCCGCTTAGCACAAGTCCTGTTCCGGCGAGGACCTTCCGCCGAGAGAGTGATTGTCCTTGCACCGCTCCTTGCGCGAGATCGAGCAATTCTGCTACCGTCCTGTACGCCCCGCCGTCCGAAGTTGGGTCACGTTCCATACCGATCAGTGCGCTGGTGCGCACAGGCAGAGCAACTATTGTAGCATAGTTGAAACTTTTCCGAACTGCGGCGGAACTCCGTCCCAAATTCGTCCGGACTGAGGCGGAAGTAGTGACTTATTCCGCCGTTATATGTCTGGAAGAAGAGCGGTCCAGCGGCACGCGACAGGCTAACCGTTACCTGCCTTCGAGTTCGCGTTCGAGGTTCTGCAGGCGGTCAATGCGCTGTTCCGTCGAGGGATGGGTGCTGAACAGTCTCCCGACCCACCCGACGTCGATGGGGATGATGAAGAAGGCGTTCATCTCCGCCTGGTCGCGCATGTCGTCCTTCGGGACCTTGTCCATCCGGCCATCGATCTTCATCAGCGCGTTCGCGAGCGCGGCGGGTTTGCCAGTTATCATCGCGCCGCCGCGGTCGGCGGCGTACTCGCGGTAGCGGCTGAGCGCCCGGATGAGCAGGAACGAGATGACCCAGACGACCAGTGAGATGAGGATTGCGACGATGACAGGGACCTGTTGCCCGCCACGCTCGCGCCCGCCGCTGAACAGCCAGCCCCACCTGACGATGAGGAAGGCGATGGTCGAGAGGAACGACGCGATGGTCATCACCATCACGTCGCGATTCTTGATGTGGGCCAGTTCGTGGGCGATGACCCCTTCCAGTTCCTCCTGATCCAGTGTGTTCATGATGCCAGTCGTCACACAGACGGCTGCACTGTCCTTCGACCGGCCGGTCGCGAAGGCGTTGGGTACGCGGCTATCCGCGACTGCGACCTTCGGCTTCGGGAGGTCTGCCTGCTGTGCCAGGCGGTCGACGGTCCGGTGGAGTTCCGGATACTCCTCCGGGTCGACTGTTCTTGCTCCCATCGAGTACAGGGCGAGCTTGTCGCTGAAGAAGAACTGCGCGCCGAGGAACAGTCCCATGACGACCACGATAAGCGCGAGATTACTGAAATACAGCGTGAGCGCTCCAAGGAAGACGATGTACAGCGCGAACAGCAGGAACATCGTCAGGGCCATGCGGCCGCGGAGCCCCCAGTCTGTTTGCCACTCCATACCCGGGATAAACGGTCGACACTCTAAAACCTCGCTATCGTGTGGGGCTATCACACGGGCGCGGCGGTCCCCGCGAGATGTGTGAGACCGCTCGGAAAGCGGAGTGCACACTTGTTTACTCCATGACAGCATACCACGCACAGCCCTCTTCACGGCTCCTGCCCTACAATGGACAATGAGAGCGATCCATTTCGTGGGGTGGGGCCGCTGAACTGGTCCGCCCTTCGAACCGCAGTCCCGCCCTTGCCAGCGGTTCCCGCACGCTACCATGATGCCGCGCTGTTTGTCCTGCTCGCGGCGCTGTTCGGTGGCTCGTTCGTTGCCATCAAAACTGGCCTCCGAGAACTGCCGCCGGTGTTGTTCGCCGGCCTCCGGTTCGATCTGGCAGCGGTCGCATTGCTCGCCTACGTGGCTTTCAGCCTCCCTCGATCAGCGTGGCTTCCGCGCACTCGCGGGGACCTGCTGGGTATCGGGGTTGCGGCGCTGTTCCTTATCGTACTCAACAACGGGCTCCTGTTTCTGGGTCAGGGGACGACAACGCCAGCGGTGGCATCAGTTATGTACGGCCTGAACCCGATTCTGGCACCTGTGTTCGCGTGGTGGCTCCTCGGCGACCGACTCTCCTGGGTCGGCGCGCTCGGCATCGTGGTCGCGCTGGCTGGCGTCGTCATCATCGTCCAGCCGACGCCCTCGACGCTTGCCGACGCGAGTGCAGTCGGCCAGTTGCTCGTTCTCGGGGCCGCGGCGGCAGTCGCGCTCGGGAGCGTCTTGCTCCGGCGCGTCTCCCCTCGGATGGACAGCGCCCCGCTGACCGCGTGGGCGATGGCCGCCGGTGCAGTGATGCTCCACGCGTCCAGCCTCGCTATCGGTGAGCCGGCCGAGAGCGTGGTCGGTATCGGCCCCGAGACGATCCTGAGTATTTTGGCTGTCGGGCTTCCGTCGACCGCGGTGGCGTATGCCATCTACTTCTCCCTCATCGACCGAGTCGGCCCGGTCCGGGCCAATCTGGTCGCGTACGTGGTTCCCGTGTTCGCGGCACTCATGGGCTGGTTGGTACTCGGCGCGGCGGTGTCGGTGTGGACCGCTGTTGGCTTTCTGGTTGTCGTCGCAGGCTTCGCGCTTATCGAGCGCCAGAAACTCTCTGCGGAGGTCAGCCGGCTCCGTCGGCGAGTCCGCGGGACGTCACCCCCGTCGTCGCTCAGCGACGATTAGCCGCGACGAGAGCCGTTAGCTTCGACTGGCTACAGAGCGACGCGGACGTGGACGCCGGAGCCATTCAGCCTGGGCCGGAACACACGTCTTAAACGGTTCAGTACAGTAGGACAGTGTAATGAGTCGGTCGGGAGAGTTCTGTCCACGCTGCGGTGACGAGATACCGGAGGGCACCGATGAGCGCCCGGAACTGGCGGGTGCCGGCGGCCAGCGCAACTCCGAGCACGTCCTCTGTGACGCCTGTTACTTCGAGGAATTTGACCTCGTGGACGCGCCCGACACCATCCAGGTACGGGTGTGTTCGCACTGTGGCGCGGTCCACAAGGGGAACCGCTGGGTCGACATCGGTGCGGAGGACTACACTGACATCGCCGTCGAGCAGGTCAGCGAGGCACTCGGGGTCCACGTCGATGCCCAGTCGATCGCCTGGCAGGTTGCCCCCGAACAACTCGACAAGAACAATATTCGGATGCATGCGGAGTTTTCCGGGGTCATCCGCGAGACGCCAGTCACCGAGGAAGTCACCGTCCCCGTCCGGATCTCCCGCCAGACGTGCAAGCGCTGTGGGAAGATCGCTGGTGGCTCGTTCGCAAGCATCGTCCAGGTGCGGGCCGACGACCGCGTCCCGACCGACGCAGAGCGCGGGCGGGCCGAGGAAATCGCCGAGGAATACGTCGCTGCACGCGAAGAAACCGGCGACCGAAACGCCTTCATCACCGAGACCAAGACCGTCGACGACGGTCTGGATATGAAGATTTCGACGAATCAGATGGGGCTGGGCATCGCAAAGCGCATTACCGCCCAGTTAGGCGGCTCCTACTCTGACTCGCGGCGTCTTATCTCGGAGGACGAAGACGGCCAGGAGCTGTACCGGATGACCTACGCTGTCCGTCTGCCACGCTACCGGCAGGGTGAGATCATTGACCCAGAGGATGGCAATGGACCGGTGCTGGTCCGTTCGGTTCAGGGGAATCTCAAGGGTGTCCGGCTGACAACCGGCGAGGACTACGAGGCCAGTTTTGAGGCGGGCGAAGCGCCCGATGCGCGCCGACTCGGCTTCCGTGAGGACGCCGAAGAAACCACGCTGGTCGCTGTCGAGGACGACAACGCTGTGCAGGTGCTAGACCCCGAAACGTTCGAGAGCAAGACGATCCCGCGACCGGATTACCTCGACACCGACGCTGACGAGGTGCCGGTGCTGAAGAGCCACGCTGGGTTGCACGTCCTCCCGGACGACAGCGCCGAGACGGATGCCGATGAGTGACGAGGACGACCAGCGCCTTGCCGTCGTCGTCGCCAAGCCCCGCTCGCAGATCGCTATCGAATCCTTGCAGGCCGAGAGCGTCTACGACGATACCAGAAGCATATCAGAGTGGACCGACGACACCGTCGCCGTTCCGGTAACCGACCCACCACAGGAGACACAGTTCCGGGAGGTCGTCCGGCAGGTCGGCGAGCGCCGCCTTCGGACGCTTGCCGACCATCTGCGAGAACGAGGCTGGACCGACGCGGAGATCGCCGACGCGCCGAGTTCGTGGGCTGTGCTTGGCTCCGTCGTACTTGTCGATATCGGCGACAGCCCCCGTCCCGGGGAGGTCGGCGACGCGCTGTTGGCCCTCCACGGCGAGGCCGACACGGTCCTGGCCCGTCACGGTATCTCCGGCGACCACCGCGAACCCAGCACTGAGGTTATCGCTGGCGACGGCGACACGGAGACAGTCCACACGGAACATGGCACCCAGTACGCGATGGACCTCGCCGAGGTGATGTTCTCCCCCGGGAATAAGGCCGAGCGGGCGCGGATGGGCGAGGTGGTGCGCGAGGGGCGGGGAACCCGGCCCTCGGAACGGGCAAGCGGTGAAGCCGCGAGCGGGGACGGCGAGCGCGTCCTCGATATGTTCGCCGGTATCGGCTACTTCACGCTCCCGATGGCCCGTGCCGGGGCTCACGTCACGGCCGTCGAGCGCAACCCGGCCACGTTCCGCTTTCTCGTCGAGAACGTCATGCTCAACGACGTCGACGAGCGGGTCCAGCCCTACCGGTCCGATTGCCGGGATGTCGTACCGGGATTTGCAAGCAAGGGGCGCGCTGACCGGGTGATGATGGGTTATTACGATGCACACGAGTATCTCGATAGCGCACTCGACGCGCTCGCGCCCGGCGGTGTCCTCCACATGCACGAGGCGACGCCGGACCCGCTCGTTTTCGACCGCCCGATAGAGCGACTGGAGGCTGCGGTGGATGCGGCTGACCGAACGGTCGAGATTCTTGACACCCGGCGCGTCAAGGAGTACAGCGAAGGCGTGGTCCACGTCGTCGTGGACGCCCAAGTGCAGTAGGTGCACTGGAGCGTTGATACGCTCATCGAACACACAAATGACAAAACACAGACTGTTGTATAGAGCCACGCTGTCAATCAACCGAACGGCAGTCTAGATCGAATGTGCTGACACGAAGGTAATATCTTATTCATACCTCTGAGTGGCTTTGCTCCTCTACCTTTGTGATCCAGCTGTGATGGCTGCTCCTGTTCCCGGCCGAATTTGGGAGAGAGTTCGGACGGAGTCACGGCGCAGTTCCGCCGAATTCATGTCAGACTTCGGAAAATTGCTTTAGAGTGGTAGTGTCTTGCTATAGACGTAGCCATGAACCCAACCGACGACGCACCCAACCGGACGCGGCGCGCATTCCTCGGCACGACTGCCTCCCTCAGCCTGGCTGCACTCGCCGGGTGTACGGGGAGTGACGGTGGCTCGGGCAGCGCAGAGACCGAGTCGATGGAGACGGAGGAGACGGAAACTGAATCGGTGGAAACCGAGACCATGGAGGAGACCGACACGCCGATGCCGCCGGCTGACGACGTCCCTGTCCTCAACTACGCGCTGACGCTAGAGCATCTGGAAAACGCCTTCTACCGCGAGGGGCTGGAGACGTTCAGCGACGTCGAGCTGATGGACGCCGATGTTCTCTCGTCGTTCAACGAGCGCGTCCGCATGGAGGTTCCCGACTATCTGCGGACTGTCGGTGAACACGAGGCCGCCCACGTCGCCGCCATCAGCGACACTGTCAAGAAGCTGAACGGGACTCCCGTGAAGGAGGGCGAGTACGACTTCGGCTACAAGACCCCAAGTGAATTCCTCGCTGTCGCCAAGGCCCTCGAAAACACCGGCGTCGCCGCCTACGCCGGCGCGGCACCGATGGTCGTGAACAACGATGTCCTCGGCGCGGCCGCCGGCATCCACAGCGTCGAGGCCCGCCACGCGAGCTTCCTGAACCTCGTCAACGGTGACAGTCCGCACCCCAAAGCCGTCGACGAAGCCAAGTCGGTGAGCGAGGTGCTTGAGATCGCCGGCCAGTTCGTCACGAGCGAGGTGGACCCGAGCGTCTACGAACTCGACGACGACCGCGCGACCCACGACCGGAAGGCCGAGAACGACACCTCCGACGTTGACGTGCTCAACTACGCACTCACCCTGGAACACTTGGAGAACGCCTTCTACCGCGAGGGGCTGGAGACGTTCAGCGACGATGAGCTGATGGGTGCCGACGTGCTCTCGTCGTTCAGCGACGAGGTCCGCATGAAGGTTCCCGACCACCTCGCGGCGGTCGGCGACCATGAGGCCGCCCACGTCGCCGCCATCAGCGATACCGTCAAGAAGCTCGACGGATCGCCCGTCGAGGAAGCCACCTACGACTTCGGCTACGAGACCCCCAGCCAGTTCCTCGCTGTCGCCAAGGCCCTCGAAAACACCGGCGTAGCCGCCTACAAAGGGGCCGCGCCGACGGTGTCGAACGACGACGTGTTCTCGGCCGCCATCGCCATCCACAGCGTCGAGGCCCGCCACGCCGCCTTCCTCAACGAACTCAACGAGGAATCGCCGTTCCCGGCCGGCGTCGACGAGCCACAGACGATGTCCGAAGTCACTGAGATTGCCGGGCAGTTCATCGTCGAGAACTGAACGCAATGTGGCTGTTACGAATGGTCGGCCGAGTCGACGGGCTTAGGTGAGCTGCCTGAGTGGTCTACGGTAATGGAGGCGGTCCTCTGGTACGTGCTCGCAGGGACGCGCGGTGGCTATAACCGCATCCGAATCCTTCGCCGCATCGACGAACGGCCCCGGAACCCAAACCAGCTCGCGGAGGACTTAGACCTCAACTATGACACTGTCCGTCACCATCTCGACGTGCTGGCTGACAACGATGTGGTGACCGCCAGCGGCGACGACTACGGCGCGGTGTACCTGCCGTCGGAGACGGCCCGCAACCACTGGCCGGTCGTCGAAGAGATACTCGAGACACTAGACAATGATTGAGACCTACAACAGCCCCGAGACGACTACTGACCTGCGCAGGGAGGCGAACCAATGAGCCTCTGGCTTGACCTGGCTCGCGTCGCAAGCGCCGCGAACGTCCTGTTGCTCCTCGCCCTGGGCGCAGTCTGGGCGCGGAACTACCTCCGTCTCCACTCGAAACACACGCTCGGGATGTTTCTGTTCGCGGCGATTCTCTGCATCGAGAACGGCTTCGCCCTGTACGTCTACTTCCTCGATCCGATACTATCGGCCTGGTTCAGCAATCAGGTTCCCGACCCGGCCTGGCAGGCGATGGTAGCGTTCCACGCCCTGGAAACGGCCGCCCTGGTCTTTCTGGCGTGGGTTACGCTGGACTGAACTGCTAGCAGTTTTGATCGAGAGCGAACCCGAACAGCCAGCAAGCCTCTGGGAAGGCTGAGCCTGACGCCGTTCGCTTCTTGTTTCGCTGTCGGCAGACTCGCTCTCAGCTTCAGTCGTATCGCTGGTCACATGTACCGTGGCGTTACCGGTCCACAGTTCAGTCTGCCAAACAAGCCACCCCTGTGCAGACGGTCGTAACGCCTAATTAGCCGAGTACGCAACGGCATAGCATGGACAAACAACAGATTATCGCCATCATACTGGTCGTTCTGATGGTCGGGTCGTCGGTTATCTACGGATTAGCGTTTGCCTTCTTCTAGTCCCAGACGTCCGAGAGCGGGTGGTTCCCGTCGCCCGACCGCGAGCGTGAGCGGTCGTGCCGACGCTTTGTGCTTGCGCTGAGCGAAGTGAGTGCCTGGTCCGGCGCGAACCGTGGCAGGTCGGGCTGTGAGAGGCGGTCGACCTGTGCCCGGAACCAATCGGGCATGTCGTGTTCGGCGCGGTCGAACAGGTCTAGCAGCGACGAGTCCGCGAGGTAGGTCGCCCCGTAGTCGTCGGGCGCGCGGACGACGCGGCCACAGGCCTGGATAACTGTTCGTAACGCCGTTCGATAGTACCAGCCCCACTGATCGTCTTCGAGCCGCCGGGCGACGCGCGAGTCGCGGGTGTTGGGATAGGGGGCCTTACACAACACCTGCCAGCGACAGAGATCACCTTCCAGGTCGAGGGCCTCCTCCATCTTCACCGAGAGGAACACGCCGGGGTTGTCGCTGCGCTTCCAGGCAGCGAGCGCCCCGTCCCGGCCGTCCTTGTCGTGGGTACGGACGCGAGCGCCGACGCCGAAGTCGTCGAGGAGTTCCTTCAGTTGCTCCTGGATAGCGTAGGAGTGGCAGTGGACCAGCCCCTTCTCACCGGGGTGGTGAGCCATGATTCGCACGATAGTGCGGGCGATGTCGGGCAGCGTGTCGTCGCGGTGCTCGTAGGTCATTTTCCCCTGCGTGATATCGTATAGCGGCCGGTTCTCCACAGGGAACGTGTGGCCGACCTCCACGAGCGCGACGTTATCGGGGTCGAGACCGACGTTGGCACAGAACGCCTCCTTATTGAGAATCGTTGCCGAGAGCAAGGCAAAGCGGTTGCCACGGTCCCAGACAGTGTGTTTGAGGTAGCGCTCGGGGTTCATCGGCTTGATCGTCACCGGGCCGTTCTCGCCGTCGGCCTGATCAACGACCCACGTCGTCGCGCTCTCGGTATCGGTGTAGTCCTCGCGGAACCATCCGAGGTCTTGCCGGAGCGTATTCAGTGAATCCCGTTCAGCGACTTCTTCACCGGTCAGCTCCGCCTTGTTCCGCAGTTCCTTCACGCGGCGCTCGGCGAGATGCTCGACACGCTCTGTGAATGCGACGGCTTCGTCCAGCCCGTCGATATCGGGGACATCGATCTCAGTCCACATCGGAATAGACTGGGGTGAGAGGTCGATTGTGGCGTACATCTCCGCCCACTCGCCGAGTCCATGGGCTTCGTCAATGACGACAACGTCACGCTTCCCGAACACGTCGCTGCCGGCGGTCTGCATGAAGTATGCCAGCGTCATCGCGGCGATGCGCCGGTTCGAGGCAATCGCGCGGTCCGAAAAGTACGGACAGCGGTGCTTGACCTGGCAGTCGAACTTTCGCTCGCGCACGCACGGTGCCTGGTTCACCGGTGTGTCCGTCTCGCCGGGAAGAATGCAGTCGTAGTTGTTCTTTCCCCGGATGACACAGAGGTCCTCTAGCAGAGCGTCCTCGGCCACGTCGTCGAGCTGTGACACCTGTGGCGTGGTGTAGTAGGCGTCGATAACCTGCTCGGCGGCGGCATCGCTTGCTGTCTGGGCACACCCGGCGATGGCCCGTGCGAGCAGGGACTTGCCGCTGCCGGTCGGGGCGCGAACGAGTACAACGTCCTTGCCGCGCTCGAAGGCTGCACGGATATCGGCCAGGGCCTGCTTCTGGTTGCCGCGGTAGGACGGGGCCGGGAACTCGTCGGTAATCCGCGCGGGGTACACGCGAGAAGGCAACGGACGAGGTGGCCTAAACCTTTCTTGTCGGCAGCAAGTGGGCCGCTGACGTGGGCCGTGTTCACAGTCACACGGTCGTGGTAGTGTAACTCTCGGAACCCTTATACATATACCTCCTGTACGTATATTTGCAATGGCAAACGGTAAGGTTGATTTCTTCAACGACACAGGCGGTTACGGTTTCATCTCGACTGAGGACGCGGACGATGACGTTTTCTTCCACATGGAAGACGTTGGCGGCCCTGACCTCGAAGAAGGCGAGGAGATCGAATTCGACATCGAACAGGCCGACAAGGGCCCCCGCGCGACGAACGTCGTCCGCAGCTAAGGCAGATTTCCGGTCGCTTTCGTGCGACCACATCTGACACTTTGTTTTATCCGGTCGCTACTTGACGAGCATCAGCGAACGGCTCGGTGTGCGGCCGGGAAATGATGGACAGCAGCGCATCAGTCGTCTGTTCCGGGCAGCGCAGCCACGTCCGCCGCCGTCACGTCCCGGTCGTCGGGCAGTTGGTCGATGCAGTCATAACAGAGAAAGTGTTCGGTGTCGTCGCCGAGTTCAAGCACGATACCCTCAGTCGGGTCGTTCGTCATCGACCAGATGTCGGCGATGCCGCCAGCTATCGATAGCTTTCGCCCACAGCCGTCGCAGGGACGCGAGGCCATTGGATAATAGTTATAGACCCTGTATACTTGAAGGTAGCCGGCACCTTCGAACGGTTCAAAACAGTTAATTCTCGACATACTTTTGTCGCCCGCTGGGCTGCCTACACTTAATGCAAATCTTAGTGACGGGAGGCGCTGGCTTTATCGGCGGGCACCTTGCCCAGCGTTTCGCGGCTGAGAACCACGACGTCGTCGTCCTGGACAACCGCGATCCGTTTTACGATCTGGATATCAAGCAGCACAATATCAAGGCAGGGCAGGAGGCCGCTACGGGCGGCGATGGAAGCTACGAATTCATCGAGGGTGACGTACGCGATACGGATCTTGTGACGGACCTCGTCACCGATGCCGACTACGTGTATCATCAGGCGGCCCAAGCTGGCGTCCGCCCGAGCGTCCAGAATCCGCGCAAGTACGACGAAGTGAACGTCGACGGGACACTGAACCTCCTCGATGCCTGCCGCGACGAGGGCATCGAGCGATTCGTGATGGCGTCGTCGTCGTCGGTGTACGGCGTGCCGCAGTACCTCCCCTACGACGAACAACACCCGACGACGCCAGTCTCGCCCTACGGCGCGTCAAAACTCGCTGCTGAACGTTACGCCTGCGCCTACAGCGAGGTGTATGACCTCCCGACCGTCGCGCTCCGGTATTTCACCGTCTACGGTCCGCGGATGCGTCCGAACATGGCGATTTCGAACTTCGTTTCGCGGTGTCACAACGGCGAGCCGCCGGTCATCTACGGCGACGGCACGCAGACGCGCGATTTCACCTATATCGAGGATGTCATCGACGCCAACATGACGCTGCTGCATGAGGACGCCGCGGACGGCGAGGCGATAAACATCGGGTCGACAGATAACATCGAAATCAAGACGCTCGCAACAGAGATCCGTGATCAGATAGCGCCGGACCTCGACCTCGTCTACGAGGAGCGCCACGACGCCGACGCTGAGCACACCCACGCCTCGACGGAGCGGGCCGAGGAACTGCTTGGGTACGACCCGAACCACACCATCCGGGAGGGTGTCGCGAAGTTCATCGACTGGTATCGCGACAACCGCGACTGGTACGAATCCCTCGTCCGACAGTCCTGATATACACCGGACACGAATAGTTCAACACACCTGTTGCTGATTCCCGGGCAACGGGATTTCTCCCGGTCAGTCAGCAAACGAGACTGTTGCATGACTCGTGTCCGGGTGTATACTGTCGGGACGCGAACGGACCGCGGTTTTAATCCGCTCCCATCCCCCAAGGAGGGTATGCACGTGCTGGTGACCGGTGCGACGGGGTTCGTCGGGGGGGATCTGGTTCCCGCCCTCCTTGCAGCGGGCCACGACGTCCGGGCACTCGTTCGGGACCCGAGCGAGTACGACCCGCCTGACGACGTTGATGTCGTAGCGGGTGACTTGCTGGAGCAAGGGAGCTTCGACGATGCTCTCGCCAGTATCGATGTCGCGTACTACCTCGTCCATTCCATGCACGCCGGCGTCGACTACGCGGAGCGGGACCGCCGTGCCGCCCGGAATTTCCGACTGGCGGCCGACGACGCTGGCGTCGACCGCGTGGTCTACCTCGGCGGGCTTGGCGAGGAGGACACGACACTCTCGGCGCACCTGCAGTCGCGCCGCGAAGTCGAGTTCATCCTTGCCGAGGGCGACTACGATCTGACGACGTTCCGAGCGGCGATTATCATCGGTGCGGGGTCCGCAAGCTTCCGGGTGATACGGGAACTGAGCACGCGGCTGCCCGTGCTGGTGACTCCCCGCTGGGTGCGGACTGACTGCCACCCCATCGCTATCGATGACGTGGTTGAGTATCTCACAGCGGTCCTCGACGCTCCGGAGACAGCCGGTGAAACGTTTGAAATCGGCGGTCCAGAAGTACTCACCTACGCGGAGATACTGAAACGGACGGGGCGGCTCATGGACGCCGGTGCGCCGATTATCGTCCCGATACCGGTGTTGACGCCGAAACTGTCGGCATACTGGGTCGCTCTCCTGACCGACGTGCCGTCGACCGTTGCGCGGCCGCTCATTCGCGGTCTAAAGACCCCGGTCGTGGCTGACATGGAATCGGCTCAGGAACAGTTCGGTGTCGACCTGACGCCGTTCGATGACGCTGTCAGGACGGCTCTCGACGACGAGCAGTGTCCCGAAGTGGCCCGGGCGGCGACGGTGGCGGGCGGTGCGAGCGGATGAGAAGCGAGGGCACACACCCCGAATACGGCGAGACGTGGGTGTACGAGAGTATCGTTGGTGCGCTGCCCGGAATCCAACTGCCCACGTGGGCCGCGATGGCGATTCAGCTGCTCATCTTCGAGGTAGCTATCGTCGGCCTGTCGTGGTACTACGGCGTCTGGAGCGCCGCCATCGCCGGGACGGCCGTCGTGTTCGTCGCCACTATCGGGAGCGCGGAGATGCTCCGTATCAGCACGCTCGTCCGGCGAATCGACGTGCCACCGACCTACCGCGCGCTGCTGTTCGCCTCGAACGTCGAAGTCGTCCTGTCTGTCCTCGCGTACGTGGCGCTCCTGACTCACCTGTTCGTTTTCGACCCGCAGGTCAGTTCCTCGCCGCTCCTGACAGAACTGTTCGGATCTGAGCCCCCGGTGCTGGTGGTGTACCTGACACTACTCATCCTCTGGGACGTGAGCTACCGCATCGGGACGGGCTGGTGGGCCAGCGTCACAGGCCTCTGGCGGTCTGCTCGCTACCGGTTCGATCCGGAGACGGCCCGCGTGTTTGTCCGTGCAGACCTCGAAACGTGGGGTTTTGGCGTCCTCCAGCTCGTACTGGTTCCGTTCATTCTAGACCAGGCGGTGCTGCTCGCGGCGCTGGTCAGTCACGTTATCGCCGTGACTATCGTGACGTGCGTCTCTATCGGGTTGTTACGATACCGGTCGAGGACGGACGCTGTCACTCGGAATTAATCTGCTTGAACTGATCCAGTAACTCCTCTGTTGATTCGTCGCCGTCGTAGTCAACGCTCCCGTGGTACGTGGTCCGGTCATCGTCTTCTGACAGGTCCACTTCGCTGTTCTTGCGTTCACGGCGTTCGTGTTCGTCGTCGTCGTACGCTCCCATCGACATAGGTTACCACAATGAAACTTGGCAGCTAGTACCTATCAATGTAACGGTGGTCCTGAAAATCACCTCAAGAGACGGTACCGAGCGCTATAAAGGGCATTCTGGGGCTGTGGATGGTGGTGCGGAACGCCCAAGACAACTGGCCGACTATACCCTCGCGTGGCTGGTCCCTTACGCATACGTCAGTCGAACGACCGCTGGAGCGAGGAGCGGGTCCGCCGTGACCTGTTGACGCCGCTGCAGAACACGTTCGGCGCAGAGATGAACGGCCCGTGGTTCGCTCCGCCGGACGGGTGGGCGGCGCGCCGACTGGAGATGGACAACGGCGACCTCGCGTTGTTTTGCTGGAATGGCCAGCGCGCCTACTGGGTCGGGAACACCGAGACGCCGGAGACGCTGTGGCGGACGAACAAGTACACGTTCGACGAAGTCACCGACGAGATCAGTGAGTGGCTCCAGCGTGAACTTCTCGCCCAACTCGACGTGGAAGACCCGTGGCTCACCGAGTACACCCACCTCGCCCGATTTTTCCTCCCCGTCTTTCTCTCGAAGGACGGCCGGGAGTCGACACGGACGTTCTTCCGGGATCATGCTGGCGGCTTTCCCGACGCCGAACGGGAGGAGGGGCTGGCGTTTTACGACGACTTCCTGGCGACCGGCGCGCTGGACGACTATCGGTACACGATGGCGAGCAAACTCGGGACCAGCAAAGGGTTCGACCTCTCGCGGATGCGGGCAACGATGGGCGAGTTCAACGTCGCCAAACTGCTGTTCGACGCTGGCAATGACATCGAACCGGAGGTCGAACTGGATTCGGGCCACTCCGTCGACTTCCGGGTCGATGACACGCTCGTCGAGGTCACCCGTCCCCGACCGCCGGCCCGGCGGCAGGTCGACACCGCTGTTGGTGCGGTCAAGATTTCCGGTGACGCGAAGACTCGCGACCAGCTCGCTGCCCACCCTGGCGCTGTCCTCGTCGTCGACTGCAGTTCCTTCCCCGACGACGAGTGGCACCGTGTCTACGGCGAACAGCCCGATGTGGGGTACTCTCCGACAGTCGTTTTCCGAGCGCGTCCGGACGGCACGGTGGAGGGATACTCGTACGGTTCTGTCCCGTTTACGCTCCTGTTTTGATCGCATCACAGCTCCACTATCTTCCTCGAAATCTGGGGCATAACATATAACGCGCCGGGCCGGCAATGCTGAGAGAGATAGCCGTGGGAGACGACACAGAGCACCCGGGCAACAGCGACGCGGGCCAGTCTGTCTCCGAGCTAGTAGACCGGCTTGAATCGGCCCGCTCTGGCGATTCGGAGCGCGCTGAGAGTGCCTCTGCAGGCGTGTTGCTGGACCAGCTTCAGGAGGTCGAACAGCGGCTGCTGGCCTTCGGTGAGGCGCTTGGTGGCACGGCCGATACCGTCACTGACCTCCCCTTTACCGAGGAGGCAGGCCTGGACCATATGCCGGAACCGCTGTACGTCCGCCACGACACGGAGATGCTGAACCAGGTAACCGCGTGGCTTCTCCAGGACCAGCACATCGGGTTAGTGAGTCCCTATGGGACGGGGAAGACGGCCTTCCGGGAAATTGTCCTTCGGGATCTCTCGAAACACGACGGGTTCGTCATCACGCACCTGGACAACCCGCGGGAGACGACACCTCGGAAACTGTACCAGACAGTGCTGACCGCCGCGTATTCGGCGGGGTACTCAATCGACCAGCGCAACTACTCGCAGGTCCGTGACGGGATTCCGTGGGCGACCGCCGAAGCGAAAGACGCTGTCCACGAGATTGTCCGGCGCGTACGCGACGACAGCAAGACACTGCTACTGGTGGTTGACGAGATCGAGGTACTAGAGGCGGACCTGCTGTCACCGCTACAGGTGGCCGGCGACGCCGGTGTCCGACTGTTCCTCAGTGGGACGCCGGAAGGGAAGCGCCGCGTTGCCGAAATCCGCGGAACGCTGGACTCCCGGTTGCGGTACTACGAGGGGATCGACACGTTCTCGCCGAATGACGTGGCCGAGTACGCCGCCCGCTCGCTGGCGTACTTCCGGGACGAACCGTACGAGGGACAGGCCCCGGACCTGTTCACGCGGGCTGCAATCGAGGACATCCACGAACGGACTGGAGGCAACCCGCGGGATGTCCGCATCGAATGTCGCGAACTGTTCACCAGAGCGGCGTTCGTCTGGTACCGGACCGGGCAGGATATCTCTCGCATTCAGATCACGCCGGAACTCCGACACCGTCGCTTCGGAATGGGGCGCTGAGACTCCGAATACGGGTATTTAAGCATCCGCGTGAGAATGTACCACACTGGCGAGTGTGGCATGTAATGGAGCGATATATCGGCCGCCACCAAAAGATTTATATAGAATCACATTCAATCATCGTTTGACTATGGCTCAACAGCAGATGGGCAACCAGCCCATGATTGTACTTTCCGAGGAGTCCCAGCGGACATCCGGAAAGGACGCGCAGTCGATGAACATCACGGCCGGGACGGCCGTCGCCGAGGCTGTTCGGACGACGCTCGGTCCGAAGGGCATGGACAAGATGCTCGTCGACAACTCGGGGTCCGTTGTCGTCACGAACGACGGTGTCACCATCCTTGACGAGATGGACATCGAGCACCCTGCGGCCAACATGATCGTCGAGGTCGCCCAGACCCAGGAAGACGAAGTGGGCGACGGCACGACGACGGCAGTCGTCATGGCCGGGGAACTCCTCTCGAAGGCTGAGGAACTCCTCGACCAGGACATCCACGCCAGCATCCTGGCTCAGGGGTACCGCCAGGCCGCTGAGAAAGCCAAAGAGATTCTCGAAGACAACGCCATTGACGTCGACGCCGACGACTCGGAAACCCTCGAGAAGGTCGCCGCGACCGCGATGACCGGCAAGGGTGCCGAATCCTCCAAGGACGTCCTCGCCGAACTCGTCGTCCGTGCCACACAGTCCGTCGTCGACGACGACGGCAGCGTCGACACCGACAACGTCCAGATCGAGACCGTCGTCGGCGGCGCAACCGACGAGTCCGAACTCGTTGAGGGCGTCATCGTCGACAAGGAACGCGTCCACGACAACATGCCGTTCGCCGTTGAGGACGCCGACGTTGCGCTTCTGGACACGGCCATCGAGGTTCCGGAAACGGAACTCGACACCGAGGTCAACGTCACGGATCCTGACCAGCTCCAGCAGTTCCTCGATCAGGAAGAGGAACAGCTCCAGGAGATGGTCGACCAGCTCGAAGACGCCGGTGCTGACGTCGTCTTCTGCCAGAAGGGCATCGACGACATGGCCCAGCACTACCTCGCTCAGGAAGGTATTCTGGCCGTTCGTCGCGCCAAGAAGTCCGACATCGAGGCGCTCTCGCGCTCCACCGGTGCGCGCATCATCTCCAACATCGACGACGTCGAAGCCGACGACCTCGGCTTCGCTGGCTCCGTTGCCCAGAAGGACATCGCTGGCGACGAGCGCATCTTCGTTGAGGACGTCGAGGACGCCCGCGCCGTCACGATGATCCTCCGCGGTGGAACCGAACACGTCGTCGACGAAGTCGAGCGCGCCATCGAGGACTCGCTCGGCGTCGTCGCCGCTACGCTGGAGGACGGCAAGGTCTTGCCCGGCGGCGGTGCCCCCGAGACCGAACTGGCACTCGGCCTCCGCGACCACGCCGACTCCGTCGGTGGCCGCGAGCAGCTCGCTGTCGAGGCCTTCGCTGACGCCATCGACGTCATCCCACGCACCCTCGCAGAGAACGCCGGCCTCGACCCGATCGACTCGCTGGTCGACCTCCGCAGCAAGCACGACGGTGGCGCAGTCACGTCCGGGCTTGACGCCTACACCGGTGAGGTCGTCGACATGGAAGACGACGGCGTCGTCGAGCCCCTCCGTGTCAAGACCCAGGCCGTCGAGAGCGCGACCGAAGCAGCCGTCATGATCCTCCGCATCGACGACGTCATCGCCGCTGGCGACCTCAAGGGTGGCCAGGGCGACGACGACGAGGACGAAGGCGGACCTGGCGGCCCAGGCGGCGCGCCCGGCGGAATGGGCGGCGGCATGGGCGGCATGGGCGGCATGGGCGGCGGTATGGGCGGCATGATGTAAGCGAGGTTCTGAGCAACGCGAAGAACCTCGTATAAGCGAGCGGGCCGCAGGCCCGCGAGCAGTGAGGTTTCGAAGAAACCTCGGCAAGCCAAGCGGGGAACGAAGTGACCCGCGAGGCAAGCCACTTTTTGCAACTCCTTCGGGCGCTTCGCGCCCTCAGTCGTGCAAAAACTTGGGGAAAATCGTAGCTTCTGCGAGCGGGCACGCCCGCTCGCACGGGCCGAGGGACCTGGTCCCTCGCGGCGGCTGCTGTGGACCGGAACGACACTGGCAGGTGTGCTCCACCTGCTCGTCCCGGGGCTATTGCTCTCGATGGCGAGGCTGGGCTACCGCTGGGTACTGGCAGTAGAGTTCATACCACAGGACCGGTCGCGCCACCGGGTCAGACTGCTCGGCGTCGCCTTTCTCGTCCTCACGGCGATGCTGGGACGCTGAAACGGGTTAGCCACGGCAGCTACTGCACGGCCGACTCGACGTACTCCACGGCCTCGACAGGGGTGTCGACGTGTTCGATTGCGTCGCCGCCCGCGTCGCTTCCCAGACGATGCGTCCCCAGTCCGGCGACCGGTCGCCCCATATCGAGGGCGTGGCCGAGTTCTGAGAGCGTGCCGGTGCCGCCGTCGACAGCGATGACAGCCGCGCCGTTCATCACGACGAGGACGTTCCGTGCGTTGCCCAGTCCTGTCGCGATGGCTGTCTCGACGTGGTCGTTCGCCGACGTAGTTCGCTCGCCCGGGAGAATACCGATAGTGTGTCCACCGGCCTCGCTCGCGCCAGCACACGCGGCCTCCATCACGCCGGTCAGACCGCCACAGACAACCTCGTGGCCGTGCTCACCGAGCCGTTTCCCTACCTCGCGTGCCTGCCGGTACTGTTCGTCGGTGACTGTCGAGCCGCCGATGACCGAGACGCGCATGGCTAGTCGTTCAGCAGGAAACGGAAAAACGTCCAAGATTACAACTGGTCGAGCCAGTCCTGTGCGCGGGACTCGCTAGTCTCGGCGATGTCGGCCAATTCGGCCGGATCGTACTCGGCCAGGTCGCCGACCGTCTCGATGTTGGCCTCACGCAGGCGGTCGGCGTAGGTCGGGCCGATACCGGAGATGGTGTCGACAGTAGCTGTGTCGTCGGTCGTGTCAACGTCGACCTCCTCGGTCGTGTCAACGTCGACCTCCTCGGTCG
>JBDGPY010000053.1:0-36590 GCA_042219425.1 Haloarcula sp. | reverse complement strand
CACAACCGACCCGATTCGAAGTCAGTCCGCGCTCAATCTGGTTGGCAGCGCTAGTCGGTCTCGTCGCGCACGCTCGGCGGCAAGTCATCGTCTGGCTCTGCGTAGCGATCCGGTTCAGGGGGTATCTGCCAGTCCGTCGCGAGTTCGAGCAACTGGACGAGCATCCGCGCTGTCGCACCCCAGACGGTGTAGCCATCGACGTAGAAGAAGTGGAGCCGAATCTCGCCGTGGTGGGGGTGGTCGCGGTGTTCGGACTCGTAGTTGTCCAGGTCCGTCAGCTCCGACACCGGCAACAGCGCGACTTCCGCGACCTCCTCGTCCGCTGGTAGGTATTCGCGGTCCGGAATCCGGGAGACGAAGGGCCGAATGGAGTACTGTGTCACCGTCCGGATGTCGTCCAGTCGGCCGATGACGTTGACCGCCATCGGGTCGAGCCCGACTTCTTCATTCGCTTCCCGGAGCGCCGTCCGCAGTAAGTCCTCGTCTTCAGGTTCGTGGCCGCCGCCGGGAAACGACATCTGGCCAGGGTGGTCCGACAGGTGGTCGGCGCGCTTCGTGAACAGAATGGCCTCGCCGTCAGCACGGGTCACGACTGGAACGACGACGGCGGCCTCGCGCTGCTCGTCGTCCACGACGACTGGCTCGTGTGACGCCACCCGGTCAAACTGCATAGTTTCTGGTAGGTAACGGCCCGACTTAATTCGCGCGGGTCCGGAGTGCGGACTCAGCCGATGTTTCGTCGACGAGTCCCCGTGTCGTCATATGTCGTCGAGCCGCTCCCGGAGGCCGTCCATCTCCACGGCTTCCCAGGCTTCGAGGTCATAGCTCACGTCAAGCAGCGAATCGACGCGGCTCTCATCGCCGCTCGCGACGGCCGTGACTGCATCCTCTCGGAAGCGCGATTTGGCTGCCTCGGCCACGACATCTCGGGGGAGGTCACGCGACGGAACTTCCATGATGTGCGGGAGGTCTGTCGCCCCGTCCGGAAGCGCCGGGAACGCGACCGGGCCGACAACCAGCAGTGTCTCATCTGTCTCCACCTCGTGGTCGTCGATAGCGACGAGGTGATAGGAGTCGATGGCGTCGTCGATAGCCGTCTCGACTACGTCGAGGTCGGCGTCGACGCCACGCTTGAACGCGAGTTCGCCGCAAGCGTCGACGAGTTCTGTTCGGGTGAGCGAACCGAAGAGATCGACGACACCAGCCAGCTCGTCCGGTGTCAGGTCCATACAGGCCACGGCGGTGTCGAGATGCTTCAGCCTTTAGGCTTCAGCCGCGCTCGGGAGGCGGCCGTTGAGATGTAGCGACACCATCGCAACGAGGACTGTGAGTAACGCAACTCCCATGCCGCGAAGCAGCGTCGGAAACGCGACACCGGCGTCCAGCAGTCCGCCAACGAGCGCGCTTCCGGGGGCTTGCAACACCATCATCCCGGCCCCGTACGTCGCGTACGCGCTGGCGCGGTGCCGGTCTGGGAGCGAGCCGAGCAGGTACGTATCCACCGCCGGGAAGAGGCTGTGGATGACGTAGCCGACGACAACGCTGAACGCGGCCAGCGACCAGAACCCGGTCAGGAACGGGAGTACCATCACACAGCCAGTGAACGCAGTCAGCACCGCGAGGAGGTACGGAACCGACGGGAGGCGGTCGGCCAGCCGGCCACTGACGTAGAAGGCCGGGACGCCGGCACCGAACGCCAGCAACAGCAGTGTCCGACCGGTCCCCGACGTGAGGCCGACGCTCTTGGCGTAGGTGACGTAGAAATTAAACAGGCCGTTCCAGACCAGGCCCGCCACGCCGATGGCGGCGACGCTAGTAGCGATGATGTGCCACTGGGCGCGCGCCGCTCCAAGCAGGTCGCGGTCTTCGCTACCGGCATCGGGTAACTCGGCGTTCCGAACGATGAGAGTGAAGACGACAGTCATCAGCGTTGCGGCAACCGCCATCCCCTGTAACGCGGTCCGCCACGACCCGATGATGAGGACGAACGAGATCAGGGCCGGGGCACCAACAGCCGCGAGCTGCGCGGCGACACCATGTTGGCCCAGCGCCCGGCCGGGGCGGCTCGGGTACAGTTCGCTGACCAGTGTGTTGGCGGCGATCAGATACACGCCGCTTGCCAACCCCATCGTGAAGGCTCCGACTAGCAGGAGCGCCGGATCGAACGCGAGCGCCGTGAATGTCGTTCCCAGCACCAGGACGACACCGGCGCCGACGATTACCTTCGCCCGGGGCACACGCGTCAGCAGAATGCCGGTCGGCAGACGTGGGAGGGCGCTGCCGGCCCAGACCATCGTCGCAAGCAGCCCGAGAGTCGCATCTGAGGCGCCCGTCGTCGCCCTGATCGGTTCGATGAGGGGTGCAAACACGACTCTGGCGAGGTTGATGAAGAACACCATCCCGAGCAGCGAGCCGAAGACACGGCGGCGAGACACAACGAGGCCTACGCCGGAAAATGTGAACAACGTTCCGGAACGCCGCCACGGGGTTTTTACTCACGGATGGCACATTGGGTGGTATGGACTCAGTGCGGAAGGCTCTCCGGGCCGACGACGTCAAGAAAGACAACTACGGGCGGCTTTCCTGTACCGCCTGTAATGAACCGCTCGCGACCGAAAACGACCCTGACGAGGTTGGGAAAGTCCGCGTCTGCCCCGAGTGTGGCAGCGAGTGGAAGGAGCTCAGCTGACTACTCGAAGACGGCGTCGAACGCGTCTGCACCGAGCGGTTCGTACTGGCCCGCCTCGACGTTCTCTCTCGCGTGTTCGACTGATCCCGTGCCGACAAGCGAGCACGTCACTCCCGGCGCACTACGTGCGAAGTTGATGGCGCGCTGTGCGCTCGTTTCCCCTGAGAGCTTCGCTGCAACCTCGTCCGGAAGCTCTGCAGCCAGTTTCCCCTGCATGATGGAAGCGCTGGTGAACACGTCAAGTCCCGCTTCGTGTGCGAACCACAGCGCCGACTGCGGGCCTTCGGCTCCATCGTGCGCGGCGACGGTGAACGCGTCAGCCATCGCCACGTTGAACGGCAACTGAATCGCGCGCAGATGTGTCGCCGCGTTGCCGACTGTCTCCGCTGCCGAACGGGCACGCTCGACCACCTCGGGCAGCGAGAGATAGCTGTCGTGGTCGGTGGGAACGCGGAACGCCTCCCACGTCGCGACGCCGTAGTGACGGATATCGTCGGCCGCCGCTCGCTCCTCCAGCTGCTCGAACGCGGCCTCTAGCTGGTCGTACACCTCGTCCCTGGACTTCTCCTTCAGCTGTGTCTCGGGGTTGTGGACGTAGTAGAGGTCGATGGTGTCCAATCCGAGATTCGTGAGTGACCGGTCGATCTGGTCGTCGATGTAGTCCGGGGCGATGCAGTGCTGGCCCGCAACGAGGTCGTCGCGGTCGACGATGCCGGTATCCAGGTACTCCGACCGGACGAATTCCCCGGGGTTCGACGGCCGCTCCTCGTCGAAGGGGATGAAGCCACCTTTCGTCGCAACGGCGACGGCCTCGCGGTCCACGTCGGCGTCTGCGACGGCATCGCCGACGACGCGTTCCGAGCGCTGATGGCGGTAGTTTATCGCCGTGTCAACGACGTTCACGCCGGACGAGAGCGCCGTGACGATGGCATCGTGGTAGCTCGCGTCGCGCTCGTCGGTCGGGTCACCGAGGTACGTTCCGACGCCGATACTTGAGACGACACCGTCGCCGAACCGGCGGTAGAATGTGCGCGCGAACTCGTCGTGGTCGTCCCGGTACGCCCAGGTCGCCTCCCGTGTGGCCATATCCGCTGTTCGTGGGGAACCGACAAAAGGACCGAGACTCAGTCGTCCGACGGACCGGGTCGCTACAATTCGCCGGTCATCGAATCGAACACCCGCTCCCGGAAATCCTCACGTGACATCCCGTCGCCCGGTCCGAGGCTGGCCATATGTTTGACGGGGACTTTCCCGCCGCCCATCCGGGCGTGGCCGCCCCCCTCGGCCATCGGAATGTCGTCGACGACAGTTTCGATTGTCCGGCCGATGTGGACACGGTCGTCCCGCGAGCGCCCCGCAACGCGAATCGTTCCGTCTTTCTCGCCGACGACAACGACCGCTGAGACCCCTTCCAGCGTCTTCAGTTCGTCCGCTGCCTGTGGGATAGCGTCCGTGTTCGAAACCTCGCCGACATCGCTGAATGCGTAGGGGGAGCGGACCTCTCGGTTCCTGATCGCCCGGGATTTCACGTCGAGCACTTCGGAGTCGACCTGCGGGTTGGCGATGCGGTTGAGCAGGTCGCCGTCCATGCCCTCATACAGGAAAGCCGCGGCCGCAAAATCCTTCGACTGACAGCCGTTGGTCAACGACTCGGTGTCGGATTGAATCCCATACATCAGCCCTGTCGCGAGAGCGCAGGGGACAGTCTCCGCCGGTGCCGCGTCGATATCGGTGCTCCCGTTCGTCTGTGTATGGCTGAACTCGAACTCCAATTGGCTGAAGTAGCTTGCGAGGATGGTTGCACACGCACCGTACTCCGACCGCACGTCGGTAAATCGCTCGCCGGTGCCGTCACCAGGGTGGTGGTCGATGACTGCGACCGGGTCGATATCCTCCGCGCCGGGGAAGCCGCGCGCGCTGTTGTGGTCGACGAGCACGACCGCGTCCCCGTTCACGTCCTCGATTGTTTCGACATGGTCGAAATCCAGATCGAGAACTGTCTGAAACGCTCGGTTCTCTGGGCGGCGTATCTCGCCGGCGTACAGCAGCGAGACTGACGTGCCGGTCCCCTTGGCGAGTTGCTCGACCGCCAGCGCAGATGCCATCGCATCCGGATCGGGATTCGGATGCATCAGCACTGACACCTGCTCGTAGTCGGCCAGGATCCGCCGTAACCGTTCGCCGGGCGTTCGGCTGAGATACCGGTAAAGCCAGACGCTGGCTCCGAGAAGAGCGAGCAACACCACAGCGACACCAGCGACCAGTAGCGGGTTCTCGCTAGCGTACGCCGCGGCGGTGTCGATCTGTGCTCCGCCAGCGGCAACGCGTACCATACCACGCAGTTCGCCAGCCTGTTATTAAGAAAGTTCGCCCAGTAACAACAATTATTTCCGGTAGTTTTGGATGGCGTCCCAGTACCCCTCTCGGAAGGTCGGGTACGCGAACTCGTAGCCCAGCGACCGAAGCCGGTCGTTCGAGCACCGCTTGCTCGTCTGGATTCGGCGCTTCGCCGTCTCGGAGAGGCCGTCGTCGTCAAGTCGCTCCTCCGTCGTCTGCTTCGGCGGGAAGGACACGTCACACTGTTCGGCCAGCCAGTCGGCGAAGGCCCACTTCTCGACGGGTTCGTCGTCGACGGCCAGCACGACTTCCTCGCGGTGCTCCTCCGTCAGCAGGTGTCGAACCACGCCGGCCGCGTCGTTCCGGTGGATCATGTTCAGATAGCCCGCCGTCACCGGCCCCTCCAGATACCGCTCCAGTCGGTAGCGGTCCGGCCCGTACAGGCCAGCGAAGCGCGCGACGGTACCGTGACCGCTGTACTCCACAGGGCGCTCGCGGGCGATACGCTCTGCTCTGGCAAGTACCTCAGTCTTCTCGGTCTGTGGATCAAGCGGCGTCTCCTCGTCGACCCACCCACCGTCGTGGTCGCCGTAGACGCCGGTACTCGACGTGTACACCAGCCGCTCTGGCGGGTCGGTCCGCGCCCAGAAGTGGTCGATAGCCGTCCGTAGCCCCTCGACGTACACCTCACGAGCGGCGTCAGCGCCTCTCCCACCAGAGCTAGCCGCGAAGACGACCCAGTCGGCGTCCGGCACCGCTGACAGTGACTCTGGATCAGTCACATCGGCCCTGACTCCCTCGAAGCCGGCCTCCTCGATCTGTGCCAGCCCGTCGTCGGATCGGCGCACGCCCACGACCTCGTGATTCTCCTGCAACTGTCTCCCGAGTTCAAGCCCGACGTAGCCACAGCCAAGGATGGCAACGCGTGCCGTCACCGCTTTTCTCCCTCGATGTAGCTATGGAGGAGGGCATACTCTGCTAGCGTTACTGGGTGTCGTCCCTCGATTTTCTGTTGAATTTCCTTCGGTTCCAGCTCATCGTCGATGCCGGAGGCCAGCGATTCAACGTCCATCACGGCCGTCGTCATCCCCATTAGAAGGATATCCTGTGCCTCGGCCTGCAGCGCGTCGGCGTCCGGCCGGTCCGGACTCGACGAGAGAACGGTTACCGCCTCGTCGAGAGTTCGGTTGGCGAAGTCGCCGTCGGCGAACGCCTCCACCGTCGCCCGGTCGAGGTCGGTCGCACCGACGACGCTCTCGACGCCGACTGTCTCGACTGTCTCGGTCAGAACGGTGCCGTAGGCTGCCAGTAACTCATCTGAAGACTGCTCGCCAGCGTCCGGAAACTCGCCTCTAAGCATGGGCGTCGGTATGGCCCCGGGGTATTTTACTTCGGTTATGCGTTCCGAGTTCAGGTTCCCGCGTCCGGCCACCCGGTGGACTCCTCGACCGCGTTACCGTCCTTGTCACCGACCCCTCGAGGCTTGGGCGGGACCACGACGACGACACCCGTATCGGCCCTGAACGATATTCGGTCGGCGGTGCCGAGTCGTTCGGACTCCCCGTCATCGTCCACATCAAGGGAAACAGTGCTCCCGTCGCGTGCGTAGGTGGTCTGTGCGCCGGGGTCGCCCGGCGGGCCGTGGCTCGCGGAGACCGCGAATCTGGCGTACTCACCCTCGACAGTCACCCACCAGATGTTCGTCGTCGCGTACCAGGGCGTAACCGGCGGTGCCAGTGGCAGTCCCGCGGGGAGCCTGTCTGTCCCGAGGCGCTCTTTGGCGACCTGTGTGGCCCGCCGCTTGCCAGCATCGGCGAGGGCGCGACTCAGTTCGTCCCTGGCAACGGTCCGAACTGCCGAGGCCGTCCCGTCTGTCGACTCCGCTGTCGGTCTCGTCGCCGGTGCGTCGACCGTTGCGAGCAGGGTCAGGCGGAGCCGGTCCCGTTCGACTCGCGTGAGGTTCAGTCGATCCCCGGCGACGCGGGCGACACGGTCGTGGGCGGAGCCGTTCGCTAGTGCCAGCGCTCGATCTTCTGGTGTCTCCCATGGCGTCATCGCCGCGGTGACGATGGCCTTGCTCTCTTCCTTCTCAGCGTCGGTTTCTCGCTGGACCGTCAGCCAGAGCGCGACGGTCATCTCCTCGTTGGCTGCCGTGATCTCCTTCTGGAGGGCGTCGCGTTTTGCGGCGAGCGTAGCGTTTGACTCGCCCGCAAGGGTCTGGTTCGCGGCCGCGAGCGTGCTTGCCGCTGTCGCAAGTCGGACCCTGTCTGCCGATTCGAACGCGCCCTCAGTCACGGCGTCGGCGGCGTCTCCGTAGGGGACAGTGAACACGTTCACGTTACGTGCGACCAGCGGATGCTCGCTCCCGTTGAGCGCCCGATACCGGCTCTCGTCCAGTTCAGCGACCGTCAGATACGGTGTCTGTGTGTCGACCTGCGTTCTAACTGGACCGGCAGGACCGGTCGGTACTGGACGGGATCGCGGGACGCGTGTCTCGCGGGCGGTTAGTCCGTGCCGAAGGTCACGTAGCGACCCCTCGGTGCGCTCCGCCAGCTGGGCATCGACCTGCTCTCGGCTTCCCTCTCGCGCTGTCGCCTGTTCGTCCAGCGTTGCTTCCACCTCGTTCAGATAGGTAACCCGTGCCGCGATGCGGGCCTTCTGAGCCGCGCTGTCGTAGGTTTCGGGTGCGTCCACAAGCCGACTCTGGCGCTGTGTAAGTCGCTTATGGAGTTCCCGTGGTGGGTTCGTCTCGAAGCTCCCGACGCGTCCGCGCTCGACGGTAACGCTCGTGTTCCGGACTGTCCCTCGAAGGCGCATCAGGTCCCGGTACACCCAGTCCTGCAGCCCCGGTGGACGGTCGGCGATCACCGTTGCCTCTGTCTGTTCCAGCCCGCCGTCGACGACCTGCTCGGCAACACCGTCTCGGCCACCGACGTTATCGACGAGCCGGTCCATCGCTTTGGGCTCCACGTCGGCGAGGTTCGATCCGTTGAGCGGGCTGGCGCTCGCGTCGTGTGCGGTACGAATCGAGCTGTTGGGCGCGGGGGAGCGGCCGTGGTGGCGACCGACGACTGCGACGGTCACGCGATAGTGCGCGGTGCTGGTAGCGGTCGTGTATCGACGGCTCTCTCCGTTCTGCCACACTGCAGTCCGCCTGTACTGGCGCTCGACGGACCGGCTGAACGTCTCTAACGTGTGCCAGCCGTCCGGCGTCGCAACTGAGCCACTGGTGTGTCCAACTGTCTCCACAGAATCGCTTGTCCGCTCGTCGACCAGTGTCCAGTTTGCGCCCGGTGACGGCGGCTTGCTCGGTGGACCGCCACCAAGATACTGCTCGTCAATCTCCAGCGCTACCTCGACAGTGTACGCATCTTCGAGGGTCTCGGTGAGCGTCTCCGGTTCGGTGGCGGTCCGGAACGCGGTGTCGGCCGTCCCGTTGACGCCGACGGTCATCGAGTCGTCCGGGCTCGGTCGGTCAGTGGATTTCGGACGAGGCGGCGTCTCGCTAACCGGCTTGTACCTGGCACGGTCGAGCACCGCTCTGGAGGAGGCCGTCCCATGGCTACCCCGCACCACGTCCTCGATTCCAGTCAGCGCCGTTGCCTCGGTCAAAGCTCGGCGACCAGCCGGATCGCTCCGGCCGAAGGTCGACCGCTGGACGCCAAGCAGTGCGCCGTTCGTCGCCAGCGAGACGTGCCGGTTCGCAATGACGTTCTCGATACCCGCGCCGCCGTACTGGGCGTAGCCTCTGGCCCACGCTATCGGGTACAGCCGGGCAGTCATTCGCTGACTTAGTCCCGGTTTGTCCAGGCTGTTGTTCAGCCGCGTCTGGTAGGTAGACACCTGGTCGTGGAGCATGAGTGCCTGTGTCGGGACGACGACGGTCGGTGACTGCCGCCGTGTCGATACGACCTCCCCGTTCCGTCGGACAGTGAGTACGACACCCTCGACTGTCGCACGCATTGCGGTCTCGTTCGGCCCTGCGCGCTCGACCGAGACGCGGTGTTTCGCTGCCCGGAGGCTATCCGCGTCGGCGACTGCTGGAAGACTGGCTGTCACGGTCACGTCACCGCTCCGGCCGGAGACCCGCTCCAGTCGGTCCGCGACCTGGAGATATACGCGGACCCTGAGCGAGTCATGGAACGGCGTCGAGTCGTTCAGAACCCGACCAGTGGACGTGTTGGCAGGCGTGACGACCGGGTTTGCCGCCGCCTGCTTTCCGGCCGTTGCGACTCCATCCCGTACGGCAACCTGTGTCTCCGCTGTTGCCTGGTCTAGCGCCCGTTCGACGGCCGTTTCGCTCGGTACTGACTCAGTAACGAACGTCGGGGCCAACGTGAGACTGCTTACCAGCAGGAGGACGCCGAGCAACGCGAAGGGGACCCGGCCGCGGGTGTCGTCTCTCATGGCGACCACGTCCTGACGGTCACGCGGACCTGACTCGTCTGGACGGCGCGGGCGGCGGCCGCTGGTGAGTCGTATCGTGACCGCATATCCGTCCGCAACCGTGCCGCGAGCGCCGCAGTCAACTCGCGGTTCATTTCGCTCGTCGACTGCCGCTCGACGGCGACACTGGCCCCAGTCAGTTCGGCCATGCGCTCGTACCGTGCTGTCATCAACTGATCTGCCGGGTAATCGCCTCGTAACGCGTACCGCGACTGCTCCGGCGGGAACAGGCCGTCGATGACGCTCCGGGCGACGACCGTCGCCACGCCGTCGTAGCCGCTCGATTTCGCGGCCACACGGGCCGGCTTCGAGACGTTCTCCATCCCGCTTGACACTGTTACTGTCGCCGCTCGGACGTCCGTGGTCTCGGGCGGCCGCTCGCCAACACGGTACTCGCCCCTGACTGGCGCACCGGCGTATGGTGTCCACGTAACACGAACTGACGCTCTGTGCCCACGGCTGTGGAGTCTGTCACGCGTCGTCGCCGCGACCGCCGACTCGAAGTTCGTTCCGGCGCTCGACAGCCGTTCGCCGTCGACGGTGACACCACTCATCGCAGCCTCGCCGAGCAGTTCCGCGACGGTCCCATGACTCGTCCGCTGTCGCCTCGTGGCATGGTCGGGCGGCCGGCGGGTGTCCGACTCCGAGACGACCAGATCGTACTCGACACTCGCCGTACTCGTCGCCAGCGTCGACGCCTGTTCAGCTGCGGGATTCGTCGTCGCCGGCTGTTCGACACCGACGCCACTCATAACCGCCCCAGCGGCCGCACCGACAAGCAGGAGAAACACCGTCACGTCCGCGACGGTACTCATCGCTCGCGTCATCGCCACACCCGCACCGTGAGCGTGCCCCGATAGACTGCACCTGGCCCGACTTGCACGCTCACTGACCTCGTCTCGGTATCGGCTCCGCTGGCTGGCTCTCGGCCAGCGCTCCACCGCTCGCCGGTCGTCGCCGTGATGGTCGCGTTCCCGTGATACTTCGCCGGGACCGCATCAATCGCCTCGTCAAGCCGTCCGGGCTGAACGATGCCAGCGGATGACAGCCGCTGCTCGACAGTGTCAGCGGTTGGCGTGGCGCGATTGCGGTCGTCGTCCAGCGTCTCGAACGCGTCGTCTACGACGCCGGCGTACAGCGAGAGTCCCAGCGCGACGGCGAAGACGGCGACGAGCACCGCAATGGGTTCGGTCGTCGCCCTAGCCGACAAGGGTGACATCGGTCCCTCCCCAGGCGACGTGCCTGACCGTCAGCCGATTCGGGGCCGGCCGCCAGGTGGCGTTCGCATTTCTGTTCTGGCGGATGTCCCGGCGGAACGCATCGGGTGAGTCGTACACCGTCTCCGGGAGTTCACCGCTTAACACCGCCCGTAGCTGGTCAGTCCGCACCGGGACGACAGTCTGGATCAGCCGCGCGGTGGCTGTCCCAGCGTCGTTGCGAAGGCGTATCGCTTGGCCGTTGAACGACCATTCCTCAGCGACGAGCCGTCGGTGTACGACTGATCCCACCGGACTGGTGGTGACCTCATCAACTGTCGCTGCGACTTCCGTGGCGTCCGGCGGGACGGTTGTCGGGAGCCCAACGACGACACCGAGGACGGCGATACTGACCGTCCCGAGGCCGATCCAGAGATACAGCACGTCAACGTGCGTCTCGAACATGGACTGGACTGGTCGCGTTCTCACGTTTAAAAGCTCAGACCAGGAGCCCGGTAGCGACGACGGCCACGAGGAAGACAGCTGTTGCCGAAAGGAGTGCGAGGCCGGCGCGGTAGCCAACGAGCGCGCGGTCGAGTCCCCGGTGTAGGCCCGTCGATAGCGCCGTTAATAGGACAGCGAGCACGAGGACGTACCAGCCAATGACTGTCCCCAGCAGCGCGCTCGTGACAGTGTTGAACTGACCGCCACCATCTATCGACCCGGCCAGTGCGACAGTCGCGCCGCCGACCAGCGGACCAAACAGCGCAGCCGTATTCGACAGTGTCTCGGTGATCTGCGAGAGGTCACGGCGCGTCTCCCGTTCGATGGCCCGGAGAGCATCGAGATGATCCCCCATCGTCGTCACTGACTCCCCCGCTGGTGGCCCGATTGTTGCGGCAGTGTCTAGCAAGGTTGCCACCTGGCGAGTTCGGCGACTCGGGAGGTCCGAGAGCGCACCGCCGGGACCCAGGAACGCTCCCTCGACGCTGGTTCCGAGTTGTTCCTGGCGCGCGACAGCGGATTCGATGACAGTTCTGGTCGGCGTGGGTGCCTCGTCGACGGCCTCGATGAGCGCGGCTTCGACCGACTGGCCGCGGTCCAATCGGCGGCCAATGGCCGACAGCACGTCTGGGAGGCCTGCCTCGACAGCGGCGACGTGGTCGCGAACGTTGGCGACCGGCCGGTAGTGGACGACGAGTGCGCTCCCGATGCCAGCTCCGAGTGCACCGATGGGGGACGCCCAGCCGGCGACGAGCACACCGGCGAGCAGCCAGCCCCCGATGCCCGACACGACGCCACTCACGATTGACAGCAGCGCAGTTTCGTGAACGTCGGGATGACTCCGGGGAATTGTCGCTGGCGGGAATGCGACCGGTCGTCGGCCCAGCAGCCAGCAACAGGCCACGAGGAGTGCGGCGGGCAACACGACGCCGTAGGTTCCGACCAGCACGGATGGAGTGACTGGTACACCGGCAGCGGCGGCGGCAGGTAACAGCGACGCCATCGCCAGTGGGAGGAGGACACCGAACGCGTACAGCCCCGTTGCTGGGCCACGGAGTGACGCAGCGAACGCGGCCATTTCGTCGCGTGTTCCGTCGAGAATGCATTGTCGTGCGCTTCCGAGGACTTCTGGGCGCTCCTCGGCTGGGGCCGCTGTTGCGTTCTCGACCAGTCCAACGGCACGTTCGAGCGCCGGGAACCGGTCACTCCATTCGGCTGCGAACGCTCCCAGCCCGCTCCGTGGCGTTCCAGCCGCTCGCTGGCGGTGGCGGTCCAGCCGTGCCGCGAGCAGGTCATCACCGGCGCGGCCGGCGAACGCCGCCGCCCGTTCGGCACTGGGCCACAGCGTCGCTCCGAGAACCAGCGTCGTGACGAGCGATGGGGCAGTGCTGAGCATCCGAATGCGCTTTGCCTCCGCGGCGAACGGCAGGCCGTATCGCCCGAGGACTGCGACGCCCAGAGAGAGAAGTAACAACCCGAAGCCAGCGACTGTCGCTAGCGGACCGCTTCCCAGCGTAACAGCTCCCGTCGCGAGCAGTGAACCATACGCTGCGAGGCTGTAACTCGCCGTCAGCACCGTCTCCGGCGAGACCGAGAGAGAGAGCAGTCGACACGCTCGGCGGTAGTCGTCGGGGACCTCGACGCTGCCCGGGTAGGTCGTCGCAAGAGCTGTTGCCAGCGTCGTGACTTCTGCCACCCTCCCGTGAGGCCTGTCCGGGTCGCTTGCATGGCTCACGGTTGGACTCCGCCGTTACGGGTCTTCGTCTCGTCTTCTTTGCCAGCCACCGGTTCACCGAACTGTTCGGTTCGTGTCTCGATGGTATCGAGCACCGCTGCGTAGGATTCCCCTGGATTGGCAAGCGACTCCACTAGCCGGCTGTTCCCCCGCTTGAGGCGGCCAGTGGCAGTCGCTGCCGGCCCGTCACGCTCGTAGAGCGACTCGAAGGTGACACCCTCGTCGTGTGAGACGACCTCTGCGATGGAGGCGATACCGCGGCCGTGCTCCGCTGTGGGTGGGGCTAGCGTTACCACGAGGTCGGTCGCCGCGAACGACTGGACCGGGACACCGAGATCCGACACGAGTCGCTCACGGATCGCTTCGGGGCCATTCCCGTGAATTGTGCCCAGCACAGCCCCATCGCCGCCGCCGACGCGCATCGCCTCGTAGAGGACGTTGGCCTCCTCGCCGCGAACTTCACCGACGGCGAGAGCACCCTCGCCGAGGCGGAGCGCGGTCCGAAGCGCCTCCGTGGCGTCGACCGACGGACCCTCCCCGCTGGCTGTCCGAAGGGCCTGAACATCCCGGTCGTCAGCCTGCAGCGACGACGCAGGGAGTTCGGGCGTGTCCTCGATGAGGACGGTCCGGACCTCACGGGGGAGTTCCCAGAGGAGTGCGCCGAGTGTCGTTGTCTTGCCCGCGCCGCGGGGTCCGGCAACGAGACAGGCTCCGCCGCGCTCTGCAACGACGGAGAGCAGGCCAGCGACGGCGGCCGGCATCGTCCCGTTGTCGACAAAATCGGCCAGCTGCCACACGTCGCTGTCGTGGGCGCGGAAGGCGAAGGCCAGCCCGTCGCTGACTGGTTCCGTCACGCCGGCGACGCGGATCTGGCGGTCGGCGACTGTCGCTGTCGCATCCAGCGTCGGATTCGACCGCGAGAAGGCGCGACCACTCGACCGTCTGAACGTCGAGGCCAGCGCGTTCGCGCCCGAGGGTGTCATGCGGATGTTCGTTCGCATAGTCTCGCCGTTGCAACGGACCCGGAGCCGTGTATCGCTGACCGGCGCTGTCGCAAATACGTCGGAAACCCGCTCGTCAGCGAATATGTCTTCGAGGATACCGAGCCCGCTGGTGTGTTTCTCCAGCACGTCACCGACCACGGTCGCGGTCGTGCCGTCGTCGGCGACCTCGGCGGCTGCGTCATAGGGGTTGCAGCAGCCGTCGACGGCGGCGTTTGCGACCCGTTCATACGCCGCTACGAGCGTCTCCATTGTTGCTACGTCGAACTGCTGTTCCCGGGGTTGAATGTGGTACACGGCCAGCCGGTCGGGGGGTGTATCGTATCTGCGAACGACGGCGGCCGTCGGGAGCGTGCGCTGATCACTGAGCGTGGCCTCCGGCGGCGGCGCTGCCACGGCGCGGGCGTCGCTGAGTGTCGGCCCAGTGTAGGCAGTCAGTGCCTGCTCGCTGGTGTCGACCCCCTCAACAGCGACCGAAAGGCCGGTTTCAGCCGCTAAATCCGCGACTGGTCCGGCTCGACCAACTGCCTCCGTCGCGGCAGCGACGGGATCACGCCGTGTGAGGGATGCAAGCCGGTCATCCAGCGACGCTGCTCTGGTTGCGAACCGCCCGGCAGCGACGAGCACCGCCCCAGCCCTGTCGACGTACACTCGTTCCTGTCCCGCCCGTTTCGTGACGACGGCCTCGACCCCAGTGGACGCTAGCGCGTCGATGACTGTGGCCCGGCAATCAGCCGATTCAGCGAGGTCACCACCGCCAGGACAGTCATCGGCCGTCACTACCAGCCGCTCGCCGTCGATGGCCGTCTCACAGCGACAGTCCGACGCCGTCGACGAGCCGAAAAGCCACTCACGCATGGCCACCCCTCGCTGCGGCTTCGGACTTAAACCGATGGACTGTCAGCACCCGCTGACCGTCTGACCGTGTCAACACAAACACGAGCCGATGTGTGCCGGGTTCTTCGAGCCGGTCGCCAGACAGCGTCGTCTGAATGGGTACATCAACCAGCCGCGCTGTTTGATTCCGGGTCCCGACCTGCCAGCTTACGACGCCCACACCGGACTGCTCGTGGAACTGGAGGTGTTCGACGCCAGCGTTCGTGTAGGCCTGCGTGGGCAACCGTATCTCGACGGCCCGCCGCGCATCTCCATTCTGTGTCGCGTCGTCGGCCGCGACGAGCGTCGCTAACTCGGCTGTCAGTCCGTCCAGCTGGCGCTCCATTGCGCTGTCGGCCGCTGCCGCCCGGGCCGTTGATAGCGCTGGTGCTGTTGCACCCAGCAGCGCGGTCATGAGTGCGACGGCGAGAACGAGGCGAAGTATCACAGCAGCGCGCGGATCCGCTCAAAGACGCTCGGGTCTGTCGTCTCACTCTCACCCGAGTCGCCGCCGTCGGTGATGGCGGAGAAATCAGTCTGACCCTCAGCAGCGAGCCCAGTAGTGGCGCTTCTGTCCGCTGCTCCGGTGCTGCTCGCCCCATGTCCTGTGTCTGCCCGCGGCCGCTCTGTCGCTGTTCTGGCTGGCTCGGACGCCGGACGAGCCGCCAGCTCCTCGTCGAGTCGCACTTCCAGTCGGTCGGTCGCCGCCAGCGCCGCGTCGGCGCGCTGCTCGACATCCTCGTTGACCGAGCGGACGTTGCCAACGTACCCGCGGAGGGCCTGCGTCGCCGCTTCGAGTTCCGTCGTTCGGTCGTCGATGTCCGCTACTCGCTGCTCAACGGCTTCCACTCGGGTCTCCAGCTCTGCGAGTTCCGTCACGTCGGGGAACTCCGTGGTTCCATCTGTGACCGCGCGCTCGACCGTGCGGAGCCGCTCGGCAAGCGTCTCGATGTCCGTCATGCCCGGCCCTGGCCTCGCTTTGCTACTTGAACGCTCGGAACGCAACTCGAAAGCTACGTGCCGAGATTCCGCTCCCGATGTCTTCGTCGCATCGCCGCTGAGCCATCAGGTAACCTGTGTCACCCACTCAGACCAAGGATGAACACCGCGAGGATAATCGCGATGATAAGGGTGACTACGAGCAGTAGCGCCACGATTGTGACCGATGACATCGCACTGTCGTCAGTGACGAACTTGTTCAGTACCATCGTGAGAGATGTTGTCGTCGTTGTTCGTTGCTGTGATGGTGTCAGCTACGGCGTGTCGGTTAATTAAAATGAACCCTCTCACTAAACGCTACTCGTTTTGAACCAGTCTGGTGGGAGAGACGGTAGATAGGTGACCAGTCCGTAGCTCGACAGCCACCAAGCAGAGTGTGGGGTTCCGAACGTTTATCAGCGATACCGGGACCACATCCGATATGCCCGACAGCAATGAGGTGAAGGCTGCGCTGGCGACGCTCGTCACCGGAGAGGCCGAGAGCGAGGAGCGGACCAGGGCCAGCCAGTTGGCAAGCGAATACAGCGACGATCCAGACTATCCGGCGGCACGCGATGTGGGGGAGGACTCCGACTACCGGACGGTCATCGAGCGAGCGACTGAGGCCACTACAGATCTGGACGCGGCTGTCGCCTTCGTTGAGACTGTCGGCGTCGACAGGCTCGATGCAGCGGTCGAGCAAGCGGAACACGAGGTGAGCGGACTGGCCGACGAGGGACGCGCGGCCTTGCATGCGTTCCGGGAGTATCGGGACGCCGCCGCTGGACCCAGCGCCCAGCAGTGACTATCTCATCCCATGTCGCCGCTGTCGACCACTTTCACTCCGGTAACAGCGCAGAAGCCCCACTCCTTCAGCGGTGGGTAGCTGACGATACCTCTTTAGGCGGGGCTGGCTTACGGACGGACAAATGACACGGGTGATACACACCGGCGACACCCACGTCGGGTACCAGCAGTACAACGTTCCCGACCGACGGGACGACTTCCTCGACGCGTTCCGGCAGGTGGTCCGGGACGCAATCGAGGACGACGTCGACGCCGTCGTCCACGCCGGTGACCTGTTCCACGACCGACGCCCGTCGCTGACTGACATCATGGGAACGCTTGGCATTCTGGAGGACCTCTCTAATGCTGGAATTCCATTTCTCGCCGTCGTGGGTAATCACGAAGCGAAGCGTGACGCCCAGTGGCTCGACCTGTACGAGTCGCTTGGCCTGGCGACGCGGCTCGACGACGAACCGACCGTCATCGGCGATACCGCCTTCTACGGTCTCGATTTCGTTCCCCGCGCACAGCGTGACGACCTCGACTACGAGTTCGCCTCGCACGACGCCGACACCGCCGCCCTGGTCACCCACGGTCTCTTTCAGCCATTCGACTATGGCGACTGGGATGCCGAAGAGATACTGACCGAATCGTCGGTCGACTTCGACGCGCTGTTGCTCGGCGACAACCACGATTCCGGCAAACAGCAGATAGAAGACGCCTGGATTACTTACTGCGGGTCGACCGAGCGGGCGAGTGCGAGCGAGCGCGAGGACAGGGGGTACAACATCGTCACCTTCGACGACGAGGTCCGTATCACCCGCCGGGGTCTTGACACCCGGGAGTTCGTCTTTGTCGACGTTGAACTCGGTCCTGAGGAGGGTGTCGAGCGCGTCCGGAGCCGCGTCGGCCAGCATGACCTGGACGACGCCGTGGTCATCGTCTCTCTCGACGGCGACGGTGACCCGGTCACCCCGGCCAGTGTCGAATCGTTCGCGCTGGACCAGGGTGCACTCGTGGCTCGTGTCACCGACCACCGGGAGATCACTGCTGCGGAGCACGAAACGGAGATCAGCTTCGCTGACCCCGACGATGCCGTCACGGAGCGCGTTCGTGACCTCGGACTGAGCAAGGCCGCCCATGACCTCGACGAGACGATTCGCGCCTCGAAAGTCGCCGATGCGAACGTCAAAGACGAGGTCGAACGGCACGTGCGAGACCTCCTGTCGACGGACCCGGATGCACTTGCGGCCGACGCGGACGCGGCGGCGGGCGATGGAGTGGACGACACGGATGCAGCGGCGAGTGACGAAAAGGGAGATGTAGACGCAGTAGCGAGTGGTGGTGAGGACGAAACCGGCGACGGAGCACCCGTAAACGAGGCCGACAGCCAGGCGAGCGTCGAGGAGTTCCTCTAATGGAGGCGACACGATGAAATTCGAACGCGTCAAACTATCCAATTTCAAGTGCTACGACGATGCTGACTTGCGACTCGACAACGGCGTGACCGTCATCCACGGGCTCAACGGCAGCGGCAAGTCGTCGCTACTCGAAGCCTGCTTCTTCGCGCTGTATGGATCGAAGGCGCTGGACGAAACTCTCGGCGACGTGGTCACTATTGGGGCTGATGACTGCACCGTCGAACTATGGTTCTCTCACGCTGGCGGCGACTACCACCTCACCCGCCGGGTCCGCGCCACTGGGGCTCAACCGACGACAGCGAAGTGCGTACTGGAGACACCGGAAGGATCATACGAGGGGGCGCGCGACGTACGCCGACGCGTCACCGAGCTCCTGCGGATGGACAGCGAGGCGTTCGTCAACTGTGCCTACGTCCGTCAGGGCGAGGTGAACAAGCTCATCAATGCCTCGCCCAGTGACCGCCAGGACATGCTTGATGACCTCCTCCAGCTCGGGAAGCTGGAAGAGTACCGCGAGCGGGCCAGCGACGCTCGCGTCGGCGTGGGACGCGTGCGCGATGACAAACGGGGGGCACTCTCACAGCTCGAAGAGCAGATCGCGGACAAAGAGGAGAAAGACCTCCACGAGCGGCTCAACAGTCTCGAAACGAAGGAATCGGAACTGCAGGACGAAATCGAGCATATCGAAGAGCAGAAGGCCACTGCTGAGGAGACGCTCACCCAGGCCGAGTCTGTGCTTGCGGAGTACGAGGAGAAGCGCGAGGAACTCTCTGCGCTTGAAGACGACATCGAGGAGCTAGAGACGACCATTACGGAGACGGAAACGGAACGGAACAAGCTCAAAGAGCGGATCAGCGAGCTGCAGGAGCGTCGTGACTCACTTCAGGACGACCTCGCTGAAACCGTTTCGGAGACGGCACTCGACAGCCAGACACCGACTTCTGAGACTGTCGACGCGCGGCTGTCGGAACTGCAATCCCTCGACGAGGAACTGCAGAGTCGGATCGAGGATCAGCGCGTCGACGCGAAAGAGTACAGCAGCACCGCTGACGCGCTCGCTGAAAGCGCTTCCGACCTCGAATCGCGGGCAGCGGACAAGTGTGAGGAGGCAACAGAGCTCGAATCCGAGATAGAGGCAGCACGGGAGACGATTGCCGAGCGCCGAGAGCAGATCAGCGACATCGACGATCAGATAGCAGCCATCGAAGCGACGTTCGAGGACGCCCCGACCGACCGCAATGGAGCGGAGACGTACACGGAATCAGTCGCAAGCGACCTCGAAGAGGCCAAGACGCGGGTGACCAAACTGGAGACGGAGCTGGAGAACGAACGCGAGACGCTCGCGGAGGCCGAGTCGCTGCTGGAGGCCGGCAAATGCCCAGAATGTGGTCAAGACGTAGCTGAGTCGCCCCACGTCGACTCTATTGAAGATAACCGGGAACGGGTCGCAGAAATCGAAGCGTCGCTTGACGACGCACGCGACCGGGTTGCGGAACTGGACGCGAAACACGAAACTGCGATGGAACTTGCTGACGCCGCCGACGAACTGGCTACCCTGGAGACCAACCGGTCGAACATCGTCCAGCTTGTCGAGGAGAAGGAGGACGGGCTGGATGCGGATCTGGAGCGAATCGAGACGCTTCGCGAGGAAGCGGACAATCACGAAGCGGCGGCGGAGACGAAACGCGAGAAAGCAGCTGAGGCCCGCGAGCAGGCCGATGACTGTCGCTCGGTCGTCGCCGAGTGCAACCAGGAACGCCAGCAGGTCAAGCAGTCCATCGAACGGCTGGAGCGGATCGAGGAGCGACTCGACGAGATCGATGACTGTGATGACGACATCGAGCGGCTGCGCGAGAAGCGGAGCCAGCAGGCCGAACTGAACGACCAGCGCCGCGAACAGCTTGCCGAGAAGCGCGAGCGCAAGCAGGACCTCGCGGACTCCTTCGATGAGGAGCGCATCGCGGAGGCCCGGAACGAGAAGCAACGAGCGACCAAGTACATCGACCAGGCCGAAGAGGCTCTGGAAGAGAAGCGCGCGAAGCGCGACGAACTACAGAACGCGATCGGTGGCGTCACGAACGAAATCGAGGAACTGGAGTCGCTCCGAGAGCGCCGCGAGGATCTGGAAGCGACCCTTGAGAAGCTCGAAACGCTGTACGACGAGACCGAACAGCTCCAGGAGATGTACGGGACGCTTCGGGCGGAACTACGCCAGCGCAACGTCGAGACACTCGAACGGATGCTCAATCAGACGTTCGATCTGGTGTACCAGAACGATTCCTACTCCCATATCGAACTGGACGGTCAGTACCAGCTAACGGTGTATCAGAAAGACGGCGAGCCACTGGAGCCCGACCAGCTTTCGGGTGGTGAGCGGGCGCTGTTCAATCTCAGCCTCCGGTGTGCTATCTACCGCCTGCTCGCGGAGGGAATTGAGGGCGCAGCGCCGATGCCGCCGCTTATCCTCGACGAACCGACGGTGTTTCTGGACTCGGGCCACGTCACGCAGTTGCTCGACCTCGTCGAGTACATGCGCGACGATGTCGGTGTCGAGCAGACCCTCGTGGTCAGCCACGACGAGGAACTGGTCGGTGCGGCCGACGACCTCGTCCGCGTCGAGAAGGACGCGACGACCAACCGTTCGCGGGTCGAGCAGGTCGAGACGACGGTTGCAGAACTAGCCTGAAACCTATTCTCGAAGGCGGGCCAGCCCCTCGCTTGCCGTTTCGGTGGTGTCGTAGCCGCGCTGGCCGTGGACTGTCGCCTCCGTGAGCAGGCCGGCGGCGCGGAACTCGCCCAGCAGGCCATGGAGGTCACTCTCGCAGAGATCGTAGGCCGAAAGCAGTTCGTGGACCGACAGCGGTCCTCTGTCGTCTATCTCGACAAGTAGTCCGAGCGACTGGTCGTCGTGGGCCGCCGTGAGGACGCGTCTGACAGCGTCGGGAACGGCTTCCGAAGCTGTCGTGAGCGGCGATTCACCCTCGACAGGTTCGAGGTCGGCGTTCGGGATGTGGCGCTGTTCGCCGGTTTCGGGATTCCGGACGACACTTGATTCAGTGGACTCCTTCAGTAGTAAGTAGTGAGTCCCGTCGGCATCCCGCACAGTACGCATAGCAGACCGTAACCGACCGGCCCGGTTAGCCGTTGTGGTCGCCCGACTCCGAACCAGTGGTCTGTGCGCCATCCGAACTCTGTGTCCCAGCTCCCCCGTCTTCGGCATGCGCCTCGTCGGTATCATTGTCACCCTCGTCGTCCGATTTACGCTGTCGCTCGAATCGGATGTACCGGAGGGTCCCGTAGCTGAAGGCGATGACGCCAATGAGGAAGATGCGGATCCCGAGGTCAACCTGCCCCTCGAAGTAGGCCAGCATCGGACCGAGCGAGAGCGCGAGCAGCGCGACGTTGAAGACGATAACGAGTTTGACGAACAGTCCTGTGGCGTCGCCCTGATACTGGCCATCTGTCGGCGATGGCACGTCCGGCCCGAGACTCTCCGGGTCGAACTCAGATGGCTCGTACTCGCTCTTTTCGGAGAGGACGCCCCCGCTTTCGTTGGGATCGTCCGCACCGGAGATATCCATCACAGGCTAGCTACGACGGCCGGAAAATAAAAGGACTCCGTGTCAGGCGATTTCCTGTAATGTCAGCGCCGTGTCCGTCTGTAGCCACGCTAACGGGTTCTGCGCGTCGTAGAACACTGTTCCCTCCTCGGTCTCGTAGGTCTCTGTCGTCTGGATGGCATCCGGCAGCGCCGGCTCCGATCGCAATTCTTCGGACCTATCCGCCTCGCCGTCGGGGGACGCGTGATGCGACATGGGTCGTCACGATGGGGTATGATATCGTGTCTCATATACTTTCTGTCTGTGGCAATACCCTGTCGACCGCCGGTGTTTTTATGCGGCATCTCGAAGCATGGGCAAGAATGAGTGACGGGACCCAGGGCACGCTGGGGGACTTCAGTCAGGATGCGGACGAGGACCGTCCGGTCGCCGACGAAGCAGCGGCCGTGGCGGGCAACGGTAGTGGCAACGGCGGGACGAGCGTCGTTGACTTCGACGAGCGACAGTTCCCGCCGGTTGAGGAAACCGTCGAATTCGTTGTCACTCAGGTCGACTACACCATCGAGGGCCAGGGCGACGACGAGTTTCCGGTCGTCCACGTTTTCGGTCGCACCGATGACAACGAGCCAGTTCACGCCCGCGTTTTTGAATTTAAACCCTACTTCTATGCGCCTGTCGACAGCGTCTCCGATGACCAGCTCCGCCAGTACGACAGTATCACCGGTTGGGAGGAAGCCGACGACGACGGCGAGCCCTACGAGTCGATCCGCGGCGAACGCCTGACGAAGATATTCGGTCAGACGCCCCGCGATGTGGGCCAGATCCGCGACGACTTCGACCATTATGAAGCGGACATCCTCTTCCCGAACCGCCTGCTCATTGATAAAGACATCACGAGCGGCGTGCGCGTCCCCGCCCGGGAACTCGACGACGGTAGCCTGAAGGTCCACCACGAGGAGCTAACGTCGGTTGAGGCCCATGCCGAGCCACGAGTCAACACCTTCGACATCGAGGTCGATGACCGCCACGGTTTCCCCGAAGACGGCGAGGAGCCGATCATCTGTCTCACCTCCCACGATTCCTACCGCGACGAGTACGTCGTCTGGCTGTACGAGTCCCCCGATGGCGTCGATGGCCCTGAAGCGCTGGCGAGCTACGACCCGATCCGAGAGGACTTCGAGGCCGACGTGCGCGTCTTCGACGAGGAGGAGGCCATGCTTGAAGCGTTCGTCGACTACATCGTCGAAACCGATCCAGACGTCCTGACGGGCTGGAACTTCGACGACTTCGACGCGCCGTATTTCCTCGACCGGTTGGAGGTACTCCAGAGCTACAACCACGACTACGACCTGCAAGTCGACCGCCTCTCGCGGGTCGACGAGGTCTGGCGCTCCGGGTGGGGTGGCCCGGACATCAAGGGTCGAGTCGTCTTCGACCTCCTCTATGCGTATAAGCGCACCCAGTTCACCGAACTCGAATCCTATCGACTCGACGCTGTCGGTGAACAGGAACTCGGCGTCGGAAAGGAACGCTACACCGGCGACATCGGCGACCTCTGGGAACAGGACCCCGAGCAGTTGCTGGAGTACAACCTCCGGGACGTGGAACTGTGTGTCGAACTCGACCGCGAACAGGACATCATCGACTTCTGGGACGAGGTCCGCACCTTCGTCGGCTGCAAACTGGAGGACGCGACGACGCCCGGCGACGCCGTGGACATGTACGTCCTCCACAAGCTCCACGGGGAGTTCGCACTGCCCTCGAAGGGCCAACAGGAGAGCGAGGATTACGAGGGCGGGGCCGTTTTCGACCCGATTACCGGCGTTCGTGAGAACGTCAGCGTGCTGGACCTGAAATGTTTCAGTGGCGATACAGACGTTATGACGCCGGATGGTTCGAAAAACATCAAACAGATCGAGGAAGGAGAAGAAGTCTACACGCTGAACCCGGAGACCTTCGAGTGCGAAATCAAACCAGTTGCGGAAACCCACCAGTATGAGAACCAGTTTGGAGAGTTACATCACCTCTCCGGGAATACGCACGACTTCAAGATCACGGAGAACCATCGGCTTCTCGCATCCGCTGAGCGTGGCTGGGATGACCAGTCCCCCACAGACTTCGAATTTTCAGAGTATCGGAATATCCCGGATTCCGAGCGGTTCGCATTCCCGCAACATGAACCGATAGACGGTGAAAGCCCGGAAACGTTCGAATTAATCGATGAAGTAGACGGTGGTAACGTAGTCGTATATACCAACGCCGACCTGCGCGTGTTCAGGAATGCAGTTCCGGGTGAGGTTCAGGAATCACTGCAACTCGTTCACGGTTCATCTGCAACCATGGGTATCCAGAAGTCGGTCGGCAAATACTTGATTCCGCTCTCGGTGTATCAAGAACACCGGACGGACATAGAGGAGCACGCCGATGATGTCTTCCTCAAATACGGTCCTCGACATCGCGAGACACCATTCAGTTTCGAAATGGCGGACTGGCTGGAGTTCCTCGGGTGGTTCGTCACCGAGGGCAGCACCGATGAGACCAACGGTCGGTTCACGATTCATCAGAACAACGAGGCCGGACGAGAGGCAATTCAGAACCTGCTCGACAGGATGGGGATCAACTACAGTACCGACGCTCGCGGCGTCAACGTATCGAACCAGTACCTTCTCGACTGGCTAACTGACAACTGTGGTGTTGGCTACGAGAATAAGCAACTACCAGATTGGATATTTGAGCTTGACGGGGAACTGCTGACGGTGCTTCTGAACACAATGATCCGCGGCGATGGAAGTCGCACGGATTCTGGACTAGGCAAGTTCTGGACAAAGAGCCCGCAGCTCCGTGATGACATCACTGATATCGCAATCCGCTGTGGTCACAAGCCGACCGTCTCTCAGCAATCAGACGGGACGTGGTACGTTTCCGTCGGCAAGCGAGGGTCGTTTAAGAAGTCGACAAACGCGACGGTCGAGGAGCACGATGGTGACGTGTTCTGTATCACGGCACAGGACAATCATGTCGTGCTTGCTGGTCGGAACGGCAACTACCAGTGGATTGGGCAATCGCTCTATCCGATGTGCATGGTAACGACCAACGCCAGTCCGGAGACGAAGGTGGATCCTGATACCTACGACGGCGACACCTACCGCGCGCCCAACGGGACCCACTTCCGGAAGGAGCCGGACGGCGTCATCCGGGAGATGGTCGACGAACTCCTGTCAGAACGCGAAGAGAAGAAAGAACAGCGGAACAGCTTCGACCCCGACAACCCGGAGTACGAGCGTTTTGACCGGCAACAGGCCGCTGTCAAGGTTATTATGAACTGCTTCACGCCGGATACCGACGTACTGACACCGGCAGGCGTTCAGAACATTCGCGACCTTGATGTCGGCGACGAGGTGTATTCGCTGGAGCCTGAGACGGAGGAGATGGAGGTCAAACCGGTGGTCGAGACACAGTCGTATCCGGACTACCGCGGCGACCTCGTGGATATAGAGACGAGCAAGATGGACTTCCGCGTGACGCCGAACCACCGGATGCTCGTCCGAAAGAACGAGACCAACGGAATCACTGAAGACGGGTACAGTTTCGTCGAAGCCGGTGACCTCGACGATGCCACGAACTACGAACTCCCCCACGACTGGGACGGACCGGACGGCGACCCGCTGGACACGGTGGATCTGACCGAGTACGTCGACGACTACGAGGTGTGGGTCCGGCCGTCGGTCCACGGCCACACGTTCGCCGCCGAGATCGGCCACTATCCGGACACGGTTCTGAAAAACGACATCGGCGAGGAAGGGTACGTCTTCGGCCCCGAGGAGTACGAGGCCAACCGTGAGTATATCGAATCGGTCGCCGAACGGACGTATATCCACGCCGAATCGGGTCGGAAGTGGATACCGCGAACCTTCGACGGCGACGACTTCCTCGAACTGCTAGCGTGGTACATCACAGAAGGGAACGTCTACACCTCCGAGACGAAACAGTTCGGTGAGAAGACCCGAGGCGCATCGACCACGGTTAAAATCGCTCAGGAAGCCATCGCCGACGGCGGCGAGTCCGACCATGCGGCAATTGGCGACTTGCTCGACCGACTGGGGTTCGACTACTATGTCGACGACCAGAGCTACCAGTTCACTTCGGCACTGCTGGGCGACCTACTCCGGGATATCTGTGGCGGCGGGAGCTTCGAGAAGCAAATCCCCGATTTCGTCTTCGATCTGAGCCAGCGACAGAAGCGGCGCTTCCTCGACACGCTTATCGCCGGTGACGGAGACCGACAGAAGAACTCCTGGCGGTACACCACCTCCAGTGACCAACTCCGCGACGACGTGCTACGGCTCTGTGCACATCTCGGACTGACTGCGAACTACAACCGTAACAGCGGTTCTTGGCGAATCTACGTCACGGAAGACAGCAAGAACACGCTCCGGATGCATCGCAGTGGGTCACGGAGCACGGCCGACGACGGCGTCTACTGTGTCACCGTCGCGGACAACCACACGCTGATGGCCGGTCGCAACGGAAAATTCCAGTTCGTCGGCCAGTCGTTATACGGCGTTTTGGGATGGGATCGCTTCCGCCTCTACGACAAGGAAATGGGCGCGGCGGTCACTGCCACCGGGCGAGAGGTCATCGACTACACCGACGAGGTCGTCACAGCGGAGGGGTACGAGGTCGTCTACGGCGACAGTGTCACCGGTGACCGTCCCGTCGTCGTCCGTGACCCGGACGGGCGAGTTCGAATCCAGCCCATCGAAGCGTTGTTCGAGCGTGCCAACACGGCGTCCCGGGAGCGGGCACCGCTAGCCATCGAAGGCGGGACGACGACGAAAGACCGGCTGCCGCTCTCCGGGTGGGACGCCCTCTCAATCAACGACGACGGGGAGACGGAGTGGCGACAGATAACGCAGGTCATCCGTCACGAGACAGAGAAAGACGTCGTTACACTCCAGCACAAGTTCGGCGAGTCGACGACGACTCGCGACCACTCGTACGTGGTCGAAGAGAACGGCGAACTCGTAGAGCAGGCCCCGGAAGACGTAGCCGAACCGCTCCGAGTCGACGGTGTTCCGGATGTTACGACTGTCGAGACAATCGACGTGTACGATATACTGGACGGGTACACGCGGACCTATGCGGACGGACGAATGGTCGGAGCCGAGGACGCGGTGGAGAAAACGAAGCGTGTCCACACTGACGGCGACCGGGTCTGGTTCGGCCAGGGCCATCACGATGACATCGAGAAATACCCGACAGTGAAGCGCTACATCGACCTGGAGGCCGAAGACGGTCGAGCATTGGTCCGACTCCTCGCCGCGTACGTTTCAGAGGGCAGTGCCTCGACAGTCGAGACGACGGACAGTCGGCCCGGTGCGAGTATCTGTGAGTCCCGACACGAGTGGCTCGAACAACTCCAGGCGGATTACCATCGCTTGTTCTCGGATACGACAGCGAGCATTATAGAGAGTGACACACGCGACAAGCGGACAGTAGAATACGACACGGCTGGCGGCTCGGCGTCCACCTCGTACGACGACGGAACGCTGAAGCTCCAGATGATGAACGAACTGGCTGCTGTCTTCTTCCGCGAGTTCGCCGGACAGACGTCCCGTGGGAAGCGCATCCCGTCGTTCGTGTTCCATCTCCCCGAGGACCTGCAGTCGCTGTTCCTCGACGTGCTCGTCGAAGGCGACGGTTCGCGTGAGTTTCCACGGTACACCGAGACGTACAGTGAGCGGAACTTCGATTTCGAGACGACCAGTCGGGAACTCGCTGGCGGCCTATCGATGTTGCTCACGCAACGCGGCAAGAAACACTCGCTGAAGTACCGCGAGGAAAAAGATAGCTACACAATCAGAACATGTGAGTACTACCGCTCCGGTCGTGACCCGGTGGTGACCCAAACAGACCACGACGGGTACGTGTACGACCTGAGCGTCGAAGAAAACGAGAACTTCGTCGACGCCGTCGGCGGCATCGTCCTCCATAACACCGACTCCGTCATGCTCCAGCTCGGGGATATCGGCCCGGACGATGTCGAAGGCGACGTAGAGGTCACCGACGAAATCCGGGAGAAACACCCCGAAATGGACGACGCCGAACTGGAGACCCTCGCGGCGACCATCCAGAAGGGATTCGAACTGGAGGAAACCATCAACGCGTCCTACGATGAGTTCGCGATGGAACGACTCAACGCCCAGTTCCACCGCTTCCAGATCGAGTTCGAGAAGCTCTACCGCCGGTTCTTCCAGGCGGGTAAGAAGAAGCGCTACGCGGGCAACATCGTCTGGAAAGAGGGCAAGCACGTCGACGACATCGACATCACCGGGTTCGAGTACCAGCGGTCCGACATCGCGCCCATCACGAAGCGGGTCCAGAAGGAGGTCATCGACCGTATCGTCCGCGGTGAGGACGCTGAGGCCATCAAGCAGTACGTCAGCGACGTTATCGAGGACTATCAGGACGGAAACGTCAACTACGACGACGTGGGTATTCCCGGCGGTATCGGGAAGAAACTCGACAACTACGACACCGACACCGCGCAGGTCCGCGGGGCAAAGTACGCGAACATGCTGCTGGGAACCAACTTCCAGAGCGGGTCAAAGCCCAAGCGGCTGTATCTCGACCGAGTCCACTCGGACTTCTTCGAGCGTATCGAAGCAGAAGAGGGACTGGACCCACAGCGTGACCCGCTGTACGGCGAGTTCCGCCGGGACTCCGACGTGATCTGCTTCGAGTACGCCGACCAGATACCCGAGGAGTTCGAAATTGACTGGGACAAGATGCTCGATAAGACACTCAAGGGACCAATTGCCCGTATTCTGGAGGCAATGGATATCTCCTGGGAGGAAGTCAAGTCCGGCCAGGAACAGACGGGACTTGGCAGTTTCATGTAACCCACAGACAGAGGGCGTTTTCGCTGAGAGAAATATTATTTCTATATATGAAATTTGAGTTCGCGGCAATGCGAAAGGTTCATGGGTGAAACGGACCTTCTTTCGGTTGACCTAAGAGACACCTATGGCAAAACTCGAAATCAACAATCTCCACGCAGAAGTCGCAGAAGAGGACGGTGAGACGATTCTTCGCGGTGTCGACCTCGAAGTCGAGTCCGGTGAGATCCACGCGCTGATGGGTCCCAACGGCTCTGGGAAGTCGACGACGGCGAAGATCATTGCCGGCCACCCCGCCTACGAGGTAACCGACGGCGAAGTACTCATCCACCTCGAAGAAGACGAGTTCGGTGACGAAGAGATCCCGGAGGATCTCCGAACATGGAACCTGCTTGACCTCGAACCGAACGAGCGCGCCGCGCTCGGCATCTTCCTCGGCTTCCAGTACCCGGCCGAGATCGAGGGCGTCACGATGGTGAACTTCCTCCGGACGGCGCTCAACGCCAAGCTCGAAGAGCGCGAGGAGCTCTTCGAGGAGGACGACGAGGAAGAGGCCGAGGCAGAGGGCGAGGACACGAACGAGGACGCCGCCGGCTACGACACCTCCCCGATGGAGGGCGACGTCGAAGAGGGCGAGATCGGCGTCGCCGAGTTCCAGGAGATCCTCCAGGAGAAGATGGAGCAGTTGGACATGGACGAGAAGTTCGCCTCCCGCTATCTCAACGCCGGCTTCTCCGGCGGTGAGAAGAAGCAAAACGAGGTCCTCCAGGCCGCGATCCTCGAGCCGTCGGTCGCCGTGCTCGACGAGATCGACTCCGGGCTCGACATCGACCGCCTGCAGGACGTCTCCGAAGGGATCAACGCGCTCCGCGACGAGCAGGGCGCGGGCATCCTCCAGATCACCCACTACCAGCGCATCCTCGACTACGTCGAACCCGACCACGTCCACGTGATGCTTGACGGCGAGATTGCCACCTCCGGTGGCGCTGAACTCGCTGAAAAGCTCGAAGACGAGGGGTACGACTGGGTCCGAGAGGATGCCTACGAGGCCGCATAACGCCCTTCCGTACACAGTGATAACAATACACATACTATGAGCTCAGATCAAGACCACCTCAAGGAAACAGACACCGAGAAGCGCTTCGAATTCAAGAAGGAGGAGAAATCCGCCTTCGAAGCAGAGAAGGGCCTCACGGAGGAGACTATCCGGGTCATCTCCGAAGACAAGGACGAACCTGAGTGGATGCTCGAGCGCCGCTTGCGCGCGCTCAAGCAGTTCCAGGAGATGCCGATGCCGGACGGCTGGCCGAGCGCCCCCGATCTCTCGGAGGTCGATGTCGATGAGATCGTCCCGTACATCCGACCTGATATCGAAACCCGCGGCGGCGTCGACGACTGGAACGACCTCCCCGAGGAGATCCAGGACACTTTCGACAAACTGGGTATCCCAGAAGCCGAGAAGAATGCCCTCTCGGGCGTCGGCGCGCAGTACGAGTCCGAGATTGTCTACCAGAACATGCAGGAGCGCTGGGAGGAGAAGGGTGTCATCTTCTGTGACATGGACAAGGCTGTCCAGGAACACGAAGACATCCTCAAAGAGTACTTCATGACCAAGGCCGTGCCGCCAAGCGACAACAAGTTCGCGGCGCTGCACGGCGCGATCTGGTCAGGTGGGTCGTTCGTCTACGTCCCCGAGGATACCACGGTTGACATGCCGGTCCAGGCGTACTTCCGGATGAACTCCGACGGGATGGGCCAGTTCGAGCACACGCTCATCATCGCCGAGGAGAACTCCGAGGTCCACTACATCGAGGGCTGTTCGGCCCCGAAGTACTCCGCGTTCAACCTCCACTCCGGCGGCGTCGAGGTGTTCGTCGGCGAGGACGCCCACGTCCAGTACTCGACGGTCCAGAACTGGTCGAAGAACACCTACAACCTCAACACCAAGCGCGCCATCGTCGAGGCCGACGGCACGATGGAGTGGGTCTCCGGCAGCATGGGCTCGAAGGCAACGATGCTGTACCCATCCTCCGTGCTGAAGGGGCCGGGCGCGACGGACAACCACATCACCATCGCCTTCGCCGGCGAGGGCCAGGACATCGACACCGGCGCGAAGGTCTACCACAACGCGCCCGACACCAAGTCCACCATCGAGTCCAAGTCCATCGCGAAGGACGGCGGCCGCACGAACTACCGTGGCCTCGTCCACATCGCCGACGGCGCCGAGAACTCCTCGACCTCCGTCGAGTGTGACGCGCTGATGTTCGACAACGACTCCACCTCCGACACGATGCCGTACATGGAGATCAAGGAGTCGAAAGTCGATGTCGCCCACGAGGCCACGGTCGGCAAGATCGGCGACGAGGACGTCTTCTATCTTCAGTCGCGCGGACTGGACGACGACGACGCCAAGCAGATGATTGTCGCTGGCTTCATCGAGCCAATCACGGAGGAACTGCCGATCGAATACGCAGTCGAGCTGAACCGCCTCATTGAGCTGGAGATGGAGGGGTCGCTCGGATAACCATGAGCACGCAGGTACACGCCACACTCTCAGAGAGCCAGGTCGAACAGATTTCCGACGATCTTGACGAGCCCGAGTGGCTGCTGGAAACGCGAAAGGAGGCACTCGCCGCGCTCGACGACCTCGCGATGCCGGATGTCATCCGGACACCGGGCCGCACGTGGACGAACCTCGATGCGCTCGAGTACGAGTCGCTGGTCGACCCGCTCGACTACGCCCAGGACAAGGACCGCATCGACGCCGAAGGCGTCGAGGTGCTGTCCTGGAGCGAGGCGCTCGAAGACCACGAAGAACTCGTCAAGGAACACTTCGGCAGCGTTGTCGACACACAGCGGGACTACCTCACCGCGCTGTCGACAGCCCTGTTCTCAGCCGGTACGGTCGTCTACGTCCCCGAGGGTGTCGATGCTGAGGACGTGAAGATCCGGACGAGGATGAACAGCCAGTCGCTGTTCAACTACACGCTCGTCCTCGCCGAGGAGTCATCCTCTGTCACAATTCTGGAGCGCCAGCAGACCGGCGAGACAATCGACGATGACCAGTACTACTCCGGTATCGTCGAAGTTGTCGCCGAGGAGAACGCCTACGTCCAGTACGGCGCACTCCAGAACCTTTCGGAAGAGACGTACAACTTCCAGGTCAAGCGCGGTCATGCCGACACCTACGCCACGGTCAACTGGATCGACGGCAACATCGGCTCCCGCCTGACCAAGTCCAGCGTCGAGACCCGACTGCTGGGAGACTCTTCAGAGTCCCAGATTCTGGGCGCGTTCTTCGGCCACGAAGACCAGCACTTCGACATCGCGTCGCGGGTCTGGCACGAGGCCGAACACACCATCGCTGACCTCGTCACCCGCGGGGTCCTCGATAACGAGGCACGCTCGGTGTACGAGGGTGTACAGGACGTGGGAACCGGGGCCTGGGACACGTCGTCCTATCAGCGTGAGAACACGCTCATGCTTAGTGACGACTCCGAGGCCGACGCGTCGCCAAAGCTCATCATCAACAACCACGACACCGAGGCCTCCCACTCCGCGACGGTGGGGCAGGTCGACGAAGAGGACATGTTCTACATGACCTCCCGCGGTGTCGACCCAGAGCGAGCGAAGAACATGCTCGTCGAGGGCTTCTACGTCCCCGTTCTGGAAGAGGTGCAGGTCGACGAACTCCGTGAAGATCTCGATCAGCTGATCTACGAGCGTCTGCGCGAATGAAATGAGCGCAGGCTCGCGGGAGCTTTGCTCCCGCGGCGTCTGCGAGAGTGAGCGGTAGCTCACGAACGAAGGCTTGTCGGGGCTTGTCTCCGACAGCGTCTTCGTTCGCTCTCAATTACTGCTCTTGTCGCCGGGACCAACGTAGGGTCGCTGACTGGCTCGTTCTCCGACCAATCAGGTTCACAGTTCCAGGGCGAGACTGGCGTGGCCGCGCTCCCGGAGCGAGCGGCTCGACGACAGGGAACCGCTTAAGTCCTGCCCTCCCCGAACTACGTGTATGACTACATCACAGCGCCTAGTGGTGGTGATGCCGTGAGTCTTACACAGCCGGTCGCATCCGACCATCAGCTCGCCCGGTTACTGCAGATCGGTATCGTCCTCGAAGAGGTCGTCGAGGCGCGATCCGCAAAGCACGCGGAGGAGACGAGCAGTGAGCACGATCCGGCGATAACCGACCTCCTTGAACACGCTGAGACGGAGTCAGCCGAGCACCGCCGGCAATTGGAGGCGCTGATCGATGATCTCGAAGCGGACACTGTCCCATTCGAGGAGATCGAGATGCTGGTCGAGGCCCAGTACGAGACTGACAAGGATTTCGACGGCGTGCTCTACGACCAGCTCTGTAACGAAGAGACGGCGTATAAGTTCTACGACGATCTCATCGACGCTATTGACGCGTCAGACGTGACGTTTACCGTTGACCGCGAGCGGTTGGTCGACGTCCTGTCGGAGATCCGCGAAGACGAGGCCGAGGGAGTCGAAGAAGTGACCGACTTGATGGAGGAACACCAATGAACACGCAGGCCCAGTATCTGAAAGCGATCTATCTCACCCAGCAGCAAAAGGACGGCCCGGCCTCGACCGGCGACGTCGCCGATATGCTCGATGTCAGTCCCGCCAGCGCCAACGAGATGATCGGGAAACTCGAAAACCGCGGGCTGCTCAACCATGAGAAGTACAAGGGTGTCGATCTCACTGACGAGGGCATCACACAGGCTCGTGAGGCGCTCCAGAACTACTGCATCATCGAGCGGTTCCTCATTGAGGTGCTGGAGGTCGAGGAGTTCCAGGCCGAGGCACAGCAACTGGAAGGCGTCATCGACGAGACGGTCGCCGAGCGCCTCGACACGATTATCGACCGCAAACCACAGTGTCCGGACTGTTTCGACCCGGAGGACGATGTGTGCGACCTGCTGGAAGTCGAAGCCGAAGTCACCGGCGACTGACCAGACGTTCTCGAAGCGTTCAAGTGCATTCCGTCGATTAGTCAGAATACAGTTCGGTTGCGCTACGCGAGTGCGGTCCCGTGGTGGTGAGCAATTCCCTGGAATTGTGATCCGTACGGGACGAGCGAACTGAACGAGCGAAGTCCCGTGGTGTAGTGGCCAATCATAAGGGCCTTTGGAGCCCTTGACGGCGGTTCGAATCCGCCCGGGACTATTCTGCGGCGAACAATCCGTGAGCCGCAAATCTCTTCGGTGGTTCGAGCCCAGAAGGCGAGCGTAGCGAGCCTTCGCGGTTCGAGTCCGCCCGGAGCAGTCCTCACAGGGCTGATCCGTGAGGACGAAATATCTTTGACTGGGAGTAGACAGCGGCTGGACGCTACAAAACGCAGTGTCCCAGCGAGAATACTAGAACGAATGTGTCAAATCCTGTCGCATAACTGTAGATTTATAATGTTCCCTGCCAACTAGTGGCGTATGAGAATCCGAGAGGCAGAGCCGTCGGACCGGCCGGCTATCCGAGACGTAGCGCGTCGATCACTGGAAGCGTCGTACTCCCTGGGACCGAAGGCGATAACCAGCGCAATAGAGGAGTGGTACGACGAGGAACGCATCGAAGAGGTTCTTGCGGAGGAGAGCCGGGTGATGCTCGTCGCCGAGCAGGACGGTCAGGTCGTTGGTTTCTCCGAGAACGTCCTGTCCGGTGACGGTATCGGGACAATTCTCTGGCTCCATGTCGACCCGTCCTACCGAGGAGAGGGCATCGGGGCGGCGCTGTTCGACGAGACCGATCAGGTACTTCACCAGCGCGGGGCCGAAACGCTCGACGGACGCGTGCTGGCGGACAACGTCGAGGGCAACAGCTTCTATGAGGATCGCGGGTTCGAGCGCACCGGGACGGGCGAGGTCGAGATTGCTGGCCGGACCTACGTCGAGAACCTCTACACCGACGCCGAACAGATCGGTAGAGAACCCATAGAGAACTCCGGTCAAACCGTCTACATCGACCACGACAACCATGAGTCGGGGTCGGTTGCGCCGTTCCACATCGTCCATGTCGACGAGCAAGGGAGCGACCGCTATGGCTACTACTGCAGTAACTGCGAGACACTGGCGAACTCGATGGACTCAATGGGCCGCATCGAGTGTGACAACTGTGGGAACGTCCGCAAGCCGATGCGCTGGGACGCCGCCTACCTCTAGTTCCTCGTATCCCCCGGTGGCGACTGATCCTGTGAGTGTTTCGATGAGTTCCGCTCGTTCGCCGGGAGGAGTATCAGTCTGTAGTACAGTCCGAAGAGACACAGCGCAATACCGACACCGACGAGGATGTCAGCCACCACGTGTTCGTTGATCGCGTGGGTAATGATGGGTGTGTCGTCAACGGGCATATGGAGCGGCTGGAGGAGCATATCTACTGATTTATTGACTAGAGGTTAAAATCCGGCTTTTCGTTCCCAATCGCTGGGAACCGAGAGTAGACCGTTGCCTGACGTCGTTTCCGTCTGCCACAGAACCGAGGACAGCGACGGCTCTCATCCGACAAGATGGTCAGTTTACAGAAGATCAGTCGTTGGGACACTGTTTGAACCTGCAAATGGCGGGGTGTGGTAGCCGTTCTCCCTGTCGTAACGCTAAAGAGTCGAACGTACGTCTATATGTGTAAGATGAATATCGGAATCTGTCTCCGGAGGTGGTGCTGTGGGCGTCGAGATTAGGGAGTCACCTGTCTCAGAGGACGCGTTCGAGGCTATGAAGGAGTTCGTCCACGACTATCTCGCGGCGAGCGTCGAAAGCGAGGATGAGGGCGGCCGCATGCGCTGGTACCCGTGGCACTCTGCGGAATACCGTTTCAACCATATCCTCAACGTTGTCGATATCGCGACGAAAATCGCCCGCAAAGAAGGGGCAAACGTGGACGTAACCCGCGTGGCGGCGCTGTTTCACGACATCGCGAAACTGGAGGCTGAGCAGGACCTCCATGCGGAAGCGGGTGCCCGGATCGCGCGCGAGTATCTGTCAACACACGGTGACTATCCGGAATCCTTCATCGAACAGGTCTGTGCCGCCGTCGAGGCTCACTCCTACCAGGGACCGCTGACCGACCTCCCTCTGGAGGTCCAGTGTCTCATCGAGGCTGACATCCTTGACAAAGTCGGCGCAAACGGGACCGCTCTGATGCTGTTGCGCATGGGATATGAATCCCGGACCCATATGGATGCGGCAGAGATGGTCGACAGGGTCATCGAGCGCGGCGAGGACGCACGGGAGCGTGTCGAGAGCGATGCAGCCAAGTCCATCGTCCACCAGCGGCTCAAGCGGACCCGCTGGTTCCAGGAGTGGCTAACGATGGAAGTCGCTGAGATGACTGTCGAGGACGACCTCGACGACGTGGCGACCGGAATGGGCGACTCATAGCGCTCTGAGAAGGAAGAGAACTCCAAACCCGGCCAGAACGGCGGCGCTTGCCCAGGCGATCAGCGGTGCGAGGCGCTCAACCCGTCGCCTCGCGGCGATGATAGCCACCGGGAACCCTGTTATCCAGAGGACAATCCCGCCAAAAAACCCTGCCACCAGCACCGGATGTCCGGTCTGGACAACCAGCGCGTCCGTACTGATTGCAGGCGTGTACGATGCGATATCGACTACGCCCGGTTCGAGGAGGCCGATGCCGACGGTGAGCCAGAAGGCGACCTGATACGGGTTTGTTAGCGCCAGCACGAGCGCCTTACGGAAGCCCCGACTCTCCTCGGGGTCGACGGACAGGTCTGTCTCGGAGATCACGGTTACATCCTGGAGGGCACCGTACGCGAACCACAGCATCAGGAGCCCGCCTGCACCGACCATCACGCGCCGCAATCCCGGCGTCTCAGTCACCACCGACGCCACACCGAGCAATGCGAGCACGAAGAAACAGACGTCGGCGGTCATCGCCCCAAGTCCGGCGAAGAAGCCAGCCCGCCAGCCACGGAGTGCACTCTCTTCCGCGATGACTGCGTTCATCGGGCCCGGCGGCGCGGCGAGAGCGAGGCCGAACAGGATGCCACCAAGCGCTGTCAGGACAAGTGAGCGCATGCCGATCTGAAGTAGACCGAGATGGTGATGCATCTATAGTCCAACGCAAAACGGAGAGAAAATCCCGCAGATTACAGCTTGCCGGCCTTCTGGAGCTTCATCAGGTCCTCGGTGTCGAGGGTCTCG
>JBDGPY010000133.1:0-36750 GCA_042219425.1 Haloarcula sp. | reverse complement strand
GACTGCACATCCTCTCCAAGCAGACGCTTACTCTAACCCAATGTGATCGACTGAGGCTTGTAGTAGTCCGCCGCAGTCCCGTAGCTGGACTTTTCACCGCGTGTCTGGTGTGGTTGCTGTCCCGTCGCCGCCGATGCACCGGTGTGGCCGGTCGCGGTAGCGCGTTGCCCGACATATTGCTGTGCGATGTCGCTGCCGTCGCTCGTCACTGTGCCTTCGTCCCCACTCCTCCCCCTGACGTGCCTGCGAACGTACGTCTCGTGTCCAAGCCGGTCGTACCGAGCCCGCTCGGTGTCGTCGGTAAGCACGTCCTTCGCAACCGTGAGCTGTTTGAACCGCTCTGCTGCGTCAGGATCGTCGCTCACGTCCGGGTGCTTCGTCTTCGACTGCTCCCGGTAAGCGCGGACTATCGTCTCCTCGTCGGCGTCCGGGGTCACCCCCAGAACGCCGTAGAACGTTGCTTCCATACACACCCCTGTGTGTGTCTTCATTCCGGCTCAAGGAAGAATAAACTAGTCTCGCTTTCATTTCTCGATATCCCGACGTGGCCACGTTGCTGTCGCCCCGATGAGTCGCCGGACTGAAACTGCTTGGCGGCCACTGTGTAAATATGACCTCGGAGACTACCGAGTGGGCAGAGCGGTTGCGGGAGAACCGCGCAGAAAAGGACCGGTTTTTTGCGGAGCACCAGCAGTCCCCGATTCCACCGGATGACCGGGACGCGTTCGATGGGCTGCAGTACTTCGACCCGGACCCTGATTACCGGGTGGAAGCGACTGTCACCGTCCACGACACGCCGGACTCGGTCGACCTGCAGACGAGTGACGACCGCACGGTTCGGTATCTCCACGTCGCCACGCTGTCGTTCGATCTTGACGGCGAGTCGCGGGCGCTACACGCGTTCCGGCAGGCCGCCGACGAATCGCGGACGCTGTTTGTCCCCTTCCGGGACAAGACGACTGGGCAACAGAGCTACGAGGGCGGCCGATACATGGAACTGGAGCCTGACCGTGCCCTCGAAGACGGCGACGAGATTACAGTCGATTTCAACCTCGCGTACTCCCCGTTCTGTGCCTACAGTGACACCTTCTCTTGCCCGCTTCCGCCGGAATCAAACTGGCTCGAAACGGCTGTGACCGCCGGAGAGCGCGTCACGTAAAACGAATTGTTTACACAGCGGCAAGACTAATGTCGGACATGGCTACGGCGACCCGCGAACGGCCTGTCCTCCAGTCTGGTGTCACACTTCTCTCCGCGTTCTTGCTCGGTGCAGGTGGGCTCGTGTTCGGCGCTACTTTGACATTTGCCGTCGCTCGTCTGTTGATCGTCGCGACGGGGATCAACTTGACGCCGTCACGGCTACTCGTGGTGGGCCTGATAACCATCCAGGGAATTGCGTTCCCGGCGGTCGCGTTCGCGTACGTGAAACTCAGACCGGTGCTCAGTCCGAAGATACGCGAGGTACTGTCCCTCCCAGCGGTTCGCAAGCAGTTCAGCATCGAGTTCTCGGTTCCGAACCTCCGCGAAGTCGGCGTCGTTGTGCTCGGGTACGTCGGTGCGATGGGTGGCCTCGTCGTCGCGTCAGTCCTCATTACGACGCTGGTCTCGGTGTTCGGAGTTGAGCCCGGCAGCAACCAGGCGGCCGAGATCGGCATGGAAAATCCGGGGGTTCTTCTCCTGCTCATCCCGGCATCGTTCGTTCTCATCGGGCCGGGAGAGGAGCTGCTGTTCCGGGGTGTCGTTCAGGGACGCCTCCGCGAGCTGTTCGGTCCCATCGCCGGGGTCGGCATCGCGAGCGTCTTCTTTGCCGCCATCCACTTTTTCGCCCTCACTGGCGGGTCAGTCGCAGGAAACCTGGTCGCACTGATCGCCCTCCTCATCCCGTCACTCATCCTCGGTGTGGCCTACGAGTATACGGGGAATCTGGTCGTTCCCTCGCTCATCCACGGGGCGTACAACGCGACGCTGTTCACGGGACTGTACGTCGTTGTCAAGTACAGCGATCAACTCTCATCAAGTGCTGCGTTCAGCCACGTGGGCTGGCTTTGAGCACCCCCACACTTGATATATACTGGTTGTCATTTTCCGGAATGCTGCCGACTGTCTCCTGTCTATGGGATGAATAAGCATAGTTTGATATTTCCATATTCCCAGTGACAAATTCCTTTTTACGATCCTTGCCCAATGTTTACATGAATGGACGGGTCAGTACGCGTTCTGCACGTCGACGATGAACCGGATTTCGCGTCGCTGACTGCGGAGTTTCTGGAGCGGATGGAGGACCCCTTCACCGTGGAGACAGCGACCGCAGTCAGCGAGATCCGGATCGAGCGGCTTCCAGAGCAGTACGACTGCGTTGTCAGCGACTACGACATGCCTGAAACGGACGGCTTAGAATTCCTCAAGGCCGTACGCGACGAGGACCCCGATTTGCCATTCATTCTCTACACTGGGAGAGGGAGCGAACAGATCGCGGCGGAAGCGATCTCCGCGGGAGTCACAGACTACATCCAGAAGGAACCGGGATCCGTCCAGTACACGATTCTGGCGAACAGGGTGAAAAACGCCGTCCAGGCGCGTCGGGACGAGCGGCAGGTTGCGCGTAGCCACCGCGCGATGAATGCGGCCTGGGATGGAATCGGTACCATCGACGACGAGGGGCGGTTCACGTATCTGAACGACGCTTACGCCGAGACGTTCGGACACGATACTGACGAACTTCTTGGCAGACACTGGGAAACGGTTTACTCGGAGGAAAGCATCGAAATCGTCGACGACGAAATCCTGCCGGCCGTCCGGGAGAACGGTACGTGGACGGGCGAAACGAAGCTTGTGCGCGCCGACGGCACGGAGTTCGTCGGTGAGCACACCGTTGCGAGTCTCGACAACGGCGGATCAGTCTTTGTCGTCCGTGACCGGAGCGATCGTGAGGAACTCAACCGGGAACTCAGACACGAACGCGAGCGGTTCCGGTTACTGGTGGACGCTGTCGAGGAGTACGCGATGTTCGTCCTCGACCGAGACGGGTTCGTCCAGTCCTGGAACCGCGGTGCTGAAGCGATCAAGCAGTACGAGGAGTCCGAAGTCATCGGTAAGCATATCTCACTGTTTCACACTGACGAACAGGTCGAGAAGGGGCTGCCGGATCGCCTTCTGGAAGAAGCCGCCGAGACCGGGCAGGCCACCGACCAGGGTGTCCGCGTCCGGAAGGACGGGTCGACGTTCTGGGCTGACGAGACGATTACCACGCTGTACGACAGGGGTGACATTCGTGGGTTCGCGAAGATAACGAAAGACATTACAGATAAAATAGAGCGCGAGCGACGACAGGCCCGAAACGAGCGGTATCGGCAACGTCTCTACGAGATCACGAACGACACTGACCGGACACTCAAACAGCGAGTCGTTGACGTGCTCGGCCTCGGCGTCGAATATCTGGACGTCGAAAACGGACATCTCGTCGTTATCGACCTGGAGTCGGATCGCCACAAGATCATTGCTGTCAGCGGTGACTACTCGGTTGTCGGACCGGACGAAACCTCACCGCTCTCAGAAACGTACTGCCGACGGACGATTGAGGAGAACAGCCTGCTTTCGATTTACAACGCCGCGGAAGCAGGCTGGACGGATGATCCCGCGTACCAGAAGTACGGAATTGGCTGTTATCTCGGCGCGAAACTCGAAGTCGAGGGTGAACTCTTTGGAACCGTCTGCTTCGTTGATCGTGATCCGCGCTCCGAGGCGTTCCCCAACGACGAGAAATCTTTCGTGGAGCAGATCACCCGATGGCTCATCCACGAGCTTGACCGCTGTGGGGGAGCAGATCAGTTGCCGCTGAAATCCTGATACGTCCGTTGAGGGGATATCAACTCTGTGCTGTCAGTGATGCTGTACGTGATACGCCTGTGGGTTTCTTTCGCCCGTATCCGTCGGATGTTCCGGAACGGACGGTTCATGCTGGTACTCTGGAGAGAGAGGACCTTGTCGACCCAGTCTCATACTGCCGGCTGTACGTTCGGACAGATACCCGGCACCCCTGAATTCCATCGAAATGGTAGAGAACAGGAGTGATATATCTCTCCGCAGTAGGTGTACATCACGAGATTTGATAGCATGCAGGGGCAAATCGACGCGGTCATTGATGAACTCACGCTGGCGGAGAAACTACAGTTGGTTCACGGAGCGGCCGACCCCGACGGAAAGTCCACGGGCTACGTTCCCGGCATCGAGCGTGTCGACATCCCCCCAATCCGACTGGTCGACGGCCCACTCGGCGTGCGGGCGATAGGGGAAACGGCCACCGCCTTTCCGGCCTCGATAGCGCTTGCCGCATCCTGGGACCCGACGTTAGCTCGGGATTTCGGTGCGGCCCTCGGCCGCGAGTCCATCGCTCACGAGCAGGACGTCGTCCTCGGTCCGGGCGTCAATATCATCCGCACCCCGACTGGTGGACGAAACTTCGAGTACTACAGCGAGGACCCACATCTCGCATCCCGAATCGGTGTCGGAACAATCGACGGCATCCAGTCGGAAAACGTCGCGGCGACAGTCAAACATTTCGTCGCGAACAACCAGGAGGAGAACCGACTCGAAGTGAGTGCCGACGTAAGTGAGCGTGCGCTACGGGAAATATACCTGCCAGCCTTCCGCGCTGCAGTGCAGGAGGCAGATGTCGCGGCGGTGATGTCCGCGTACAACCGGGTTAACGGGACCTACATGGACGAACACGAACGGCTCCTGCGTACTGTCCTGAAAGACGAGTGGGGCTTCGACGGGTTCGTCATGTCCGACTGGTACGGGACGCGGAGTACTGTGGCCGCCGCGAACGCTGGCCTTGATCTGGAGATGCCCGGTATCGCTTTCGAAGAGTTCACTCCGGAAGACGAGATGGAGCAGGACGCGACAGACGATGACGCCGAGATACCGCATCCTGACGTCCCGGCGCTGTTCGGTGAGCCGTTACGGGACGCCGTCGAGGACGGCGCTGTCGACGAGGACACGATTGACGAAAAGGTCGAACGAATCCTCGGAACAATGGCGTCGGTCACCAGGTTCGAGGACGGCTCGCACGAGGGGGAACTGGATACCGAGGCCCATCGGACGCTAGCCCGAGAAATCGTGATAGCGGGCTCCGTCCTGCTGAAAAACGACGGAGCGCTGCCGCTAGACGCCAGCGGCTCGGTCGCGGTTATCGGGCCGAACGCGGACACTGCGAAGCTCGGTGGCGGTGGCTCATCCGAGGTAACCCCCACTGTCGAGATTTCGCCCGTAGACGGCATCCGGGAGCGCTCGGACGCGGTCACGTTCGAACGTGGTGTCGAACCGATCACCGAAACGTCCTGGTTTGCAGGCGACGGAGAGACTGGCGACGCTGCCGACGCGAGCATTGACGCCGCGGTGGCTGCCGCTGACGACGCAGGGCGGGCGGTCGTTGTCGTTCAGGACGACGCAACCGAGTTCCTCGACCGTGACGGGATGGCGCTCCCAGGTCGACAGGACGAGTTAGTCTCGGCTGTCGCCGACGCCACAGACCATACTACTGTCGTGCTCCGGACGAGCGGGCCAGTCGAACTCCCATGGCTCGAATCCGTCGACGCCGTGCTCCAGACCTGGTACCCGGGGCAGGCCGACGGCGACGCGCTGGGAGCCGTGCTCTTCGGCGAGGCCGATCCAGGCGGACGGCTCCCCGTGACGTTCGGACAATCAGCGGACGAGTATCCGACGGCCTCTGAGGAGTCCTATCCCGGAACTGACGATGTTGCACGGTACGACGAAGGCGTCTTCGTCGGATACCGGTACTTCGATAGAGAGCGTATCGACCCGGTGTTCCCGTTCGGGCACGGGCTCTCGTACGCAGAGATCGAGTACGGCGATGTGTCGCTATCCGGGCGATCTGACGGTGATGGGTGGAGCGTCGACGTGCCGGTTCGAAACCGGAGTGATCGGGCCGGGACAGCGGTCGTGCAAGTATACGCCAGGAAGTCGGCAGCGCCCGTTGAAACCCCGTCGCGTGAACTCGCGGCGTTCGAACGCGTCGAACTCGATCCGAGTGAAGGGGAGACAGTCACCGTATCACTCTCCGACGACGTGTTCAGCTACTACGACGAGGACGACGGGTGGTCGATTCCGCAGGGAACCAACGAAATCCACGTCGGGGCGTCTGTGCGCGACATCTACGCCACATTCGCGGTCGACACCACTTCTCCGTCCGGGCGCTGACTCTCTGCAAGGATATCGGCGGAGCCCAGTTCAGACCGTGGCAATAAGTGAACTGGACTGTATCTTCTCGTATGCCGTTGCATTCCCGTCGGTCCGTCTACTATTTTGCGCTGGTTGTCGTGACGACCCTCGTTTTCACCGTTGTCTACAATACTGGAATGTCGATCTGGGAGACCCGTCCACAGCCACTGTACCGGTCCCTCGAAGTGGTCATCCAGACGTTTACCACGACCGGGTATGGAGAGGACGCGCCCTGGCAAACGCCACAAATGAATCTCCTCGCGATACTGATGCAACTCTCCGGCATCGGGCTCATCCTCACCGCCGTGGATGTGTTTGCCGTGCCGTGGCTCCGTGATACTCTCACTCCGACAAAATTAAGCAGGTGCTCTTCCTCTATCTCGCTGTCTGCTTGGGTTGACTGCACATCCTCTCCAAGCAGACGCTTACTCTAACCCAATGTGATCGACTGAATTTATGCCTGAGTCTATCCGAGTGCTTTTCGTCGGTGACGAAACGGGTTTTGTAGACGCAGTTGCTCCATCTCACGAGGAGGGCAATAGCAGGTTCATAGTCGAAACAGCACCGAGTGGAAGTGAGGGGTATGATCGGCTGTTTAGCAAGTCCTTCGACTGTGTCGTTTCAGAATACGATCTCCCGGGGGAAAACGGCATTGCGTTTCTCGAAACAATCCGTGAGATGTATCCTGATCTTCCCTTTATTCTGTTTCCAGGCAGGGGCACCGAGTCGGTAGCCAGTGACGCGATTTCAGCCGGTGTCACGGATTACGTTCAGCAAGATGACTGCACGGAACGGTGTACGACGTTAGTTGACAGTATCTTGGCCGCTGTCGAAGAATCCTATCGCTCTGTTGGCGCGGACAGCCGTCAACATCGACTCGAACAGATACTCAAGACCGTCCCCAGCTGTGTTGTCCATCTGGACTGCGACGGCCGGTTCACCTACGCGAACCAACGTGCCAAGGATATCCTCGGGCTGGAACGCTCGGAGGTGACTGGGCGAGCATACGACGACCCAGAGTGGCAGATCAGCGATCTGGATGGGAACCCCATTCCCGATGACGAACTCCCGTTTCGACAGGTGCGTGATTCGGGCGAACCGATATACGACTATCACCACGCGTTACGATGGCCTGACGGATCACGAACAGTGCTCTCGGTGAACGGAGCCCCTCTGTTCGATGATGAAGGAGATGTCGAAAGCGTCGTTTTTTCACTGAAAGATATCACCGAGCAGAAACAGCGTGAGCAAGAACTACAGCGGTATCGGCGGATTGTCGAGCATCTGGACGATGTCGCAACCGTCATCGATCCTGATGGAACCATCGAGTACGTGAGTCCGGCCGTAACGCGAGTCCTTGGATACGAGCCCGAGGAGTTGATCGGTCAAAACGGGTTCGGTTACCAGCCACCCGAAACCGCCGAATTAGTCTCTCAGGCAATCGAAGACGTTCTTGCCACCCCAAGTGAGACACGGACGGTTCAGACGAAATTTCAGCAGGCCGACGGCTCATTGACCTGGATCGAGTCAACCCTCCGAAACCGCATCGACGATGACGGGATCGGCGGCATCCTCGTAAGCAGTCGGGAGATTACTAGGCGCCGTGAACAGAAACAGCGAATTCGACACCGTGAACAGCAGTTGAGTCAACTCCACGAAGCCACTCGTGAACTGCTCGGTGCCGAAGATACACAGGAGGTAGCCACAATGGCGAGCGAAGCGGCGGCCGACATTCTCGATTTGCCACTGAATGGGATCCACTTCTACGATGAAACCGCGGATGGACTGACGCCAACCGCAATATCCGATGCGAGCCAGGAATTATTCGACGACCTGCCAGTCATAGACGAGGGAGTCGCCTGGGACGCCTTCCAGCAGGGAGAGATGCGGATATACGACGATATCCGCGAGGCGAAAGAAGTGTATAATACGGAAACACCTGTCAGAAGTGAAATTATCATTCCACTTTCCAATCATGGCGTGTTCCTCATCTCGGCCACAGAGGAAAGCGCGTTCGAAGAGACTGGTATCGAATTCGCCCGGATACTGGCCGCGAACACTGAGGCTGCGCTCAATCGCATCACCAAAGAGCAGCAGCTTCTGGCTCGAGAGAGGGAACTCGAAAAACAAAACGACCGGTTAGAAGAGTTCACTAGCGTCGTCAGTCACGACCTGCGGAATCCACTGAACGTGGCACAGGGGCGTCTCGAACTGGTTCGGGAAAACTGTGAGAGTGACCAACTCGATACCGTGGCAAAAGCACACGACCGGATGGAATCCTTGATCGCTGATCTCCTGACTCTTGCACGACAGGGGAAGAGCGTCGACAGTCTGGAGACGACCGATCTTGCGGATATTACACGGACGTGCTGGGAGAACGTAGAAAACATTGACGCGACGCGAATCGTCGAAACAGAGCAAACAATCCAGTGTGACCGAAGCAGGCTCCAACAACTTCTGGAGAATCTAAAGGAGAGACAGCGCGAGTTCCCCGCCCCACCGTGGGCGGGGGTGAAGCGCGTGCGCTCGGCTGCGTCCCTGTTTTCAAGTATCGGGACGCCCTACTGTGATATGGAACCCATGTTATCGGCCTCGCAAAACCCGCGCACCCACTCCGGGATAAGACGCGGTGCGCCGGGCCTGTGTCGCGCCCTCGTGAAGGGGCGGACGCCCACGGACACACCCGCCACGGCAGCAACAGACGACCTCTGTTGCGGTGGCACTCTCGGTGTGTTCGGGTGTTACTGGTTCCACGCGAGTCCCCGCAGGGACGAGCGCGGGCGGAATTAAATTCGCCACCGGTCGTTCCGCTGGCCTCGTGCCAGAGACCACGGCGAAGCCACGGGCCACCGCGCCCGTGGTACTTCACTACGGAACGCTATCGAGCACGGAGGGGCCGACGTAACTGTGACAGTCGGCGAACTAGGGGACGAGAGTGGTTTTTACGTTGCCGACGATGGTCACGGTATCTCGGAGGACGACCGGAAGCAAGTGCTCGAAGCGGGGTATTCCACACGAGACGACGGAACTGGCTTCGGACTGTCTATCGTCAAGCAGATTGTGGAGGCACACGATTGGGAGATACGCGTCACCGAGAGCGAAGCGGGTGGAGCGCGATTTGAAATCACGGGAATAGCGGCTGAATAGTGGTCTCACTTTTGTAGCCCTGGAGTCATCCGCGACAATACATACCTGAGTATGCTGCGTTCGCATACGCAAATGTGCGCCCGGAACACTAACGTCCGGCATCATCCTCGGCGGTGTGCCATGTCAGCCGGCAAACCCTCGTGCCGGGCGGGTACGTATTGCAGACGCACCGACTGTCCAGACAGTGGACCCGTCTGGCGGGTCACCAGTGATGGCGACCAGTGCGGTGTGAACCGCGGGGCATGTCGCGTGCCCGGGTTCTCCGGGTCGTCATCGTCCCGGTGACGGGTCTCGGCCGGGGATTGAAGGCACGCATCTGTAGTTTACCGGTCACGCACCTAAGGCTGACGCTCAGAGTGCGTAGTCGTCCTCGCGTAACTGGACGTACTTGCCGTTCCGGTAGGAGAACTTCCCCCACTTGTAGGAGAGTACCATCTTGACACCTTCGAGTCCGCCCCGAAGCGCCGAATCCGCTTTGATGCCGCGAGCGTCCATAAGCGAGTTCGCCGTCGAGAACGCCAGGTTCCAGTCGTCGGGCCGCCAGTCGCGCACCATATCTGCGAAGGTGACGTTCCGGAGGATTTCGTCGCCGATAGCATCGTGCCAGACGTCGTTGTAGCGTTCGAGGCGGTCAGTTGCGGCGAGGCGGCCGGCAATAGTCCCGGTGCGAACGGCGACGTGGTCGCCGCCCTCGTGGAAAGCGGATGTCGTCCCCATCGCGCCGCCGACGACGGCGATTCCCGCACCGACGGGTGACTCGATTGGTTGTGTCGAAGAGATGGGGTACGTCTCCGTGCCGTTCGATTTCCCGCGATCCTCCACGAGCGGGAAGTCGTCGAGGTCGTACGCCTGGAACTCCCGTTCGAGTAGTCGCTCGATGTATTTCCGTCCCTGTGGGATGCTCTCGTCTGTCTCTCTGAGCAGGTCCCACTCGCTGCGGTCGTATGCGTCGATGTCGAGCCCGATAGGCATCGTCAGCCCGATACGGGCGACGGGGGCGTCGTTCGGGAAAATCCACGGGTAGGCCGTGTGACCCGGCATGAGACCCCACCAGAATTCGATGAACTCCGGGGTGAACAGTTCCTCGGGCATACGGCGGTGCTCCTGATACGCGATGTGATTCACCGTATTCGACGGCATGATATCTGCCATCGACTGTCCGGCCGGGAGGAACTGGTCGAGCGTGCTGCCGGTGACGGTGCGCTGTGGACCGTCGGCGAGAATCACGTAGTCGGCGGCGAGGTCCTCGCCGTTGGCGAGGTGGACGGTGTGTCTCGGCGAACTCCGCAGATCGGTTTCGACGCCGGTGACGCTGACGCCGACACGGTAGTCCGCGCCCGCCGCTGTCGCCCGCTCGCGGAGCCAGTCGTCGAACCGCGCCCGGTGAAACGTAATTCCGAAGGTGTCGGCGCTAGAACTGATTCCGGTCTCCGTGAGTGTCATCTCGGTAGACGGCCCGTAGAACTTCGCCCCGTCGAGTTCGCTCAACACTGCGTTCTCGGGGAACTCTGACCGGGAAATGCCCATGATGTCGAACCAGTAGTCGAGCAGTCCGGCGGCGTCCGTCGAATCCGGCCCGGTCTCCTCGCGGTCGGCCCTGGGGACCCCCTTTTCGAGGAGGACGGCGTCGGCCCCGTGGTCAGCTGCAGCCTCGGCCGCAGATGACCCGGCCGGGCCGCCACCCACAATGGCGACGTCTACGTGTTCCATACCCGCTACGGTGTCCCGCGACCGCTAAAACCTATTGCCTTGGGTTGAATCATCGGTCTGACGCCCTCGTGTGACCGAACTGAAAGCCGCCACGCGCTACTGTTCGAACACGTCGTCTGTGGCTGTCACGCTGTGACGCTCCAGCCGCTCCATGGCCTGCTGGTAGGCCTCGCTCTCGGCGAGCGTTGTCGCCCGTACGGTGTCGGCGACCGTGGCTTTCCGGTCGGCGAGTCCGATCAGCTCCCGGCGCTCGGTCTCGTATTCGCGCCGGGCGCGGACTGTCGAGAGTACCGACAACAGGGTGTCCTGGTCGGCGGGCTTCCTGAGATAGGCATCGACAGGGATGTCGAGAATGTCCACGTCCGGCTTGACGCCGCTTATCATCACGACCGCAGGGTCGACCGCCCGATCACGGAGCTTCGATGCAACCGTCTCCCCGCCCAGCACCGGCATCTGGCGGTCCAGCAGTACCGCATCGACCGAGTCATCGATCCGCTGTAGTCCTTTGCGGCCGTCAGAAGCCTCGACGACGTCGTACTCCGCCGGTAGCCACAGTTTGTAGAGCTGTCGATAGTCGCTATCGTCGTCGATTATCGCGACCTTCGTTCGATCCCCCATTCCTGGAGTATTCTACAGTGGTGCACCTACTAATATATTCAGTATTCCCATATTGAATGTTCTGTGACATTTCTCGATAATGTACAGGATTTATCGACAAATTCTGGTGTGGTGACTGGTCGAGACCTGCGACCGGCGACACCGACAGCGCCGGCACGGTTTTGAAGCCGCCGCGTGGAGCACCTGATATGATCCTGCAAGCCACAGGAGGGTTTCGATGGCCGACATCGTCGTGATGCGGTACAACATCCACGGAATGCCCGTCAACCAGTACGTGACCGCGCTCCGGGAGCGACTTCCCGACTGGGAGATCGCCGTCGCGGAGACACCCGCGGCAGAGCACGACCTGATCAGTGACGCGACGGTCTTGACCGGAAACATGCTTTCGACCGAACTGGTCGAGAGGGCCGATGCGCTGGAGTTGTTTGCCAGCACGTATGCTGGATACGACCACCTCCCGCTTTCGGAACTGGCGGACCGTGACATCGCACTTACGACGGCCTCCGGCGTCCACGGTCCGAACGTCGCCGAGAACGTCGTCGGGTCATGGCTGGCGTTCGCGCGCGGCTTCTTCACCGCTCGCCGCCACCAGCGTGACCACGTCTGGCAGTCGTTCCACACGTCTGATTTCGCCGGTAGCCGCGTCTGTGTCGTCGGATTAGGTGAAATCGGTGACGCTATTGTCGACCGTCTCTCGGGGTTCGACGTCGAGACGGTCGGTGTCCGCTACTCCCCGGAGAAGGGCGGCCCGACCGACGAGGTGTACGGCTTCGACGAGATTCACGAGGCCGTCGCTGACGCGGAGTACATCGGTCTCGCCTGTCCGCTCACCGACGAGACGCGCCATCTTATCGACGCCGAGGTGTTCGGAACGATGCATCCGGACGCAGTGCTCACCAACGTCGCCCGCGGACCGGTCGTCGATACCGACGCGCTGGTCGACGCTCTCCAGCGCAACCACATTGACGGTGCGGCGCTGGACGTAACTGACCCGGAACCGCTGCCCAGCGACCACCCACTGTGGGACTTTGAAAACGTCCTCATCACGCCACACAACGCGGGCCACACGCCGAGTTACTACGAGCGACTGGCCGACATTGTGGCGGAGAACGTACGGCAGGCCGAACGCACCGGCGAGTGGGACGGGCTCCGGAACCAGATCAACCTCTAGTCACTGTCGGCTGGCGAGATAGCCGGTGCGGGCTTCGTACACCAGATAAGAGACGACGGCCACACCGAACACGCCGCCCAGTAGGTGCGCGACTGTAACGCTCCCGAGGCTAGTGCTCCCGACAGTACCCTGCAGCAGTTCGACTACGGCTACTACCGCCGCGAAACCAATGTACCGCCAGCGGGCCGCGACCGGAATCCCCTCGTTTTCACCTGCCAAAGCGAGATACAGGTGCGTGCCAGCCAGAACGACGAAGTATGTAGCTGCGACGAGCACGACCGAGGCGACAGGGCCGAGTGGAACCGCCCCGAGCAGGAGCGTCCAAACGAGGACGACAGCGCTCACCACCCCCATCTGGAGCTTCGTGTCACGAGAGACCATATGTAGGGGATCAAACCTATCCGTGAAAAAATATCGGACTGGGTATCAACACTCGTTTATCTGTGAACCTGCCCCAACGGCTCGGGACCTTACAGATACCCGTGCTTGTTGAGCAGTTCGCCGTTCAGCACGCTCGCGCCGGCCGCACCGCGCATGGTGTTGTGCGCGAGACAATTGAACTGGACACCATCAGTCGTCTCGCGGAACCCGCCGACAGCGACGCCCATACCGTTGTCGACGTTGCGGTCGAGGCGCGGCTGCGGGCGGTCAGGTTCCTCGAACACTGTGATAAGTCGCTCGGGCGAGGACGGCAGGTCGATGCCGGAAACCGACTCCATCGCGGCCTCGGCGTCGGCCACGGAGATATCCTCGGCTGTGTCGGCCCAGACGTTCTCCAGGTGGCCGTCGAGCGTGGGGATGCGGTTACAGGACGCCGCCACGTCCATGTCGTTGAGCGTGACCTCAGCGCCGTCGAACGAGCCAAGCAGCTTGCGCGATTCGCTTTCCATCTTCTGTTCCTCGCCGCCGATATGCGGGATGGCGTTATCGATGATCTCCATCGACGTGACACCGGAGTAGCCCGCACCGGAGACAGCCTGAAGCGTGGAGACGCGCACGTCGGTCAGATCGAACTCTCTGTCGAGGGCGGCCAGCGGCGGGACCATTGTGATCGTCGAACAGTTCGGGTTCTTGAGGAGCGCGCCGTCCCAGCCGCGCTCGTCGCGCTGGACCTCGATGAGGTCGACGTGATCGGCATTGACCTCGGGGATGACGAGCGGCACATCCTCGTCCATCCGTCCATTTGAGGAGTTCGAGGAGACGACGTAGCCGGCCTCACAGAACTCCGGTTCGACTTCCGCGCCGACGCTCGACGGGAGAGAGGAGAAGATGAGGTCGACGTCGTCCGGGACCGAGTCCGGGTCGGTGGCGCGGACCTCTTGCCCGGCCACGTCCTCGGGTATCGGTGAGTTGACGCGCCACTTGGCGGCGTCCTTGTATGTCTCGCCGGCGCTTGCTTCGCTGGCTGTCAGTGCTGCGATCTCGAACTCGGAGTGGGGGTCAAGCAGTTGGATGAGTCGTTGCCCAACAGCGCCCGTCGCACCGAGCACACCTACGCGTACAGTCATCGGTTGACACACGGCTGTGGGTGGTCAAAACAGTTTGGATACAGACGCGGTCCGGATGCCCTCGTCAGATCACTCGCCCACGATATCCTGCCAGGCGATGGCCTCGGCGTGTTTGAGGAGCGGGACTGCCCGCGGCGGCAGATCCAGACGGGTCTCAGTGTCGGGATTCCCGCACAGGCAACAGGCCTTCCCCGTCTTTCCCGTGTACATGCGCGGATATTCGCTGGATGTATTTGGACCGAACGGTCTCCAGTGTTGACGAGCCGGCTACACCGGGATGAACTCCGGGTCCACGTCGCTCAGGCGGTCGGTGTTCGAGAAGAACTGGTAGAAGTCGCTGTAGAGATCGGTACACTTCCCGTTGGCGTCGTAGCGGAGCGTGTGCCAGTCGGCGACAACAGCGCAGTAGCGCTTCGCTCGCGTGAGCGCGACGTTCAGTCGACGGGGCCCGTCGATCGGCCGCCCAAGGAAGCCGACGTTCCCCTCAGCGTTGCTCCGGACGAGCGAGAGGATAATGGCTGTCCGCTCGCCGCCCTGGAACGAGTCGATGGTGTCGACGGTCACACCATCCGCGGCGTCGGTTCGCTCGGCGAGTGTCTTTCGGATACGCGACACCTGTGCGCTATAGGGTGTGATGACGCCGATTTCGTCGGCAGGGATCTCCGACAGCAGGTCCCGGACGAGATGGGCTACAAGCCGGGCCTCGGTCGGGTTTGCCCTGGAGTGACCCACCGTCTCGACCTGGCCGCCGACGTTGTACCCCTCGATTGCCGGCCGATCCGAGAGCGGGTCGACTGTCCGGCCGTTCCGTAGCGTCCGGTCGTAGAACTGCCGGTTCGGGAAGTACGCGATGTCCCGGTGCATCCGGTACTGGGTCTGGAGCTGGAGGCCGACGCCGTCGTAGACGCCACCGTCAGCATAGAGATGTTCAAACAGTGAGTGGCCGTAACTCGACTCCGGCGGCTCGTCACTGGCGCTGTAGGGCGGGAGCTGCCGGTGGTCACCGGCGAGAACGACGCGCTCGGCCTTGACCAGCGGAATACACGACGCCGTACAGGTCGACTGTGTCGCCTCGTCGAGCACAACCAGATCGAAGTCCCTGGCAAGCGTGGCGGCGCTGTTGTTTGTTGACGCCACTACGTCTGCCCGACCGGGCACGTCGTCGTAGGATTGCCGAACAACAGCATTTTCGGACTGACTTGCGTTCACACGGTCGAGCGTGTACTCGCCGTCGCCGTGCTGTCCGTACGCGTGCAGTGACTGCGGATCCGCCTCCTCAGCCGTTGACACTCCCGCGACGAGGTTGTCGACGGCCTGGTTCGAGTCGGCACACACCAGCACGTCCTCCCCGGCCTGTGTGGCCCGCCGGACGATTTCGACGAGTGTCCGCGTTTTCCCGGTTCCCGGCGGCCCATGGATACAGAACAGATCGTCGGCCAGCAGCGCGTGTTCGACAGCCAGTTGCTGTTCCTGGTTCAGTTCCTCGTCGAACTGGTCGCTCTGGGCAGCCGCTCCGTTGGAAAACGTTATCGGACGGTCCCCAGCGAGAGTTTCCCGGAAGTGGTGGTCCGCCAGCGCGTCGACAGCCTCCCGCTCGCGGTCGAACGGGACGGGGTTCAGCAGCGCCGTGAGGCCGTAGGTAGCGTCACCGTCGGTCAGCGCACTCCCGAGACTCGTCGCGCCGTCAATATCAGCCCAGTCCACTGCGAGCCAGACTGTCCGTCCGCGGATTCGCTCAACTGTCGCCGCAACCGGAAACAGGTCGATGCCTGTGGTCCCGTCCACGTCATGCAACAGCACCTCGTTCCCCTGATGGATGCCAAAGACCGACTCCACGACGAAGGCCCAGTCTCCGTCGCGCTCGGCGGCGACGTCGCTGGGCGGGTCGACGTGGAACCGATACATGCCGTCGTCTCGACCCCGCGCACGAAGTTCGGGAACCGCGTCGCCGCCAGCCGCGTACACTTCGGCTGGTGAGCGTCGCCGTGCCTGCTCTCGGTTCTGCTGGCGGGTTGCCTCGCGCTCACTCTCGACGTGTGCACGCAGGCCGGCAAGGAGATCGTCTGGCGGTAGTGGATTCCGGGGCGGTTCGCTGTCATCTATCGGCGAGTCATACGACGGTGGGTACGTGTCCGGGACGTAGTCGGAGTGCCAGAACCGGATCCGATTGGCGAGCCCTGTGGCACCGAAGGTGTCCGCGTCAACGAAGTCGCGCTCACCATCGCGCTGGAAGACGAATATCTGCCCGTGAAGCGAATGGTCAGTGAACGCGACGAACTCGTCTGTCACCCGCGCTGAGTCCGGTTCGTGAAGCGGGATACAGACCCAGTCCTCTTCGGGATGCGCGAGGTCGTCGTGATGGCTCGCAAACTCTGCGACTGGTCGCGTGGGGACACTGGGACCGCTTTCGTCAAGAGCGTCGTCAGCGGGGGCACACAGCGACGCAGCGTCGAGATCGAACGACCCGATGACGTGGTCGAACAGGAGCGACATCTACCCCCGACTGTGCCCCCCTGTCATAAAACAGTACGCCCCACCTTGACACGGCGTCACACCGGAAAGGAACGTTTTAATCGCCGGACCGGCCACACTTCGGTATGGATACCGGCGAGCGACTTGATCTGGTGACGCGACACACGACGGAGGTCGTCACCGAGGACGAACTGCGGACGCTGTTCGAGGAGAGCGACCCGTCGGCGTACATCGGCTACGCGCCGACCGGCGAGATGCACATCGGCCACTTCACGACGATGCGAAAGCTCGCGGACTTCCTGCAGGCCGGCGTGGACGTGACGGTTCTCATCGCGGACCTCCACGCCCACCTCGACGACAATAAGTCGCCGTTCGACCTGCTTGATGCCCGCTCGGCCTACTACGAGACGGCCATCGAGGGAATGATCGAGGCGGCCGGGGCTGACCCCGAGGACGTGACCTTCGTCCGCGGGACGGACTTCCAGCTCGACGAGGAGTACACGCTGGAGATGTACCGAATGGCCGCCGAGACGACGATTTCCCGCACCCAGCGCGCGGCCAGCGAGGTCGTCCGCGAGTCCGAGAGCCCGAACCTCGGCGGACTCATCTACCCGCTGATGCAGACCCTCGACGTGAAGGCGCTCGATGCCGACATCGCCTACGGCGGCGTCGACCAGCGTGGCATCTACATGCTCTCCCGCGAAATTCTCCCGGACCACGGCGGCGACTCGCCGATCTGTCTGTTCGCGCCGCTCCTGTCCGGCCTTTCGGGTGGCAAGATGAGCGCCTCCGACGCAGCGTCGAAAGTCAACCTCACCGACAGCCCCGACGAGGTCGACGAGAAGATCAACCAGGCGTACTGCCCGGCGGGCGAGGTCGAGGAGAACGGTGTGCTCGAATACCTGAACCACCTTGTCTTCCCGATTCTGGAGGTTCGGGGCGAGTCCTTCGTCGTCGAGCGCCCGGAAGAGTACGGCGGCGACCTCACCTACGAGAGCTACGACGAGGTCGAGTCGGACTTCGTCAGCGGCGAACTCCACCCAGCCGACCTGAAGCCGTCTGCCGCCAGTGCCATCTCGACCGTTATCGACCCGATCCGGGAGCGACTGGCCGACGAGGAGGAACTGCTCGCCGAGGCCTACCCCGAGAAATACGGCGGGGAGTGACGCCGCTGTCAGATGCCGTCTCCTGACCCGGGCGTCGACAGCAACAAAACGGACCGCTCGCGGGCAGCTGTCCGTCGGACCTACGAAAGCATCGGCGATCACTTCTCGAAGACTCGCGAGTACGCCTGGCCGGAAGTCGAGTCGTTCGTTGACGAGTCCGGCGGCGGCGTCGGGACAGCACTCGATGTCGGCTGTGGCAACGGCCGTCACGCAGAACTCCTCGCGGCGGTGGCCGACTCCGTCATCGGCCTCGACGCCAGCCGTGCGCTCCTTGCCGCGGCGACCGACCGCGTCGGTGACGACGTGGCGCTCCTCCAGGGCGACGCGACTCGCCTCCCGCTGGATGACGGCTGTATCGACCTCGCGGTGTACGTCGCGACGCTCCATCACCTGCCGTCACAGTCCGCTCGCCGGGCCAGCCTCGACGATCTCGCTCGTGTGCTTGCTCCAGATGCTCGGGCGCTCGTCAGCGCGTGGAGCACAGCGCATGACCGCTTCGATGCCGACAGCGACGCGGACACCGGCTTTGATACGACGGTCGACTGGACGCTTCCCGGCGGCGAGACGGTCCCGCGGTTCTATCATATCTACTCGCCAGCCGAGTTCAAGCAAGATATCGCTGCTAGCGATCTCGAACTCGTGTCGATGGAACTGTCCAGCGGGAACTGTTACGGGGTCGTCGAGCTAGAAGGGAAACGCACTTAATGTCCTTCCATCTATGGATGCATACGTTCGCACTCGGGCGGAATGCGAGTCCGATGGACTCGTAACCCTCGCGCGGGTGAGCGGCGGTGGTGCGCAAATCCGACGGATTTGCGAACGACGCCGCGCGTGAACGAAGTGAGAGCGCGGCGGTGGTGAGCGATTCCGACGGAATCGCGAGGCTCGCCGTGAAGAAGCGAAGCGATGAGCGGCGGTGGTCTAGTGGTAGGACCTGAGCCTTCCAAGCTCATGGCCCGGGTTCAAATCCCGGTCGCCGCATACAACCTTCTACTCCCCGAAAACTGGTAATTACTATTGGTTTGCATACGAAAGAAAAGAATGCAAACCGGTCCTAACTACAAGCACCTCCGCGAACACAAAACCGCGATCACTCCGAGTGCGAGCATAATATCCCCGTCGAACAATCGAGGGTCCGACAGTAGCGAACAGATCAAAGTTTGAACTAGCGCAGGTACTTCCCAGATGAAATACTGGTACTCCCGAATGGTACCTGAGAAAAGTGGCAAACGCCACGATTTAGACCCAGACGGGAGACGTTTTCCACGGCCCGTGCGGCCATATCCGCTTCACGAACCTCGTTTACACGAGGTCCGATACTTGGCCTTCTCACCCATTCTCCATGGCGAATAGGTGCTGGGCCGCTACGCTTCTCCTTCGAGGCGTTCATCTTGTACCCCTGTTACGGGGTGTTTGATTTTACCTCTAACCTCATTCAGTCCGTCTCGACAGACGGGCCGAATCAGATCGTCTGGTGTGCCCTCCTAGCGTTTGCCAGTGTTTGACATTTGTTAGCAATAGGCATAAAACTTGGTGTCGGACGTCACCGCTCGCGTTGCGGAGGTGTCTGACATAATCGTGCGATGGGTGGGACGTAGATGATGCAACGCCCGTCTTCGCATGAGGCGAGCACCTATTGCGTGGGATGACGAATTACCGTCTATGGGTGGCGAGGTGGATAAGAATACGGCCATTGAGATAGCCACAGACTATGCCGACGAGGAATGTGTTGGCCAGCTTGGTGATATCTTAGACGTTCACAAAGAGGATGGGAATTGGATTGTCGAGTTTCGCACTCACACGTATGCTGACTCGTATGACCACCGGGTGAGGATTACGACATCTGTTGGCAATATTATCTCCCACGAACGAAAAGACCGTCTTGATTGAGAGTGTTGATTACTGCTCTGACTGTGTATAGAACGCCTTCCCGGATTTGAACTCAGTGAGCGGTCCGGCGACACTCTCATTCCGGTTCGGCAGTCACCTGTTCGAACTCGTCCCAGTCGTCGTCCCGGTCGAAGCCGAGGCTGTAGCCGCGGTCACCATCAATGATGACGACAAACGCTGCCACGACATCTTGTTCTGGAAAGAACCCTACCGGGGCAAAGCCGTAGTCGTCGTGCTGGGATTCGAGTGCTGATATCTCGCTCGTCGAGAGCGGTCTGTCCGGAAGTGAGACCGTCAACGTCGTCATTGTGTCAAAGTCACGGAGAGAGGACTGAAAGCGTTTCGAGCGACGGGCCTGACCGGGATACCGTATAAAGTGTGTGTCAATTGTAATCTCGGATAACATTGAAGTACGCTCATGTCTAGTGTTAACATGGAGCTTCCGACGCTCCCGGCGGGAACGACCGTCGTACCATCCGGGATTGGCATCGGCGGACGATAACTGGTCGGTGGAGCAAGGGCCACTCCACCGACTTCCGCACCGTTCTGAAACCAACAGCGGCCAGAGCGACAGATATCCCCCATCCCCACCACTTTCCTTCCTTCTGTCTCGGCTGCGTAGACCAGTATTGATCACTGCCTCTCCACCGTCCCGGATACGGCGACGGGGCCGGTGGGGTTTTCTGCCAGTACGCGTAGCATCGGGTATGGACGCCGCGCGGCTCCCCGGGACTAGCCAGCCCGAGCAGATCATCGCGCATGTTGATATGGACTGTTTCTATGCCGCCTGTGAACAGCGACGGGAGCCCGCTCTTGACGGGGAACCACTGGTCGTCGGGATGGGCTACGAGAGCGGCGAGCCACACGGGGCTGTCGCCACCGCTAGCTACGAGGCACGGGAGTACGGTGTCGAGTCCGCGATGGCCATCTCCGAGGCGCTGGAGCGGCTCCCCCGCAAGGTTGACGCCGTTGCAGACCCCGAGCTGGACGTGGCCGACGCCGGCTTCTACCGCCCCGTCGATATGGGCTTCTACGAGTCTGTTGCGGCGGATGTCAGAGAGATTCTCCACGCGGAGGCGGACGTCGTCCGGGAGGTGAGTATCGACGAGGCCTATCTAGGTGTCACGGAGCGTGTCACCTGGGAGGATGTCGAGTCGTGGGCCCACGATCTGAAAGACACTATCGAGTCAGCGGTCGGTGTCGTCGCAAGCGTTGGCATCGCGCCGACGATGAGCGCCGCGAAGGTGGCAAGTGACCGGGACAAGCCGGACGGACTCGTCGTCATCGAACCCGGCACTGTCCGGTCGTTCTTCGCTGAACTCCCCGTCGAAGACATCCACGGCGTCGGGCCAGTCACCGCCAGAGAACTCGACGCGCTCGACATCCAGACGGCGGGCGACCTGGCGGCTGCCGATCCGGAACTGCTGGCCGAGCGGTTCGGCGAGCGTGGCCGTGAGATACGGCGGTACGCCCGCGGCGAGGACGAGCGGTCGGTGACGCCGAAGGGCGACCCGAAAAGTCTCTCGCGTGAGTCCGCGTTCACCGAGGCGACGGACGATTCGGAGACAAAGTGCCGCCAGGTGTGCACCCTCGCCGAGGCTGTTGCTGACCGCGCCCACCGGAAGGGAGTGCGCTACCAGACTATCGGTATCAAGGTCGTGACGCCGCCCTTCGACGTGAACACACGGGCCCGCTCGCTCCCCGGCCCGGTCGAAGAGCCATCACTGGTCACACGTGTTGCGCTGGAGCTCCTCGGCGAGTTCGACGATGAGCCGGTTCGCAAGGTGGGGGTTCGCGTCTCGAACCTGGACTTCTCGGCCGGCGAACAGGCCAACCTGAACGGATTCGGCGCTGACACCGGGACCGATGATTCGGTCGACGGCACTCGCGCCAGCGACGGGTCAGCGACAACCAAAGGCCGCGGTGACGAGGGTACAGAAAATCCAGCGAACGAGCAGCCAATCACCAGCAAGAAGTCCGACTCACTCCCGCCCGGACAGACCACGCTCGCGGATTTCTGACTGCCGTTCTCATGCGACACCGTGTTCCAGATTTTCTAGGAGTTTCCCGACGAACAGACCGGCTCGCGGCGAGATAGTGTCGTCAGCCGGGACCTCCGTCGGATGCGCGGCCAGCGTGTCGACGAACCGCTTGCTGTGGGTCATCGCGTGTAACATGTCGACCACGTCGACCACCAGCCCTTCGTCGCTGGTGTCCATTCCGGTGTAGTGCTCCTTCTCCACGTCGGAGTAGGTTATCGTCCAGGCCGGGCCGCCAGCGGCCGCGATGATGTCTTCGAGCGGGGCGACCGCCAGCGGGCCGTCGTCACTCCCGACGTACACGGTTCCGTCCTCGACGAACGTCTCGTATCTGTCCATGAACAGTCCCGGCCGGCGATTCAACTATGCCAAGGCCTGCCACGATAATAGCCGTTGCCCTCCTGAGACGGTTTCTCGAACTTGTTCCGAAGTTGATGGTCGTCTGACGGAGAGTTATGGGGTGTGGGCGTCTCCATCCTGACAGAAACGCATGGCCGAGACCGAACAGATAACCGTCGCGACGACGAGCGCAGGGCCGGGTGGGACCGGGGAACCGGGAGAGACTGTCAACCTCCCGGTAGTGGAACTGTTGACTGGCCGCGGCTTCATCACCGGCAAGAGCGGGTCCGGGAAGAGCAACACTGCGAGCGTAGTCGCTGAGAAGCTGCTCGACAACGGCTTCGGCCTGCTCATCGTCGACATCGACGGCGAGTATTACGGCCTCAAAGAGGAGTATGAAATCCTCCACGTCGGCGGTGACGAGGAGTGTGATATCCAGGTCACAGACGACCACGCTGGCAAGATCGCCTCGCTAGCGCTTGAGCAGAACGTTCCCATCATTCTGGATATCTCGTCGTTTCTCGACGAGGAAGAGGCCGAAACGCTGCTGACCGAGGTCGCCAAACAGCTGTTTGCGAAGGCAAAAAAGCAGAAACAGCCGTTCCTCATGCTCGTTGAGGAGTGCCACGAGTGGATGCCCGAGAAGGGGTCGATGGGCGAGGTCGGGAAGATGCTCATCAAGATCGGGAAGCGTGGCCGGAAACACGGACTCGGTATCGTCGGTATCAGCCAGCGCCCTGCCGACGTGAAAAAGGACTACATTACCCAGTGTGACTGGTTGGTCTGGCATCGCCTGACCTGGAACAACGACACGAAAGTCGTCGGTCGTATCCTCGACAACAAGTACGCCGACGCCGTCGAAGATCTAGACGACGGCGAGGCGTTCATGATGAACGACTGGGCCGAACAGGTCCGACGGGTGCAGTTCCACCGCAAACAGACGTTCGACGCCGGCGCGACGCCCGGACTCGACGACTTCGAGCGGCCGGAACTCAAATCGGTCAGTGATGATCTCGTCTCCGAACTAGAGACGATAAGCGAGGAACAGCAGGCGACGGAGAACCGAATCGCCGAACTCCGTGAAGAACTCGACAGGAAGAACTCGCGTATCGCCGAACTGGAGACAGAGCTCCAGGACGCACGCGATCTCTCACGGATGGCCGAGCAGTTCACCGAGGCCATGCTGGATCAAGCTGAGGACTACAACCCCGGCCGGACGGAACAGGAGAAGATGCGTCGGCAACGCCAGCGGTTTACCGAATCATCGGATGCAGACAGTGACGGTGAGGGACCCCAGAGCGAGGAGTCCCCGGAGCCAGACGAAGCGGCCGACGCCACGTCAGGCGGTGGGTTCGGCGACGCGTTCAGCGCCTTCGCTGAAGACAGCGCCGCGATGAACGGTGGCAGTGCTGGCGATGGAGAGGCGACAAACGGCCACAGCAAACCAGGAGAGGCGGATGTCGATGCTGACGCCGCCGTTGAGGCAGCAATCGTCCAGACAGTCGAAGCCGAGCAGTCGAACGAGAAGATTGATACGGCGTCTGATGACCCCGCTGACGAGAGCGCCTCCGGCTTCGACGGTCCCGCTGTCTACAGTGACCTGCGAACCGATATCGAGGAGTTAGACCGAAAGACCCGACGAATGCTCGCGTACTACAGCCATCAGGGGCCCGGAACGCCGCTGAACGCCCACTTTTCGGCGGGTGGCTCCGGTGACCGAACGGCAGCCTACGCACGAAACAGAGAGCTCCGGCTCCACGGACTGGTCGAACATGTCGGCCGCGGGAAGTACGACTCCCGGCTAGCCGATCTAGTTCGCGAGGAGAGCGATCACGAACTCAACAAAGATGAAGTCAGCTCGGTAGTCTTGCGACTGGAATCGGAGTTCCTCGACGGACACAACGACTGAAGCCAGCGAGTTGCTGTGGCGCAGCCCTGTTACAGGAGCGGGTCGACGAGGTCTTCGAGCGCGGCGCGCGGGTCGTCCGCCTTCGCGACGCCGCTTGCCAGCAGGACGCCGCTCGCGCCCAGGTCGCTCGCGGAGACGAGATCTTCACCGGTCGAGATGCCAGCGCCACAGAGCACATCCACATCGCCGTTGACGCGCGCAGCGGCGTCGACCGCACTGGTCACGATGTCCGGGTCGGCTTTGCTGACCGGCGTTCCAGTGCCGATGAGTTCCGGCGGTTCGACGGCGACGCCGTCGGGATCGAGTGCGGCAGCCGAACCGATCTGTGCGGGGTTGTTCGCACAGACAATAGTTTCGAGGTCCGCGCGGTCGGCAGCGTCGAGTGCACCGTCGATGTCGGCGAGTTTGAGTCTGTTCTCGGAGTGGTTCAGGAGTGTGCCCACCGCGCCAGCGTCAGCGGCAGCCTCGGCGAGCGTGCTCCCGGTGTGGCTGCCGTGCTCGACAGCGCTGACGTGCTGGGCCCATGTCTCGACGCCCGTGTCCGCGACGGCACTGATCTGTGCGGCTTGCGGCGCGACGGCGACTCGAACGCCGGAGTCGTCGCTCACGTCCGCGGCGGCAGTCGCTACCTCTACTGGATCACACGGGTACGCCTTCAGATTAACAAGGACGAACATACCCAATCCAGCGTCTGCTACTGGCAAATAGATTGCGAAGGAATATCTCCCACGACCGGTGCTGTTATGGCTGCCCACCGCTCTGGTAGCGGTGTTCAATAACTGATATCCTGATCCGATATTGGGGAGACAATTATTACTACCCAGATGAGACATAGCACGAGACAAGCCGTGACCGAAGGGGATTCCGACATACCGACAGTACTGATAATCGAGGACGAACAGCACCTTGCCGATCTCTACACGGACTATCTGAGTGACCAGTATCATGTGGAGACAGCCTACAGCGGACAGGAAGGCCTGGAACTGCTCTCGCCCGGCGTGGACGTGGTACTCCTCGATCGCCGGATACCCGTCGTCTCCGGCAACGAGGTGCTCGCGCAAATCGAGGGGCAAGGCCACAAGTGTCGCGTCGCGATGATCACCGCAGTCAACCCCGACTTCGACATCATCGAGATGGGCGTTGACGACTACATCGTCAAGCCAGTCACCCGCGAGGACCTCCAGGAGGTCGTCGACCGCCTGTACAAGATCCGCGAGTACAGCGAGCGCCTCCAGCAACTCACGTCGAAGAAGCTCAAACGCAACGTCCTCCGCGTCGAGAAAAACGAGTGGGAACTGGAGGACAGCGAGCACTATCAACGGTTACAGGAAGAGATCGAAGCGATATCGTCGAGTGTCGACGAGCTGGCCGCCGAACTCGACGTTGAGAAAAACGACCTCCGGCTTTGAGACGACCGTCAGTCTTTTCGCTTCACGACGTCGCCGAGCGTGTACTCGCCGTCGCTGCTCCCGCCGGACCACTCCGTCTCGTCAGTGCTGCCGCCGGCACTCAACGTGATGTCAAGCGCGCTCTCGATTTTCTTCTGGACATCGTCACTCGGCAGAGAGTTACCCTGTTCGAGCTTCCGAATCAGGCTCGCTTTCTCGTTGAGCTGTTTGGCGAGTTCCTCCTGGCTGAGGCCCTGGGACTCGCGGCCCTTCCGGATGCGCTTGTGGTAATCCTGTGCGATCTCGTCCATCTCGTCAAACATGTCCCGACGGCGGCCGGACGACTCGCCACCGGCGGACGAGCTCGATGCGGACGATGAACTTGACGATTGGGACGAGGACGACGTCGAGTACTTCGTCGACGTGGACGACTGCGCGTCTTCCGTCTTGACCTCCGTGCCGAAGTCAGTACACTCGTCACAGACGTCGAGTTCGGCCCCCTCGATTTTGACGCGGTTCGGAGACGAAACCTCCGTTCCGCACATCTCGCACTGAACCATACCGTCGGCTTAGACGGGACGCGGTATAAATGGTGCGCTGAGCTACTCCAGCGCAGCCATGGCGTGATAGAACCGTTGCGTGGCGGTAACGTGGCCGACAACGGCAAAGACGACCAGTAGCCAGCCGACCAGCGTCAGGCCGGCAAGCGATGATTGCACGAACGCCGCGACGCCGGTGACGATACCTATGAGAGCAAGTCGGTCGGCGCGGCCGAGCAGGCCCCCGTACACGCGGTCGAGTCCGACCGCCTGCGCCTGCGTCCCGAGATACGAGGTCATCAACACGCCGGTGACGGCGGCAATACCGAGTTCCCACTGGCTCACGCCGGCGGCGAGGCCGACAATGATGCCGATGTCGGCGTAGCGGTCGAGGACGTGGTCCAGCAGGTCGCCGCCCGACGATGCGACATCCAGTTCTCGCGCCAGCGCGCCGTCAACGAGATCAAGCCACCCGTTCAGGAAGACCAGAATTGCTCCGCCGAGGTACAGCAGCGGGTGCCGCGTCGCGACGGTGTACACCACACCGGCCCCGAGCGCCACCAGGAAGGCAATGACGCTGACGCCGTTGGGCGAGAGGCCGAACCCCTTGGCAGCGCTGACGAACGGGTCGAGCAGACGGTCGGCCAGCGGTCGGAACTTGTCGAGAGTCATAGCCAGTCGATGTAAGAGACAGTCCCCGCGGCCGGTTCGCGCTCGCCGTCGACGACGGCCTGAATCTCGCTCGCTACATCCTCGGGGCTCCGGTTCGTTGTCGTTATTTCATACACTGACTCCACGCCGTGTTCCTCGACCGCTTCGCTGAGGATGACATCGAGTGCTTCGGACTCGGCGTTCTCGTAGGCCTTCGAGTCGTCGTCACCACGCTCCCTGAGCCGTTCGACGACTGTCTCAGGGTGAGCCCGCAGGACGACGACGTGATCGGCGTCGAAATGATGGGCCAGATGCGACTCGAACAGCACGTCCTCGCGCCCATCTAGCCAGTCAGCCACGCTGTCCAGGTCCGCGACAAGGCTACCCCGGTCTTCGTCGATGCCCGTCGAAAACCCTTCGTCCTTGATGATCTCGTTGAGATGATATACGTCGAGATCCGTGCCAAGGCGCTCCGTTGCCGTGGTCTTGCCCGTTCCTGGAGTTCCAGTGACAGCGACTCTCACGGCTCGACCACCTCGATAACCTCGTTCAGTACCGAGACGGCGCGCTCGGTGTCCTCGCGGGTTCCACAGGTGACCCTGATGCACTCCGGTAGCCCGAACGAGGAGCAATCGCGGATGATGACGCCCTCTTTCTGGGCGGCGTCCGCGACGGCCGACGCGTCGCCGACCGTTGCGAGAACGAAGTTCCCCGCGCTGTCCCAGGTCGGCGCATCGAGCTCCTCGTACAGGTAGTCGCGGGCCCATGCCGCGGTGTCGACAGAGCGCTCGACGTGCTCGTCGTCGTCCAGTGCCGCCAGCCCGGCCCGGCACGCGAGCTCGCTCGCGGAGAACGGCGTGTTGATGCGGGCGTAGGCGTCGGCCCAGTCCTCTGGGACGACCGCGTAGCCAAGGCGGATACCTGCGAGCCCGTAGACTTTCGAGAACGTTCGTAGCAGCGCGACATCGTCCCGGTCGTCCAGTAACGGCCGCTTACTCGGCTTCTCGGAGAACTCTCCGTAGGCTTCGTCGACGACGACAAGGGTCTGCTCGTCGGTTTCCTCGGCAATCGTCCGGACTGCCCCGGTAGTGAACTCCATCCCGGTCGGGTTGTGCGGACTGGTGAGATAGACGATGCGCTCGCCGTCGTAGTCATTCAGAACGGTATCGGCTGTCTGAGCGAAGTCGTCGGCCTTCGACAGCGTGTACTCGTTGGCCTCACCGTGGTGATAGCGGGCACTCATCCCGTAGTACGCGAAGCCCGGCGAGGGGACGAGCACGTCCTGACCAGGATCAAGCATGGCTCTGGCGAGACAGTCGAGCGCGCCGTCGCCGCCGTTACCTAGCCACACCCGCTCCGGCGTTACGTCCCATCGACCGGCCAGTTCCTCGACGAGGTCAGCATGGGTGGCCTTCGGATAGGAGTGCATGCGCTCGGCCGACCCACGGATTGCCTCGACGGCCTTCGGGCTCGGCCCATACATGTTCTCGTTCGACGCCAGCTTTACCATGTCGTCCGGGTCGAGACCGAGTTCCCGGGCGACCTCCTCGATACCGCGACCTGCCCGATAGACAGTGTGAGCGGAGAGGTCCCGTGGTTCCATGGCTGTGCAAAACGGACGGGGCGGCTTAAGCGTGCTCACATCGGGCGTGGTCGGGACTACCCGGTAGTGTACGATGGGCGTCGTTCAACTGGTGGATATCCGTGCTGACCCGTTGTAACGGGTGAGACACGGTGTGACACGCTCCCCATTGAGACAGTGTCAGCCACCGGTAATCAGCGTTACGGTGGCGGCCCCTGATGGCGGTCCCACCGAAAACGGTAACACCTGATAGGTCCTGATAGCGTCCAATGCCGCTCCTCATCGATATCAGAAAACTCACGCTGATTACAAGGCTAATACAGGACGGGGCCGAACAGGTCGTAGACTCGCTGGCGACGCTGGCCGGCGTTGACGCCGCCGTCGAAATCAAGAGTCTCTCGTTCGTCCAACCGGAGGACATCGCCACGGAAATGGGTGGTGGCACCGTCTACAGCGCCCGCGTCCGGCTGACGGAACCGCCGTACGGTGTGTTCCTGATGACCTTCGAGACGGAGACAGCCGCCGAAATCGCGGAGCTGATGACTGGCTCAAGCGTCGACTCGGAGTTCACCCAGCTCCACGAGTCCGCCCTCCAGGAGATGTGCAACATCCTCACCTCGGGCTTTATCGACGGTATCGCGAACACGCTGGACGCGACTATCAATATGGGAACACCGACAGTTGTCCAGGACGACGCGTCCGAGATCGCCGATAGTGCCCTTTCACACGTCCGCCAGGATTCGCTGACTATCGTGCTTGACTCACTTGTCGACATCAAAGAGAGCGACGTGGCGTTCTCGCTTCGCATCTTCCTTATTCCCGACCCCGGCTCGTTCGTTCATCTCATCGACCAACTGGACTACGACGTGGACCGCGAAACGCACATCTCGGCGGAGACGGACGCGGTCAAAGAGCTCGATATGTCGGCCAACGTCGACACGCCCAACGCCTTCGACACCTCGGAGTGACCACAGCGCGAACCCGCGACGTTGAAGAGGGTCGCGTCCAACCGGCGTGTATGAGTGTCGTAAACGCGGCGGTATACGGGGTGCACCTGATATTCGCTGCGCTGTGGGCTGGAACCGTGTTGTTCATGACTTACGCTGTCCTTCCGACGGCGCTGAACGGCGATTCCTCGCCGGGACCGCTGTCAGCCATTACCGGGAAGCTCAAGACGGTTTCGCGAGCGAGCGCGCTGCTTCTTTTTCTCACCGGCGGTCACCTGGCGGCGACCCGCTACACCGCAGAGTCGCTGGTTGGGTCAGGTCGCGGTCACCTCGTCATCACGATGGTCGTGCTCTGGTTCGCGCTGGCCGGCCTCGTCGAAGTCGGCGCGTCGAAGCTTTCCGACGGGTTCGACCAGCAGAAAGTTCGCGAGCCAGCCCGGAACGCGCGTCCCTTCCTGCTCGGAGCGTCCGGCGTGTCGGTCCTGCTCCTGCTTGACGCAGGTGCGATTCTGGGCCTGTACTGAGCTGTCGGCTTGAACATGTTCACTCTACGTCTGTGACAACTCGCTATCAGCAGATACATACCACCATCCGGCGAATCAGGATACAATGTGGCCGTGGGGACACCTCGCTGTCGCGTATCTCGTGTATGCCGCGTACACTCGTCTCGACCCGACTCGCCGGCAGACCGCGGCGACGCTTACCGCGCTTGCGGTTGGCTCACAGTTCCCTGATCTGGTCGACAAACCACTCGCCTGGACGTTCGGTGTCCTCCCGTCCGGCCGGTCGCTCGCACACTCGCTGCTGACACTCGTCTTTCTCGCGATAGTGTTGTACCGTGTCGCGGCGTGGTATCGCCGAACTGATCTCTCGACTGCGTTCACTGTCGGTGCATTCGTACACACGCTGACTGACGTCAGTCCGGTACGGTTGGCGGGGCTGCTCCGTGGTGACCTGACACAGTCACAGTGGCTGCACTTCCTTGTCTGGCCGCTTCAGCCGCCCCCACCATATGCAACTGATTCGTCTTTTGCCGCCCAGTTCGCGACGCTGTCCTTCGAGCCGTATGTCCTGTTCCAGTTCGCGCTGCTTGGGCTGGCAATCGTCGTGTGGCTTGCCGATGGCGCGCCAGGGTTCCAGTCCGTGGCCCGCAAAAGCAAGACGGTCCTCGCCGATAGTAGATAGCGTTAGAGTCGCTCAGCCACGTGGTCGGCACACTTCAACGCGAGTGCAGCGATGGTCAGCGTCGGGTTCATCGACCCGGCGGTGACGAACACTGACGAGGACGCGATTGAGAGATTCGCCACGTCGTGTGTCCGTAGCTGTGGGTTGACGACACTCTCCGATGGGTCGGTCCCCATCCGCGTTGTTCCCATATGGTGGTACGCCGGCCCGGTGTTTCCAGCCCCGACCGTCCAGGAGATGTCGACCCCAAGTTCCGACAACACGGCATGTTGGATGTCGTTAGCCCGGTCGAGCGACCGCCCTAATCTGTCGTCCCACGACCACTGAATATCCGGCACTGGATTTCCGTGATCGTCTGTCGTTGAGGTGTCCAGCGTTACCCGGTTCTCCCGACGGGGTGGCTGACCGACCAGTCCCCCCATCGCGATACTCTTGCCATAGGACTCACGGAGGGTCGACAGCAGTGCGTCGCCCCACTCCTCTCCGGAGAGCGCGAGTTCGACCGGCGACGGCCCGGCGTAGTTCAGGAACTCCAGTTTAATCGGCGAGAGCGTTTTGTCAGTCGCTTCGACGACCACCTCGCCGGAGTCGACTCGCTCGATGGACTGGCCGGGCTCGTCGTAGAACTGGTGGCACTCACTGGTGAGGAAGCCGATGTGGTTCTGTCGCGTCGCCTCGTCGAGTGTTCCGCCAGCGCCCGCGAACAGGTGGTCCATGAAGTAGTGACCGACGGCTCCGGACCCGTTTGCCAGCCCGTCTGGATGCTCGGTAGTCGCCGATAGAAGGAGGAGCCGCGGCGTCTCGACACCGCCCGCCGCGAGCACGAACTCACGGGCCGTCTGTCGGTGTTCTCTCCCCTCTGGCGTGGCGTAGACAGCGGCGTCAACGCGCCCCTCGGCGTCGGTTTCAAGTCGCTGAACCGGGACGCGGTCGAGAACACGCGCACCCTCGGCTTCCGCGTCTTCGATGTGGACGCTGGCGTCGTATTTCGCCCCGGAGGGACAGACCGGCTGGCAAGTCCCATAACCGACGCAGGGACCCCGGTCATCGTACGGCTCGGAGTTCCGGGCGTTCGGAACCGAATGCATCGAAATGCCCAGCTCCTCGCAGGCCTCAGCGAACAGTGAGTCGCTGTAGGACGGAGGAAAGCCGGGTAGCGGATACGAGCCGTCCCTGGGCGGCGCAAACGGGTTATCCGCATCACCGGCAACGCCCAGCGCCCGCTCGGCGTCGGCATAGTAGGGCCGCAGGTCGTCGTAGCTTATCGGCCACGCCGGGTCGGCAGTGTCGTGGCTGCTGTCGAAGTCCGACGGATGCAGTCGCATCACCATCCCCTGCCAGTGCAGCGTCGACCCACCGACGCCTTTCACCCGGGACACGTTCAGCGGGTAGTACCGCTCACCGCTGGCGCTGAACGCGTCGCGCTCACCCCCCATTTCCCAGACCGATCCGTGCTCCCCGGGACGGATGGCCTGTTCCATCTGTTGCTCACGATCCTCCGGGTCGAACCGTGGACCGGCCTCCAGTACGACTACGTCGTGACCGGCGTTCGCGAGTCGACTCGCGACGAGCGCTCCCGCCGGCCCGGCCCCCACGACGCACACGTCTGGCCGCTCAGACGGCTCCCGATCCATCTCAGCCGGAGTTAGGTAAGCCTAAACTTATACATTGGCATCTCATGGGACCGGGGAGCCCGAGTACATCCGGTCTCGATCCGCTCACGGGCTGTGTGTTCCTTAGAAGCTGCTATGCTGGTTCGCTCACCGGTTTCTTGCACGGGCGTGGCGGGAGTGAGCGAAACCTGCGGTTTCGCGAGCTACGCCACGGTCGCGAGTGTGTTCCGAACGGAGTGAGGGGCCACGAAGCGAGCGTGGCGGGATTCGAACCCGAGGCGAGACTCGCGTGGCTCGTCTCGCGTGATTCGAATCCCGTGCCCGTCGGCTCCTCACGTCCGTTCGTCACACGACGGGCGTGGCGGGATTCGAACCCGCGATCTAGGGGTTAGGAACCCCTCACCCTAGTCCACTAGGCCACACGCCCTACCCGGTTCGTCGATGGACCGGCGAAAAACCCTTTCGTTATCACTGATCGGGCGGTGAACACAGAGAAGCGGTCTGGATTACGTTTCGGTTTCGGTTTCGGTTTCGGACGTTGTCTCGGTGGTAGTGGTGGACTCAGTTCCCTCCGAGCTTTCTCCTTCGCGCATCTCTTCGAGTTCCTGTTCGACTTCTTCACGGCCTTTCTGGAATTCGCCCATGGCTTCACCAGTCGAACGGGCCAGTTTGGGAATCTTGTTCGCCCCGAACAGGAGGACGGCGATGAGGAGGATAACCATCATCTCCGTTGTCCCGGGCATCCCCGGGAACAGTATGCCGAGTGTCGGTGTCATTGTGTCCGAAGCTTACGTGGTTGCTATTATAACCTTTTTGCCTTTTCCAGGACTGTCGAACGCCCGAGCGGGAAGTTTCCCAGCTGACGATACTGGAACGCCAACTCTCTGACAAACCATGTACTCCGGTCCGACCCGGCGAACGGTGAACTACCCCGACCTACCGCGCTCGGGCCTACCCGGCCCTCGCTTGTTGAGGTCGGGGCTTCCTGTTTCTGTGTCGGAACTTGCAGGAACAAGCCCCACAGCGGTTCCAGACTCCGCAGGCGATTTCCCTTTACAGGAGGTTTGGAGTGTCCCACTCCTACCTGTTGGATACTCGACCACAACCGACGATGCACGCTTCTTGTCGCGTTTGAACACCGTCGGAAGCGTGGTGAGCATCGTACTACCCCGTTCGACTGCTGGGGTAGTAAGGTTCCGCCGGGGAGTGAAAGTAAAACCACAGCGCGACCCGGAATATAATGACGACCGAACACTCAGTTAGACGTGATGTTCGATGACAGTCACACGATGGAAGTGATGAGCGGGCAGCAAGTGACAATTAAGCCGCGAAAGCCCGTCGGAGAGGACACCGTTCGGGTGGATATCGAAGCTGACGGACTGTGGCGACTGGATATCACACGGAGCGGCGAAGTTGCGAACGTAGTCATGACACGCGACGCCGATGGGAATCTCGCTGACCGCGACCTGCCGGAGTGGATCGATGAAGTCACGGCGAAATTCGCGCAGTTCTAGCCGCTCGCATGGCGAACAGCGATCCCGGGACTGGGGTCCTCTCCCACGTCGGAAAAGGTTTCATCCGGTTACGCAAAGAGAACCTGTATGGTCTCAGTCGGAGATGTTGCACCAGATTTCACGGCACCGCTTGCAAACGGAGATGTCGACGACGTAACGCTGTCTGCTGAACTCAACTCAGCGCCCATCGTTCTCGCGTTTTTCCCGGGCGCATTCACCAGCGTCTGTAGCCACGAGATGAACACGTTCCAGGAGCGACTGAGCGAGATCACCGCGGCAGGGGCGACACTGTACGGAGTCAGTATCGATACGCCGTTCTCCCAGAACGCCTTCCGAGACGAGCTTGGACTGGAGTTCGACTTGATAAGCGACACGAACCGCGAGCTCATTGACGCGTACGATATCTCGATGGACTTCGATGCGCTCGGCGTCTCAAACGTCGCGAAGCGCGCTGTCTTCGTCATCGACGAGGCCAGGAAGATCACGTATGCCTGGGTCAGTGACGATCCCGGTGTCGAACCGGACTACGACGAGGTTCTCGACACCGTCAACTGACTGGTTAACTCGGTGGGGGATTTTTCGCCCTGGGTCGTCTGAGTTTATGTATGAGTACTGATACCGACGACACCAGGGGCCGACTCTACGACCCGGCAGCGGACCATGCGTTCCCGGACGACCGACTCAATGCGGTCCTCGACCGGGTCACTTCCGACGAGGAAATCCAGGCGTATCTCGAAGCGCAGAACGTCAACCCAGTAAAGCGCAAACAGTACAACGACCACGGCGCGAAACACATCGGAATCGTCCGTAACCGCGCGCTGTGTCTGTACGACCTGCTCAAACAGGCGGGCATCGAGTTCAACGGTGCGGCCGATCATGGTCTTGCAGAGCCCGACGAGGCCGTCATCATCGCACTCGCGACGACGTTACACGACATCGGCCACGTCGTCCACCGCGACTCGCACCCGTACTACTCGATTCCGCTGGCCGCTGACCTTCTGGACGACATTCTCTCTGAATTCTATGACGTGCGCGAGCGGGTCCAGATGAAAGGCGAGATCCTCCACGCAATCCTCTGTCACCACACCGAGGAGGACCCCCTGACGCTCGAAGCCGGCGTCGTCCGCGTCGCGGACGCACTGGATATGGAGCGGGGTCGGTCGCGGATTCCGTACAAGCGCGGCGGGCGCGGCATCGACACGGTTTCGAGTCAGGCCATCGAAACAGTGACACTATCCAGAGGCGAGGACTACCCGGTTCTCGTTGAAATTGCGATGAACAACGCGGCCGGCGTCTACCAGGTCGACAACCTTCTGAAAGCCAAACTCAATGACTCTGGCCTGGAATCCCATGTCCGAATCGTCGCGCTCAACAGTCGGGAAAACGGGAACCGGATCGTCGAGCGGATCGAACTCTGATCGAGACTGACACAACGGTTTTGTAGCGTGCTTCCCTATCTTTGGCTATGGGTCTCATACCCATGGATCAGCCACGGGGCACTGGGGGAGAGACAGTCGACGAGGATGTGAATTCTTCCCCGCTTCTGGAACGATCCAAGCACTTGATACGTTCAGCCATCGAGCGCATTCCATCTGGACAGACCTTCCTCCAGTGGTTCGATACAAGGGGCCAGGACAAGCCACAGTCTCGGATTCACACTGACGGGTTCGCAGACAATGTCGCCGCGCCGCCTGAGTGTCCGACAGTCAGTGACCTGCCTGCGCGGACGCGACCGTTTACTTACCCTACCCGAAATCACGCAGAAAACAACACGGTCGATCTCGTCGCAGTCGAGTCCGACGACCAACTCACAGTGAGACATCCGGACAACCCGGACGCGAAGATCACATCCGATAGCTGGGCCCCTGTCGAACAGTGACAGGAGACATCCTCGTACTCTCTTTGCTGTATTTTCCCACAGAAGGAACTGCTCGCCGTCAGTAACGTTGTCATTGGCTCGGCGTGTCGTCGTACGGGACCTCTTGATGGTTTCAAATCAACGCTACACGCTCCACCAGCACGTCGCTCTCATTCAAAGTCAGGAGGAACACCACCGACCTCTCTCTACTCGACGAACTCATTGGCAATCGATCTCGGCGAGCGATGGAGACATGACAACAATCATAAACCACAACAGCTAGTGAAGTACCCCGCGCACGGTGGCGCGGGGCTTCGCCGTTTGGCCTCTCCCCGAGACGGGGAGCGTAACGGCGGCAGGCGAATTTAATTCCCTCTGCACTTGCCGTGAGGCTCGTGTGGGAGCAGTAACACCCGAACACGCCGTCTCTCCTACCGCACTAGAGGTCGTCTCGTGCCGCCGTAGGTGACGTGTCCGTGGAGGTCGGCGGCTTCACCACCGCCCGACACAGCCCGGCGCAACCTCTCGGTGTTTTGCGAGGCGGATAACGTGGCTCCCGTACGTCGATTATTGCTCCACGGTAACTTGAACGGACGGATTGTGCAGCGGAGCGTACGCGCTTCACCCCCGCCCACGGTGGGGCGGGGAACTCCCGCTGCTTTCCGTTTAGAGTTATCTAAATATGGGTATATGTAATCCTAAATACAGAATTATTATCGAAGTTGGTTTTCTGGCCGCCCGGTTTTTTAAACATAGCAATTTATCCGAAGTATGTCCGGAATTGGACCATTCGGAACGCTAGAGATCGTGGGGCTGATAGCCGTGGCTTGGACAGTTTGTATCGGGCGTCGAGCAAATCGTCGGATTACCGTCAGAGATCGTACTTCGCGATATCGCTGGAGCCACAGGCGGGACAGGCAGACTCACACGATTCGATGGTCGTCCCGCAGTGCCGACACTCAAGATGCGTCTGCTGTTGAGACGTAACAGCCTGTCTCAATCGCTCGATCATGCTCGTGTTCAGGAAGCCGGCTGGTAAATAACCAAGCAAACCGCGCTGAAGATGAAAATAGAACGATAGCAACTATCTCGCTGACTGCCTGTCGGCCAACCTGCGGACATCCGGACATGCTGTGATTTGTTGTATTGGCGAGAGACGGCTTACCTGACACTGACTGGGTACCGCTATACCTGTGCCTGTTCGAAACTGGTTTCATCTGCTAGGGAGACAGAAGTAGTTGTTTTCAGGGAAGCCAGTGTAGTC
>JBDGPY010000098.1:0-36835 GCA_042219425.1 Haloarcula sp. | reverse complement strand
ACGATGCTGTTCCTGTTCGGGACGCCCATCATCGCGGCGTTCGCGAACTACTTCATCCCGCTGCTCATCGGGGCTGACGACATGGCGTTCCCACGTATCAACGCCATCGCGTTCTGGCTGCTCCCACCGGCAGCACTGCTGATCTGGGCAGGGTTCTTCCTCGCGCCGGTGACCGACAACATGATCGAGCCGGCTCGCACGGCCTGGACGATGTACACCCCGCTGTCCGTCGAGCAGGCGAACCCCGGTGTCGACCTGATGCTGCTGGGCCTGCACCTTTCGGGCGTCGCAGCGACGATGGGGGCGATCAACTTCATCGCGACAATCTTTACGGAGCGCAATGAGGAGGTCAACTGGGCGAACCTCGACATCTTCTCGTGGACGATCCTCACCCAGTCCGCGCTGATCCTGTTCGCGTTCCCGCTGCTGGGGAGTGCTATCGTGATGCTGCTACTGGACCGGAACCTCCAGACGACGTTCTTCGCCGTCGAAGGTGGCGGCCCGCTGCTGTGGCAGCATCTGTTCTGGTTCTTCGGCCACCCCGAGGTGTACATCCTCGTCCTGCCGCCGATGGGACTGGTCAGCCTCATCCTGCCGAAGTTCTCCGGCCGCAAGCTGTTCGGCTTCAAGTTCGTCGTCTACTCGACGCTCGCCATCGGTGTACTGTCCTTCGGCGTCTGGGCCCACCACATGTTCTCGACGGGCATGGACCCGCGGCTCCGGGCCTCGTTCATGGCTGTCTCGTTGGCTATCGCAATACCGAGCGCAGTCAAGACATTCAACTGGATCACGACGATGTGGAACGGCCGCCTGCGTCTGACGACGCCGATGCTGTTCTGTATCGGCTTCGTCTCGAACTTCATTATCGGCGGCGTGACGGGCGTGTTCCTCGCCTCCATCCCCGTCGACCTGATCCTGCACGACACCTACTACGTCGTGGGTCACTTCCACTACATCGTGATGGGGGCCATCGGCTTCGCGGCCTTCGCCGGCATCTACTACTGGTTCCCGATATTCACCGGCCGGATGTACCAGCGCACCCTCGGCAAGGCCCACTTCTGGTTCTCGATGGTTGGAACCAACATCACGTTCTTCGCGATGCTCGCACTGGGCTATCTGGGAATGCCACGGCGGTACGCAACCTACCAGTTTGACGGTGCCATCGCACCGCTGACGCAGGTGTCGACGTTCCACCAGGCGGCGACGGTGGGCGCATTCATCCTGTTCATCGGCCAGTTGTTCTTCGTCTGGAACATTGTCCAGTCCTGGCTCGAAGGCCCGAAGGTCGAGGACGGCGACCCGTGGGACCTCGAACGCAACGGCATGCTGGACCGTGAGTTCCAGTGGTTCGATGAGCAACTCAAAGCCGAGGAGCCGGAGAAAGACCCATCGCTACTCGCTGACGGCGGTCAGGAAGAACAAGACGACTCGTAAGCGTCCCGAACGCTGTTTTTGTCTGCTTCGTCCGCAGCTACGACCGAACTGACAGTGCCTGTTAGCTTGCGCCGGAAACGAGTACCATAGCCGTCACGAACATCATGAGTGCGATTCCGGTCAGGACGAGAAACAGTAGCTCCTTCTGTGACATGGGATAGCTACGGTGTGGAAGTGAAAAAGGCTAATCGTCTCCGAGCCGTTGTTCACACATGAGCGAGCCAGCCAAGGCCAGATCCGGGCAGCAAATCGTCCTTCGCCTGTACGTTGCTATTGTTGTTCTTGCCGGTATCATGGGGTTCGTCCTTGGCAGTATCCGACCGGAGGACCTCGAACCGGAACTGTTCGGTGTGATTGCGCTGCCGCCGACGCCGTTCGGCGTCGCCATTTACGGATTCGTCACTATCGGTATCGTCCTCGGCGTGTTGCTTGGCCTCGTCGTGTACGTCTCCGAGCGAATCGACGACGCGGCCAGTTCCTGAGTGTCCGTTGCTGCAGTATATCCTGCCATGTGAGACAGTTTCTCGTACCGCTGTGTTCCTCTCATATATCTGATAGCCCGATTCCGTTAGTTTATTTTAATCCGACAGAAAATCGGCTGGTAGTCGCTTGCGTGACAGCAAGCCGGTGTCTCGCTGCCCTCCCTACAGATGCGCCCCGAATTTCCCCTCCGTCAGTGGTTGGTCCCCCGAATCGCTATCGACAGACGTGCGCTTGCAGCGTTCAGAGCGGCGCTCGGGCTGTGTCTCCTCGCCGACATCACTCTGCGGTGGTCGGACATCGTTGCGTTCTATACCGATAGCGGCGCGCTCCCGCGCTCGACACTGGCTGAACTGTATCCGGTTCTGGGAGACGTGTCGCCGCTCGCTTTCTCGGGGACCGTCTGGCTCCCGCTGGTGGCCCTCGGACTGACGGCGCTCGCAGGACTGGCGCTGGTGGTGGGCTACCGGCCCCGCCTGAGCGCGGGCGTCGCGTTCGTCCTGCTCGTAGCGATACAGCTCCGGAACCCCGTCGTCCTCAATGCCGGCGATACGCTGTTTCGCCGGCTACTGTTCTGGAGCCTCCTGCTCCCGCTCGGCTGTGGCTGGGAAGATAGGTCGACGGCGTCCGACTCGATACGGGTCGCCACCGCCGGCACTGCGGGCATCCTCCTGCAAGTACTGGCCGTGTACGTGACGAACGGCCTCATGAAGCTTCGTGGCACGTACTGGCACCGGGGGACTGCAGTGCGGTACGTGTTCCAGCTCGACCACCTCACTGTCCGCGCTGGTGACGTGGTTGCGGGCTGGGACCCGGTGCTGGTCCTGGGGAACTGGCTCTGGCTCGCCTTGCTCGTTGGCTCCCCGTTGTTGCTCATCTGGACCGGATGGTATCGGACGGCACTGGTCGCGGCGTTCGTCACCGCACACGTCTGTATGGCGTTCTCGTTTCGCCTGGGTGTGTTTCCGCTCGTCTCGATTCTCGGGCTGGTCCTGTTTCTCCCGACGCCGCTTTGGGACGGGCTCGCGAACCGCTGGCCCGTCGCTATCGAAGCGTTGCGCCCACGGTGGCCGGATGCAGCGACAGGTCCCTCGCAGATCTGGTTCCCCACGACGACGGCTTCGCTAGCGGCGCTCGGGATCGTCGCCATTGTCGTTCTCAACGCTATCGCAGTCGGCTTCGTCGCCGCACCGACAGGTACGCCGGACAGAATCGAGGACCGGAGCTGGAGTATGTTCGCGCCGGACCCCGCACTGGAAACATGGTGGTACGCGGCCCCGGCACCCCTGGAGTCCGGGAACCGGGTCGACGCGCTTACCGGGGAGCCGGTCAATCTCTCTCGGCCGCCAGAGGTGTCAGACCGGTTTCCGAACCAGCGCTGGAAGAAGTTCCTCGGGACAGCCCGTCACGAACCCAGTCTTCGACAATCGCTCGCAACGTATCTGTGTTCCCGGTGGAATCAAAGCCACGACGACGCGATGAAACGCGTGGAGTTGATTGTCCTGACCGAGTCGACCAACCTGAACAGGTCCGAATCTGTCGACCGGGAACGACTCGGGTCGTATCAGTGTGCCTGATGCGGGTGATGATGGAGGGTGGGTGCACCTCGAAAACAGTTCTTCAAGCGACGATTGAGCGTACGCTTGTCAGTCAGGCGACGCTCGCCGTTTCCTGATAGCTCCCGTATTCTGCCTCGAAGACGGCCATGATTTCGCCCATCGTCGCGTAGGCTTTCACTGCGTCGATGATGACGGGCATGACGTTCCCGCCGTCGGTGATCACGTGCTGCAGTTCGTCGAGCGCCGCCTCCACGGCCGCGTCGTCGCGCTCTGCCTTGACTGTCGCGAGCTTGTCCCGCTGGCGTTCCTGTACGTCCTCGTCGACGGTGAGAATCTCGGGTTCGGTGTCTTCCTCGACGGTGTACTTGTTAACCCCGACCATGACTTCTTCCTCGCTCTCGACGCGCTGCTGGTACTCGTAGGCGGCGTCCTGAATCTCACGCTGGAAGTAGCCGTCCTGAATCCCCTGAATGACGCCGTCGCGGACCGACCCGTCGCCGAGTTCGTCCCTGATGTGGTTGATGTAGGCCATCGCCTTCTCCTCGACCTCGTCGGTCAGCGACTCGATGGCGAAACTGCCGCCCATCGGGTCGACGATGTCGGCGGCTCCCGACTCCTCCGCGATGATCTGCTGTGTCCGGAGGGCGACCCGCACCGCCTGCTCCGATGGGAGCGCCAGCGCTTCGTCGAAGCTGTTGGTGTGCAGGCTCTGGGTCCCGCCCAGCACACCTGCGAGGGCCTGAATCGTCACGCGGACGATGTTGTTCAGCGGTTGCTGGGCTGTCAGTGACTGGCCGGCGGTCTGGGTGTGGAACTTCAGTTGCTTGCTCGCGTCGGCCTCCGCGTCGTACCAGTCGTCCATCACGCGGGCGTAGATGCGTCGGGCCGCACGGAACTTCGCGATCTCTTCGAACATGGAGTTGTGCGAATTGAAGAAAAAGGAGAGCTGTGGGGCGAACTCGTCGACGTCCAGCCCGCGGTTCAGACAGTCTTCGACGTAGGCGAAGCCGTCCGCGAGCGTGAACGCGAGTTCCTGTACGGCTGTCGAACCGGCCTCCCGGATGTGATACCCCGATACGGATATAGGCTTGAATTTCGGCGTCTCCTGACTGGCGAACTCGATGGTGTCGGTGACGAGTTTCAGCGACGGCTCCGGCGGAATGACCCACTCCTTCTGTGCGATGAACTCCTTGAACATATCGTTCTGGAGCGTCCCGCGGATTTCCTCGCGCGGGACGCCCTGCTGGTCGGCCAGCGCGATGTACATCGCGTAGATGACGGGAGCGCTGGGGTTGATCGTGAAGGAAGTCGACACCTCGCCGAGGTCAATGCCGTCGAACAACCGCTCCATGTCCGCCAGCGTGTCGACGGCGACGCCCTCCTTGCCGACTTCGCCGTCGGCCATCACGTCGTCGGAGTCGATGCCCATCAGCGTCGGCATGTCGAAGGCCGTCGAGAGCCCGGTCTGGCCCTCGTCGATGAGGTAGTGGAACCGCTCGTTGGTCTCGTCGGCGGTCCCAAAGCCCGCGAACTGGCGCATGGTCCACTGCCGGCCGCGGTACATCGTCGGATAGACCCCGCGTGTGAACGGCTCCTCGCCGGGGAAGCCGATGTCTTCCTCGTAATCGACATCGTCTACGTCGAGCGGCGTGTACAGCCGGTCTACGTCGAGGTTTGAGACCGTCGCGAACTGCTCTTTGCGTTCGCCGTAGGCGTCCAGTACGGGGTCCAGTGTCTCGGCTTCCCACTCGTCTTTCTGTTCGCGGATGCGCTGGAGGTCCGACTCGTCGAACATACTCCGGTGTATGTCATGATTTAGTAAGAAGGTTCGGGCAAAAAGGGATGCTACCGTCAATCACACCGTCGATGACTAATTCTGGAGCCGCTCCGTCGTCTGAACGAGCGGGTGATGTGCGTAGTCGACGACCTCGATATCGTCGATCGACTCCAGATCGGAGTCCGCAGCCGTCTCGGCCATCCCCAGTTCGACCGTCTCATCGAGAACGATGACGTAGGCGTCCATTTCGTCGATATCGAGCCGGGCGGCGGCTTTCACCCGATGATGGCCGTCCGCCAGCAGGAGGTCTCCACCGTTGTCGATGACGACGAGCGGTTCCGCCAGCCCGCGTTCGAGTTCGTACACCCGGCCTTCAAGTTCGTCGGCGTACACCGTCGTCTGTGTCGGCGTCAGGTCGTCGAGGTCCACCTCGCGGCGGCCTTCGTGTGTCGTGATACCGTGGATGTTTTCGAGCGTCCGGCTGAGTTTGTCCACCTTGCCCGGAGTCGCCCGCTCGATCTGTGAGCGAATCACGTCGGCGTTCGAGATGATACCGACGAGGTGGCCGGCGTCGTCGACGACCGGGAGTTTCTGGATGCCCGACCGCAGGATAACGCGCGCGGCGTCCTGAACGGCCATGTCCGGGTGGGCAACGAGGATGTCGTCGGTCATCACGCGGAACATCGGCTCGTGGTCTTCCGCGAGCAACAGGTCGCGTGCGCTGACGAACCCCTCGACACGGCGGCCGTCAGTCACCGGAAACCCGCTGAAGTGGTCGTTGTCAGCGATACGCCGGGCGACCTCCCCAACAGTGTCGTCGAGTTCGACGGTGGCAACCTCGCGTGTCATGTAGTCTCCGACCGTCGGCCGATTCGAGTCCTCCATCGGCGCGATGTTCTCGACCGACGGCAAAAAAGGCTCGCCTACGGCGGCTCGCTGTCGTCGGGTTCGACGAGCGTCTCCGGGCTGTCGTCCGCCTGTTCTGACTCGTCGTCCGGCGGCTCAGCCGCGTCGTCCGCCTGTTCTGGTTCGCCGCTACCGTCCTCGTCGCCGTTTTCCAGAAACGTCACATCGGTGTTCCAGTCCTCTGGGATGTCGTCACCCGATGCCTCAGATGTCTTTCCAGCCGTCGTGATGGTGTCTTCGCTGTCCCGTCTGAGCGCCGTCGACTCCGTGAACGCGGCCACGTCGTAGTCAGCGCGTGCGTAGACGCGCCCGAGCAGCCGGTGGGACCGCGACTGGATGGCGTTGAGAAACCGGTCTGTGACGATAGAACGGACGATCTCTTCCAGCGATTCCTCGCGCTCATCGACGGTGATCATCCCCAGTTCGATCTGTGCGCCCGCCATATCGGCGTGACCGCCCGCGGACCCGATCTGTCCGAAGGCGTCCCGCAGGGCCTCGCCGAGGTCGATGTCCGCCCCGCGAGCTCGTGCAGAGGCGTAGATCGTCCCGTCGACGACGCCGTACACCATCGTCGCCTGCACGCCTTCGAGGTCGAGCAGCCTGTCAGCCGCCTGCGCGAGCGCGTCCCGGTCGGTTATCTCGCCAACGCCGGTCAGGAGTACCGACCCCTCCTGTTCGCGGTTCGCAATCGCTCGGCCGATGACCGACAACGTCTCCGGGCTCACGCTCGGGTCTTCGATGCGCTGGAGCGTCGCCATGTCGGCGTTCGTCACGAGATGCGCGGCGGCCTCGAAGTCCGCGGCGGCGACCTCCCGGCGGAAGTCCTTCGTGTCGACCTGAATGCCGAACAGCAGGCCCGTCGCGATTGGGGTCGGAATATCGATGTTGAACCGCCGGAGATAATCGACCAGTAGCGTGCTCGTCGCCCCGACGCCGCTCCGGAGATCGACGAAGCGGGCTTCGATCGGAACGCGTGGCGGATGGTGGTCGATGACGATGTCGATGGGAGTCTCCGGCGGGAGCTGGTCGTTGACGCCGGCTCTGGAGTGGTCGACCAGCGCAAACCCGTCGAACGCTTCCAGTTCATCCGTCGAATCGGCCTCAAGGTTCTGGAGGTCGAATTCGAGAAGGTTGACGAACGCCCGGTTCTCCTGATGAGAAATCTCCCCGTAGTAACAGATCGTCACCTCGCAGTCGGCCCGTTCAGCGAGCGCGCCGAGGGCGACAGCGCTGGCAATCGCGTCCGGGTCGGGGTTGTCGTGTGTGACGACGGCGAGGTGGTCGTCGATGTCCCGGAGTACCTGATGGAGCTGTCTAGTTCGTGTTCCTTCGTCGCCGACCGACTGGGTGACGTAGTCGGTGACGACGGCCTCCGGCGTGACCAGCCGGTCCGCCACGCTATCGAGTCGGTCGCGCTGGTCAGCCGTCGCGCCGCGGCCAGCGTAGGCGAGCAGGAACACGTCGGGAAAGCAGTCACGAGCGGCCGTCGCCGCGTCGGCGTTCCGCTCGGGGTCCTCGCTGGCGACGATGACGCTCTCGGGGTGAAAGTCGATATCGGCGAGAACAGATGGCTCAGTCTGGTCGGCTTCGAATACGTTGATACCGTCCGCCCGAAGCGTTTCAGCCCGGTGCTCGTCTTGAGTCACGACTGCCAGGTCGCCGCGGTCGTCGCTAATCGCGTCGAGAAGGTCCGCGGCCGTCGGCCCGAGTCCGAGCACCAGCCGAGAAAGCATACCGTGCAGTCAGCGCTGGAGCGTCTAAAAACCCGTTACTTCAGCCGTTCCTGGAGGAACGACGGATGCGCGGCGGTAACGCCGTCGAGCGCGAGAATCTTGTCCTCGATCACGTCCGCCAGCGAGTCCCCGTCCATCGCTCGGACCTCCGCCATCAGCATGTGGTCGCCGCTGGACGTGTACAGTTCCTCCATTTCCGGGATCTCCTTGAGATTCCGCGTGGCCTCGACGTAGCAATCGCTCGCGATATCGATGCCGACCAGAGCAATCGACTGGCCTGCCAGCTTCTTCGGGTCGACATCGGCGGAGTAGCCGACGATGACGCCCTCCTCTTCGAGCTTCTGAATATATTTCCGGACTGTCGGCTTCGATACGTCGGCTCGCTCCGCGATTTCTGCGTACGAGGCCTGTGCGTCCTCTTCAAGGACCGACAGGATTCGACGCTCCGTGGACTCGGCACTCATGGACTAATCTTTTCGGTGCATGAAAAAATATCTTCCGAACCAGAAACCCACGTTCGAGGGGGTGTCTGCAGTCCGGCAGCGGGCCTTACTTGTGGTGTTCGAGGAGGTTGTCGTAGGTCCGCTCCCACTCCGCGTCCTCGTCGAAGTACCGCTCTGCGAGCGGTTCGTCCGGCATCTCGCCGATCTGGCGCTTCTCCTCGCCGTAGGAGGGGCGCGCGTCCTCGACGTACATGCGTCCGGTGAGGACTTCGCCCTCGTACAGTTGCTCCTCGGTCTGGCGCATCATCTCTGCGGCCTCAGCGCGGTCCGAGAGGTCGAAGTCGTACTCGTCGGACTGCTGGACGTCCGTGTACGGGACGTAGTGTTTCGCGTCCTTGTTCCAGGTCGGACACTGGGTCAGGAAGTCGATGTGCGCGAAGCCGTCGTGTTCGATGGCCTCGGCGATGATTTCCTTCGCCTGATTCGGGTTGACAGCCGCGGTCCGGGCGATGTAGGTTGCGCCTGCGTTGAGCTGCTGGGACAGGGGGCGGATCGGCGACTTCGCCGAGCCGTGGGGCTGTGTCTTTGACTTGTGGCCCTTCGGCGATGTCGGGGATGTCTGGCCCTTGGTCAGCCCGAAGATTTCGTTGTTGAACACGATATACGTCATATCGTGGTTCTCACGGGCTGTGTGGATCGTGTGGTTCCCACCGATACCGTAGCCGTCGCCGTCCCCACCGGCCGCGATGACTTCGAGGTTGGGGTTGGCGAGCTTCGCGGCCCGGGCGACAGGCAGCGAGCGGCCGTGGATGGTGTGGAAGCCGTAGCTGTTGAAGTAGCTGTTGAGCTTCCCCGAACAGCCGATACCGGTGAACAGCGCGACTTCATCGGGGTTCTTGCCGACTTCCGGCATGGCCTGCTTGAGCGCCTTGAGGACGCCGAAGTCGCCACAGCCCGGACACCAGGTCGCCTGGGGTTCGATGCCAGGTGTAAACTCGTCGCGCTCGATTTCGCGTTCTTCGTTGATTGCTGAGAATGCACTCATAGGTTAGTCACCTGCCGCGGGTACGTACTTCATGTTGCTCGCGGCGAGTTCCTCGCCGTCGATGCTGGACTCGAACCCGTCGACGATCTCGGCGGGCTCGAATGGGTTGCCGTTGTACTTCAGGAGGCTCGACATCTTGTCGCCGTACTTGCCGAGTTCCTTCTGAGTCAGGCCGCGGAACTGGGCCGTGGCGTTCATCTCGACGACGAGCGCCTCGTCGACCGATTCGAGCCACTCGGAGACCTCGTCTTCCGGATACGGAGCCATGTCGGAGACGCCAAGCGCCTTCACGGAGTGACCGTTCTCGTTGAGCCGGTCGACGGCCTCGAAGACGGTCCCCTGCTGGCTCCCCCACACGAGGATGCCGTAATCGGCCTCGTCGGGTCCGTGGTAGGTCTGGTGGGACGTGTTTTCGTCCAGATCAGCACGGATGTCGTCGAGCTTGTTGAGCCGACGGTTCATCTGGGCGATGCGGTTCTCGGGGTCCTCGCTGATGTGCCCGGACGGATTGTGCTCGTTCCCGGTTGCGAGGTAACGGCCGTCCTTCTGGCCCGGCACGGAGCGCGGGCTGACGTTCGAGCCGTCCTCGGGTTCGTGCAGGAATCGCTGGAACTTTCCAGAGGAATGGTGTGCGGCGTCCTGAATCTCCTCTTCGGTGAGGACCGAGCCGGGATCGGCGTTTGGCTCCTCGTCGAAGTGGCTGGCCGGGAGGTTTCGGAGTTCGCCCTGAATCTTCTGGTCGTAGATAACGATGACCGGGATCTGGTACTCGTAGGCGATGCGGAACGCAGAGCGGGTCTGCGTGTAACACTCGCGGATGTTCGCCGGTGCGAACACGACGCGGGCGGAGTCGCCCTGTGACGTGTACAGGACGTGTTCGAGGTCCGCCTGTTCGGGCTTGGTCGGCATCCCCGTCGAAGGGCCGGCACGCATCGCTTCGACCAGCACGATGGGCGTCTCGGTCATCTCTGCCAGTCCGAGCGGTTCGGACATCAGCGCGAAGCCACCGCCGGAGGACCCAGACATGGCTTTCACGCCGGCGTGAGACGCACCGAGCGCCAGCGCGGCAGCGGCGATCTCGTCCTCGACCTGTTCGGAGATCCCGCCGAACTCGGGCAGGTGCTGTGACATGATCGTGAACACGTCGGTCCACGGAGTCATGGGGTAGCCCGAGATGAAGCGACAGCCCTCGTCGATTGCGCCGTAGGAAATCGCGTTCGAGCCCGAGAGGATGACCTGCTCCTCGTCGTGGGAGCCCTCGGGGACCTCGATGTCGTGGTCGATATCGAGTTCGTTTGCGGCGTCGTAGGCGTCCTGCAGGACGTTGAGGTTCGCTTCCTGCATGTCGCCGCTCATGTTCTGCTTGATGAGCTCCTCGAACTCGTCAGTACTGATATCGAGAATTGCCGCAGTCGCACCGATACCGGCCGTGTTCCGCATGATCTCACGGCCGTGTTCCTTGGCGATGCCGCGGAGGTCCATCGGGACGACGTGCCAGTCGTTCTCCTCAGCGGCCTCTTCGAGCCCGATTTCGTCGACGTCTTCCTCGTCGAGCAGCCCTTCGTCGTAGAGAAGGACGCCACCTTCACGGAGGTCGTCGAAGTTCTCGTACAGCGGCTTCAGCTCCTCTTTGCCGTAATAGGCCTCTTCCTGCGGGTTCCGGGCGAACGAGTCACCCAGTGCGAGCAGGAAGTTGTAGCCGTCACCGCGAGACTGTACCGGTTCGTCCTTTGCACGCACCTCTACGTACGTGTGGCCGCCGCGGATACGCGACGGGTAATGACGGTGTGTGAACACGTTCAGCCCCGACCACATCAAGGCCTTCGCGAAGTTCTGGCTTGTCGAGTCGATTCCGTCACCGGAACCACCGGCGATTCGCCAGATTAGTTCGTTGTCTGTCATGGTGAAATCCTCGGCCCCAGCTCTGGTGCCGTACCATTCCGTTGGGGGGCCATGACTAAAGATTTTCCACTACATCACCACTCATTAATCGTTATCTTTCGGCTCAGGCACCTCAGATTGCCGTTTTCGAAATGGCGGTTCATCACATATGGTGTGTGTTTACACAGTCGACACTTCCGTCCGAGATACACCTGTCAGCAGATAATAGTAAGTCGGGTAACTCTCCCGCAACGACTAACACGGTGAATACCGATGTACAGTCGAGGATGTCGTTAACGGAACTCATCACCGGTGTCGAGGACCATCAGAAGACACTGACTATCTTCAACGCCGGGTCGAACGCGGCCGAGGACCTGCGCGAGCGCTTCGCGGACCGCAACGTCCACGTTCAGACCGAGCAGACCGAGAGCGGGCGACCGGGCGAATTTATCACCCTCAGCGAGGACACAGAGGTCATCGCGGCCGCGAGCCTCAACTCCTTCACAGACTCGCTCAACGAAGGTCGACAGTACATCACGCGTGACAACAGCCCGTACGTGTCGATTCTCGATCACCTCGACGAGACCATGTTCACATCGTGGTCGATTCAACGGATGACCGCCGCATCGCGCGAAATAGAGGACCGCGCATGGCGAGTGGGACAGGGGACGCTACACGCCGGCTTCCAGACACTCTCGACTCTTCAGGGCGAACTCGACCTGTACGAACGTCTGGGTGAGACCGATGTGGACGTCCACGCCTACGCCGTCCCTGATATCGAGCCACCCGAATACAGCACGTTCTCGCTGCATCTGGAACGGTCGGACGAGATCGCCGACTCGTGGTTCGTCGTGTTCGACGGCGGCGGTGACCCAACCCAGAAGTGCGCCCTGCTGGCCGAGGAGCGCGAACCACGCGAGTTCTACGGCTTCTGGACCTACGACGAGTCTACAGTCGACTGGATCATCGACTATCTGGAGGAGACGTACGGTTATCTCGAACAGTGAAAGCCGCGTTTGACCCGGCCAACACGGCCATTACCGCGGCTCGCCGTTCGCTGCCATCTCGTCTGTGACATGACGAACGTTGCTGAGTCCCGAGAGTTCCGTATCGAAGAGACCGGCGAACGCGTCAACGGTCTTGAGCTGGAGTTACACCTGTTTTTCGGCGTGTGGGCAGTCGTTGAGCGGCACGATAACCGATGGGTCGTAGCGACTAAAGACGGCGAACGCCGGACGCTCATCGCTGTCTCGGACTGACCTGATGCGGACCGGGTCTCAGTCCGTAGTCCCGGATACGCCCGCAAAAACCGTGAGGTCGTGGCCGGGCAGCACTACGCCACTGTGAGGTCGGCCATACGATGTTTCCGAGCAGTCACAGAGTAAAGGCGGTGCCATGTGCAGTGGGCTGGCCTGACGCATCACCCGCGTTTCGCTGTGGAACGGGGTTCTATGCCGTATAGATATCGAGGTACTTTTATACTAAAATATTCGTGGCAGAGCGGGACCCACACACACCACCCTGCAAGTGTTCTCGGGGTTTTCAGGGGTGGGGGTGGGGAGGGGAGGAGCCACCCGGCCATATTTAAACAAACGGGTGATCGCTCTGTCCCGGCGGGACTATGTGACCGGAGCAGGACATTCACATACAGATCTGGACGGCTTCACGCCCTCTTAGTCTAGATCCTATAGAATATGCTTTTCAACATTAACCAGATAGAAATGCATATACCATAAGATATAAGAATAATCTTCTAGCTCTAGATCTATTCTATGACCAGAGAATGAAGAATCGCAGGAGTCAAGTGCGCTAGGTCAGGTGTCGGTATAGCAGTCCGCTCGTGGCTCTTTTCCAGAGGGATTGGAGGAACACTTGCAGGGTGGTGTGTGACTGTTCGGCGCGAAAACACTTGAAACACTTGAACGGTGGTCACTGGTTTTATATACAGTCACTCAGAAGGTGGGATACGATGGTCGACGTGAACGAGAACCCGTTCGATGGGACTGATGCGATCTTCGAACGAAAGCAACCGTTAAAAAAAGACACGTTCACGCCGGATACGATCTTCCACCGCGACGAAGAGATCGAGTTCTACATCAATGCACTTCAGGATGTCATTGTTGGCCACGACCCCAACAACGTCTTCGTCTACGGTCCAACAGGCGTTGGAAAGACTGCTGTTACGAAGTGGGTACGGGACAAGCTTGAGGAGAAGGCTGAAGCCGAGGACATCCCGCTTACCGTTGTCGGTCCGATAAACTGCCGGAACTACCGGTCGGCGTATGCACTGGTAAACACGCTCGTCAACGAGTTCCGGGATCCTGAGAACCAGCTTCCCGAGAGCGGCTACAGCACTGACAGCGTTTTCGAGTTTCTTTACGAAGAGATCGAGGCTGTCGGTGGGAACGTCCTCATCATTCTGGACGAGATCGACAACATTCCTGCGGATGCACGGAACGACTTCCTCTATGAACTGCCGCGGGCTGAAGCCAACGAGAACACACCGATCACCGATGCGAAGGTCGGACTCATCGGTATTTCGAACGACCTCAAGTTCGTCGACGTGCTGGAACCAAAGGTTAAATCGACGCTTGGGGAGCGCGAGATCAAGTTCGGCCCATACGACGCAACTGAACTTCGGGACATTCTGGGCTACTACGCCGACATCGCGTTCCGGGAGGACGTGCTCGGCGAAGATGTCGTTCCGCTTGCGGCGGCCTTCTCGGCACAGGAACGCGGCGACGTTCGTCAGGGACTCCGAATCCTCGAAAAGGCAGGGGAGTACGCGCGGATGGAGGGTGTGGATGGTGTGACGGAAGCGCATACACGGCGGGCGACGGACACAATCGAAACCGACGAACTGCTGGATTACTTCGAGCACGACCTGAGTTCACAGCAAGCATTGACATATCTCGCGACAACGCTTGCGCTCATCGAGCCGAAACACGAGGCGTCGACGAAACGGATCTACAATCTCTATTCTTCGATTGCGGAGTCGAGTGGTCGCCGCGTGAAATCCGAGCGCAAGATCTACGAGTTCCTCGACCAGCTCTCGATGCAAGGGCTGGTCCGCTCTGCGGAACGCAACCTCGGCCGTAAGGGTGGACGCAAGTATATCTACGAGGTCACCGACGACCCGACCGACATCATTAACGCTGCACTCCAGTCCTCCTACAGCGATGCCGTGCCGAGTAACGTGAACGGGATTCTCGAACACTACTTGGAAGACGAGGCGACTGAGTTCGAAGCACCGGATACCACTGACGACGAGCAACAGAACCTCTGGCAATTTACGTAGCCATCTCATTTACACCCCCATCGGCTCACACGGCAAAACACTTGCACGGTGGTGTGTGTGTGTATTCAGTGATGGTCTCCCTGTTGTCGGAACCAGAACAGTTGCAGGGTGGTGTGTGTGCCAACGGTAGCCCGGGAAATGAGAGTACCAACGGGTGTTTGTGGCCTTTGCTCCTCGATACAGTGTGTAGAACACTTGCAGACCGGTGTGTCAGTCCGATCCTATTGCCGCACAGCGGCATTCCGTTTCGAAAACACTTGCAGGGTGGTGTGTGCGCCGATCCGCCGGAAACCCGCCGAAAACGGCTCTCTGGAACACTTGCAAGGTGGTGTTCCCGTCCACACCAACCTATTTCGAACAGTGCGGGAAACACTTGCAAGGTGGTGTGAAAGGCCGCAGCGAGAATTTGAACTACAGCGTAGTAACACTTGCAGGGCAGTGTCTGGGACGAAACCGCGTGCTCGAACACTGCTGTGTGAACACTTGCATGGTGGTGCCTGGGAGGAATCCGCGCGCTCGAACACTGCCGTGTGAACACTTGCACGGTGGTGTGTGAACGCGTGTTCACCAGCTGGGTCCAGCTGTAACGAAACTGGAAACACTTGCAGGGTGGTGAGAGAACACTTGTATGGTGGTGTCGGGTCGCTCGCATCGGAGCGTCAGAACACTTGTAGGCTGGTGTACAGACCCACGGATCACCGGCTCGGAGTTCGCACAGCAGCGTAGTGCCTTCTCGCTCGTCTAATTTGGCCTGTTCAGATCGTCTGCTAGTGTCTACCGTACAATAATCGGAGGAGTCACGTTTTGATAGAGAACACTCGAAGGGTGGTGTTCTCGCGGAAAACGCGCGTTTGCGACGCAATCAATCAACCGACATTACTCGACCGATACCGACCCGTTACATCGGGGCCTGGTTGTAGATGAGGTTCCGCTGGATGTCGTTGGCTCCCTCGTAGATGACCGGAATGCGCACGTCGCGGTAGACGCGAGAGATTCGATTCTCAGTCAGGACGGACCGCCCGCCGTGGAGTTGCATCCCCTTCTCCGCACAGTCCATTGCGGCTTCGGTCGCGTTGGTCTTTGCCAGTGCGGCCCAGTAGCCGGCGTTCTCCTGGTTTGCAACGCGCTCTGCCGCGTGCCAGGTGAGCGTCCGGGCGGACTGGAGGCCGAGTTGCATGTCGGCCAGTTTGTGCTGGACTGCCTGGAACTCGTCGACGGTCTTGCCGAAGGCCTCGCGGTCGTGGACGAACTCCCAGGCCTCCTCGATGGCCGCCGCAGCGAGGCCGATGCCGTGCCCGCCGACGACGACGCGACCGTGATTGAAGAACTCGGCGAGCATGTAGAAGCCGGCCCCTTCGACGCCGATCAGGTTCTCCTCCGGAATCCGGCAGTCGTCGAGCACGATGTGGGCCTGCTTGGACGCCCGGAAGCCCATCTTCTCGGGGATGTGCTCGGCGTGGTAGCCGTCGGCGTCCGTCGGGACGATAAACATCGAGTAGTTCCCGTAGCGGTCGTTCGGGTCGTCACCGGTCTTGGCGTACAGCGTCACCCAGTCCGCCTCGACACCGTTGCCGATCCAGTATTTTTCGCCGTTAATTACCCACTCGTCACCATCTTTCTCAGCGGCCGTCGTCATCCCAGCAAGGTCGCTCCCCGTTTCCGGTTCGGAGACGGCGAGGCCGGTCAGCTGGTCGCCGGCGGCGACGGGCTCGAGGAACTCCTCTTTCTGCCAGTCTGCGCCGTGATCCTCGACGATTTCAGCGCCGAAACTGGCGAGCTGGAGCGTCAGGGCGATCCCTGCGTCGGCCTTGTACAGTTCCTCCGCCATCGCCAGCATCTGCTGGAGGTCGTAGCCGCTACCGCCCCACTCCTCGCCGATATCCTGTGCGACGAGTCCGGCCTCCGTCGCCGCTTCGAGCACCTCCCAGGGGTACTCCCCGGACGCGTAGTACTCACCCGCGACTGGTTCGATGTGCTCCGCGGCGAACTCCCGAGCCTCTTCCTTGACCTCGTGTGCATGCTCCGGAACGAGTTTCTCGGATAGTAGGTCCATGGAAATTATCATGGTTTGTGTACTCATATACTCCGTGGAACTCTCCCAAACACCGTCGTAGTTGTTTCTCAAAAACCTCTGATAATCGGCCAGCACGCTTTTCCATGGCTGTGGCCTTCCTTGGACATGAATCGTCGAGACTACCTGCTTGCCGGAGCAACCCTCGGAACCGCCGGGCTTGCGGGGTGTTCGTTTCTGGCCGCAGCCGAGGCACCACCACCGGACGTTCCGACAGCGCAACTGAACGACGGTGGCTGGACGCAAACGGACCAGTCCTCGGAAACAGTGTTCGACCGAAGCTACGGCCCGGTTTCGGTCGAGGCCGTTTCCAGTACGGTCCAGTACGCAGACCAACAGCTACAGGAGCGTGTTGCCAGCCGAACCCTCGACCAAGTCCAGACCGCCCTCTCCGTGTTCTTCGCCACCCGCGTCGACTTCAGTCCGAATCTCGACAACCTCCCGGCTGGCGTGGGCCGCGAGGAGCTGCTGGCGGAAGTCAGAACGAATGCCCGCGACAGCTTCGAACAGCAGATGGAAGCGCAGGGGCTGACCGACATCGAGAAATCCGGTGAGGGGACAATCGATATCGACACCGGTGAAACGGCCGAGACAGTGGAACTGTCTGCCGTGTACCCCTTCGAGGGGATTTCGTTCGACGTGACCGGGGACGAGGCCATCGAGATACCAGCCAGCGACATCGACATTTCGGCGATGTTCGCTGTCTGGCACCACGGCGATTTTGTCATCATTTCCGGGGGTGCGTACCCGGCACAGAACTTCGAGCAGGTCGTCGAAAACGACCTGAGCGACGGCATCACAGTCACCGTCGATGTCGATCTTGGACTCCAGCCCGACGCCTACCGGACCAAAGTTCGGAATCTTGTCGCTGGCGTTCAGTAACCGCTACTGCTCGCTGGAGACGCTCGCGTTCCAGCGACAGTCTCCTATTCCGGCGCGGCATCGTCGGGGACGCGTCCCTCGACGAGTGATTCGTCGGCGTACTCATCACGGAGCGACTTCTTGTCGAACTTCCCGGTCGCTGTCTTCGGGACCTCGTCGATGGTGACGAAGTTGTCCGGAACCCACCACTTGGGGTAGGAATCGAGGATGTGCTCCCGGAGTTCATCACCGAGCGTCTCCTCGTCGGCGTCGGCCGTCGGAACGATCATCGCGAGTGGGCGCTCCTGCCAGCGCTCGTGGGGGACACCGATGACTGCCGCCTCGTTCACGTCGTCGTGGGCTATCAGCTCGTTTTCCAGTTCGAGCGAGGAGATCCACTCTCCGCCGCTCTTGATAACGTCTTTTGCCCGGTCGACGATCTTGATGTAGCCGTCCTCGTCGACGGACACCACGTCACCAGTCTTCAGATAGCCGTCCTCGAACTCCTGCTCGTTCGCTTCCGGACGCTTGAAGTATTCCGTCGTCACCCACGGCCCGCGGATGTGGAGTTCGCCGAAGTCCTCGCCGTTATGTGGGACCTCGTCGCCGTTGTCGTCGATGACACGGAACTCCAGCCCAGGTGTGATGAGTCCCTGTTTCGAGCGTTTGTCCAGTTGCGTCTGGTAGTCAGCGTCCTCCAGGTCGCTCCGCAGGGACGCCACGGCACCCACCGGGGCCGTCTCGGTCATTCCCCAGGCGTGGACGAGTTCCACGTCGCGGTCGTCGAAGAACCGGATCATCGCTTCCGGTGCGGCGCTTCCGCCGACGATGAGGCGCTCAAGGGATGAGAGGTCAACGTCGTTCTCTTTGATATACTCCATCAGTCCCAGCCAGACGGTCGGGACGCCGGCGGTGACGGTCACGTCCTCTTCTTCGATGAGCTTCGCGAGGTCTGCCGGTTCCGGCTGTGGACCGGGGTAGACGTGCTTGGCCCCGCCGGCAGTTGCCGAAAACGGGAGGCCCCACGCGTTGACGTGGAACATCGGGACGACGGGCATCATGACGTCGTCGTCGTCGAGTGGAATCCCCTGTGGCGACTGGATCGCCATCGTGTGGCTCCACAGCATCTGCTGGGTGTACTCGACGCCTTTCGGCCGCCCGGTCGTGCCGGACGTGTAACAGAGGCCGGCAGGTCGGTCCTCCGCCAGTTCGGGCCAGTCGTACTCCGTCGGCTGGTCGGCGATGAACGACTCGTAGGCAACGGCATCAAGCTCAGTGTCCGGGACGGACTCGCTCATCACGACGAACTGCTCGACCGTTTCGAAGGACTCAGGATCATCGGCGGCGGCACCCTCGAGTTTCGGCAGGAGCGATTCGTCGACGAAAATGAGTTCGTCCTGTGCGTCACTGACGATATACTGGATGTGTTCGTCGGGCAGGAGTGGATTGATAGTGTGTAGCTGTGCACCGGTTCCGGGTACCCCGAAGTACGTCTCGAAGTGACGGCTGTGGTTCCAGCAGAACGTCCCGAGTCGTTCGCCGTCGCCATAGCCGGCTTCCTCGATCGCGTTCGCTAACTGCGCCGTCCGTTCGGCATATTCGGCGTAGTCGTGGCGGACGATGCCCTCGTGGGTCCGAGAGACGACCTCTGTGTCCGGATACAGTGTTTCTGCACGCCACAGGAACGGTCGTAGAGTTTGCGGGCTGCCTCCTGGCATATCATGACGCAAGGGCTCACGGTACAAGAAACACTGCTAAATCTTTCATGAGGGACAAGCAGTTCATCCGCAGTGCCTGCCGTCCGAATCATTTAGCCCCGGTTACACTTCGATTTCTTGCATCAGGTCGACAAGCTCTTCGAGTTCCGGAAATGTGTACACCTTCACGTTGATGTCGGACTCAAGCGCGTGGACACGGGAGTCGAACATCAGTGCCATCTCGTTGTCCCGGTCGCCGACGAGCTGGTCCACCATCCCACTTCCGGGGCCGAACGTGAAGCTCGGCGTGGAGATGTCGATGGTCGTATCGAGGACGTTCGCCCAGCCGTCGATGAAGCCGCTCGTCATGATGTTGCCGATTTCCTGAATCGCCGAGCGCTCCATGTCGGTGAAACCGTTCGCGTTGGGGTCTGTCTCACCCATATCGCCGATCATCCCGGTGGCGAGGTCCTTCGCACTGGCGGCGTTGAACAGGAACAGGATGTGGCCGTGGGGCTTTTCGACCATTTCGATACTGATACCAATCTGCTTCTCGTCCCCGACGTGTGTTTTGATATCCGGGATATCGATGAAGTTGATCTTCGTAATCTCCATCTCCGTCTCCATCCCTGTCATCTGGCTAAGGTGATTCGCAACGGTGTTCCCACCCTCTTTAGCCATCTGATTGAACAACCCGAGCTTCCGAATATCTATCATCAGACTCATTCGTTAGGACCAGCGTTGCCGCTGAGTTGTGTGCCCTCATACATAAGCTATGCACCCGCATTTTCGTCGGCGAGAATCGGAGCGTGTCGATACCGCTTCTCACTCCACACGGACGCTCACAGCGACGCCTTCACCGAGCGGCAGCAGTCCGGTCTCAAACGCCGGGTCGTCGCCGACGCGTTCGAGATACGCGGCGACACCGCGACTCGTTTCGTTGGCGTCGATGTCATCGCCCTCCAGCAGCGCCTGTACCGCCTCGAACTCCAGCGGCCCGGCCTCGATCATGTTATCGGCGACCACGGCCCCACCGACCGGCACTTTGTCCCGGACAGCCTCGAAGGCCTCCGTGTATCGGTGTTTCTCGTTGTCGACGAGTACCACGTCAAACGGACCGTCGTAGTTCTCGACGGTTTCGATTGCGTCCCCATGTTCGAAGGCTGCCCGGTCGGTGAACCCGCCGCGGTCGAGGAACTCGCGGGCTTCCTCGAGTTCGTCGGCGTCAATCTCCGTCAGGACAATCTGTCCATCGTCAGGCACGGCCGGCGCCGTCCAGTACGCCGAGTAGCCGAAGCCGGAGCCGAACTCAAAGACACGGTCGGCGTCGACCATCCGGGCGATGAGGCGGAGCCAGCCACCGACTGCGGGACCGACCGTCGGGAACCCTTCCCGGTCGGCTTTGGCGTCCATCTCCTCTATGACCGGATCGCTGGCCGGCGCTATCGTACGGGCGAATTGCTCTGTGACATCGGGGAGCGGGGTTTCGTCCATGTCTGGTTATGCCGGTAGCGGCGACATAAACGAGTGGGTCCGGACCGGAGCTAGCCGAGTTCGAGGCGTTCGACGTACTGAATTACGGACTCCAGCGCGGGGTTAGCGTAGTACTCAACAGTATTGTCCGCTGTCTCGTATGAGAGAATCCCCAGATCGTCCAGCCGCGGCAGGTGATTGTGTGCCAGCGACACGCCCACTTCATCGCGTGATTTTGGCGTCGTTCTGGCTGGAATAGCCTTTTCGCGTTCGTAGACGCGGTTGACGAGGTCATCAAGCGGGACCTCGGTTTCAGACCGGTCTTTCAGGTGATACAGGAGACTGCGCCGCCGCGGAGCGGAGATCAGTTCCAGTACCTGGTCAAACGAGTAGGGTATCGGAATCGTTTCGGGCTCTTCCGGGTCGCCCTTCTTGACGCCGCCGGGTGGTGTGACGGTGTCCCGAAACGTCGGCGTCTCCTCTGCGTCTTGCGACGCCGTGACGGTCCAGCCGTGGTCCGGGAGATACTCGTACACGACATCATACAGTGGCCGAAACATCTCGACTGTCTCCTCCGTATGGGCCTCGGGGTCCATGTGGTGATGGCTCGAGACGTCCATCTCGGCACATTGTCGGTTCAACGCAGTCACCAGCGCGATGACGCGGTCACGCTCCCAGCACTCGAGCAGCCCAGTTAGTGAATGCAGGCAGAGAAGTAGCGGGGCATCTGCCTGTTCCAGTCGACCGAGATGGCGAGAGACGGTCGCCCCGATGTCTATCGGTTCCACTGTCGAGGGAAGAGTATCAAGGGTTAATGAAGGAAATGCGCCAGACGCCGCCGCCTGTGAGTTAGCCGGTAACTCGCTGCCGGCGTCGACGATAATCGCCTCTTCGGGCATCTCGTCATCGAGGTGCTGCTGCCACAGCGAGAGACGGGAATCAGGAGACTCAGACACTGTGACACAGATCGCCTTCGACTCACTTACCCCCTGCTCAGCTAAGAACTCGGCACATCCCTCTCGTTCGGCGTCGCTTGCATCACGTGCCAGCATCAGCACGGACGACGCGCCTTTCAGAGGCTGGTCCACTGTCCCACTCCCGGAGTTCATTGCGTACTGTATCGTATCAGGAACCATAAACCCATCAACAAATAAGCATTCCAGTGACATATGATAACATTCTATCAACAAGGATCGAATACCAGACAGTACCCAGATCGACTCTCTCTGTACGATCACCTCCCTGATGCATATTCTAGACTGTCCCAAGTCCGAGGATTTTTGCAGTACGATGCCGTATCGCTGTCTATGCCCATTATGGCGAGTAGCGATTTTTCTATCCACATTGAGGAGTGTGATGAGTTTGACGACGGGATGCCGATAAGCTCGCTTCCGGACGAGGTAACGTCCATCGACGACCTCGACTGCGAGTGCTGGAGCGGGTTCGAGTCGCTGGACGACATCTAACACGGGCGCAACAGCCTGTGTTTCAAAACCGTGGCTTCGGTCGACGCCTGTCAGAGACTGTTCCTGCCCGTACCCCCGTCGGTCAACACGCACTGCCAGCACGACTCCTTTTCAGAGCTTGTCGACATCCCGGGCCGCTTCGGCCTGGTCCCGGACGGAACTGAGTGTGGCATCTGGGCTGGTTGCGGCCACCGCTGCGTTGACCGCTCCCTCCAGCACGGGCGCATCCGCTATCACGGCCTCACTGTCGCTCAGTTCGATGGCGACATCAGTGTTCATAACGGCGCTGCCGAGGTCCACGAGGACAACGACACCGTCGCCGTCGTCGGCGGTAGCGAGCGCTGCTTCAATATCGTCGGGGACCGTTCCGATACCACCGTCACCGTCGCCACCGACCGGTTCGATGTTCGTCCCACCGGCCATCTCTGCGGCTATTTCCACGATTCCCTGTGCGGCAGTGTAACTGTGTGAAACGACGACGAGTCCCACCATTATTCCTCGGGCCCCTCCGCGTCGGGAATCGTCGGAGAGTCGGCATCGACCGACGGGACTTCCCTGTCAAGGTGATCCGCGGCCGTCGCCAGCAGCTCTTCCATGATGTACAGCGTGCTTGTCGCCCCAGGGTCCTGGTGCCCGACTGACCGCCAGCCCAGATACGACGCCCGACCCCTAGCGGCCCGGATGGGGACGGTGAATGCGACGCCGTGCTCAGCCGCCGCGACGGCTTTCGCGAGGGCCTCAAGTGGCGGCAGGTCGTCCGTCTCGACGGATTTCTTGAACGTGTGCACCGCCGGAACGAGCGCGTCGACCATCGTTTTGTCCCCGATCTCGGCGTCGCCGCGGTCCTGCACCTTCTCAAGATACGTCTCTGCGAAGGCGACGGCCGATTCGGCGGTGAGTCCGTCGTTCAGCTCCGCACTGGCGAACACGAGTGAACCGCCGTACAGCGGCCCCGATGCTCCGCCGACCTCCGACAGCAGGGTCTTCCCGGCGGTCTTGACGACCGTCTCGACTGCTGGGTCGTTGAGGTCTGCAACCGCCTCGGCCGCCGCCTGCCACCCACGGGCCATGTTGCCGCCGTGGTCGGCGTCACCGATTGCGGAGTCGAGAGTGGTGAGCCGCTCTCGCTCGGCCTCGATTCTGGTTGCGACGGTCCCGACGGCCGCGACAGCGGCGGCTCCCGCGTCGTTCGGTGGGCTCATCGGACTGTCAGGGCTGGTGTTTCGGCCGGTGCACCCAGCAGCTCTTTCAGTTCCGCATCGACCGCACAGACCGTAATCGAACACCCCGCCATGTCCAGCGAAGTCATGTAGTCTCCGACCCACGCGTCCCACGTCTCGATGTTCCGCTCACCGAGGAGTTCCTGCAGGCGACGGTTGACGACAAACAGTTCCATCTGTGGTGTCCCGCCCATTCCGTTGACGATGGTGACGACTTCCTGTCCGGCATCCAGTTCGAGGTCGTTGAGGACGGCCTCGGTGAGTTCCTCGGTAATCTTGTCGGCGGACATCGCCTCCGTCCGCTCGACGCCCGGCTCGCCGTGAATCCCGATGCCGAGTTCGATTTCGTTCTCGCCGAGGTCGAAGGTCGGTTCGCCCTTTTCGGGGGTGACACAGGAAGTGAGGGCCATGCCCATCGTCCCGACGTTGTCGACGACCTTCTGTGCGACGCGCTGGACATCGTCGAGGTCTGCGCCTTCAGCGGCCTTCGCGCCAGCGGCCTTGTGGACGAGAATCGTCCCACAGACGCCGCGGCGTCCGCTTGTATACAGCGAGTCCTCGACGGCCACGTCATCGTCGACCACGACCTCGTCGACTTCCGTTCCCTCCATCTCGACCAGCTCCCCGGCCGTCTCGAAGTTCATCACGTCGCCCTCGTAGTTTTTGATGACCAGCAGGACGCCCGCGCCACTGTCGCAGGCGTCGATCATCGCCTCGAGTTCGTCGGCCGTCGGGGAGGTGAATACTTCTCCCGCCGCTGCACCGTCGAGCATCCCCTCGCCCAGATAGCCGGCGTGTGTCGGCTCGTGACCGCTCCCGCCGCCGCTGACGACCGCGACTTTGTCGTCGACCGGCGCGCTGTCCCGGACCAGCACCTGTGTGTCGGGCAACCGGCGAACGGTGTCGGGGTATGCCGCGACCATTCCATTGAGCATTTCGTCGACGACCGTCTCCGCGTCGTTGATAAGCTTTTTCATGTTCTATGTTGACGAATGACTCACCACTGCATAAAAGTACTGTAGACAGGGGTGTCTCAACCGATCACCCGAATCGTCGACTCGCTCCGGGCAACGCACCCATCCCGAAGGTTCCGCTCGCTCCGCGCTGTTCTACTCAGGCGTCCCAGTAGGCTGGCTCGTTACCGGGCTTCCACTTAATCGAGCACCCTCTGGACGGCTTCTCAGCGGCTGTAATCTGGTCTCCCGAAAGCAGTGTTTCGACGTGTGTGGCCATCTCCCGCTCGCTCGGTTCATCGTCCGGGTTTGGCGCGTCGTCGAGGCGGCCATGGTACGCTAGTTTGAACGTTCCATCATCGGTCCGGAACAGGAACGGATCAGGAGTACAGCGGGCGCCGTACGCGGCTGCGACGGTCTGGGACTCGTCAAACAGATACGCGTCGTACTGTATTTCTCCCCGCTCGACGAGTTCCTGCATCCGCTCGAAGGAGTCGTCGGGGTACTCCTCGGGGTCGTTGGCGTTGATGCCGACGACGGCGAGGTCGTCGTACTCCGTCGCGAGGCGGTTTAGCTCGCCTATCTTCGCTTTCGCGTACGGGCAGTGGTTGCAGGTAAATACGATCAGGAGTGCGTCTTTGTCCGCGAAATCCAAAAGTGAGTACCGCGCCCCGTCCGCTCCCGGGAGTTCGAACGACGGTGCTTCGTCCCCACGCCCGAGTACGTCGGACTCCGAATCGAGTGAAACCATCGCTCCCTACTACGACTGTCGCCGCTAAAAGTCCACGGACGCTATAGTAGCCATCGAAAGTCAATGTACACCCGATCGCACGACAGCAGTGCGATCGGTGTTAAATCGTTTCACCTGCTACTATAGGCTGACTTCTGTGACAGCCGCTTTTCACTCAGTTGGTCACTTCGCTAGATGTCGCTGCCGCAGTATCGAAGGCTTTCGCTGCCTCGAACGCTGCGCTCCCGTTATCGACGGAGAACAGCGTCTCTTTCCCCTCCGCTTCGTGCTTTTCCAGCAGCCCAACTGTCACTAGCTCTTCGAGCGTCCCGTCGAGATACAGCGTCTTCAGTGGCACCCCAGCCGCCTCACTCAGTGCTGTTTTCGTATACGTTTCGTCCGCATCGAGGCGGAGTATCGTGTCGATAACTGTTGCCGCCTTGTCATGGTTCGCGATGTGTGCCCATCCCGTCTCAGAATCAGCCCGCTGGCCACCCTCTTCGAACATTAAGCAATACCTAACCGGCAGAGATATTAAAACTGTCTGGTGGATTTCCGCCCGAATGATGTGACGCTCTCTCACTATTGAGCAAGGCTTTTGTCCGCGTCACTCTGCTGGCACTGTATGAGCAGTCGCCGCGAGATACTCGACCTGCTACGAGAGAACGCTCGCTACACGACCGAGGACATCGCTCGGTTGACCGATTACTCCGAGAGCGAGGTAGCCGAGATTATCGACGAATTTGAGGAGGCAGGCATCATCCGCGGCTATCAAGCTGTCGTCGACTGGAACGCGGTCGAAAGCGACGAGGAACGCGTCCGCGCCACCGTCGAACTCAATGTCACGCTGGACCGTGAGACCAGTTATGATGACATCTCAGACCGGATCGCGAAGTTCCCGGAAGTGACGTCGCTGCGCCTCGTCAGCGGTGACTACGACTTCGATCTGGAGGTTGAGGGCGATTCGATGCGCGAAGTGTCCCACTTCATCAGTGACAAAATCGCGCCAATCCCCGAAATCACGCAGACGGTAACCCACTACATCATGGAGTCGTACAAGGAGCAGGGGATGGAGTTCGACGACCACGACGACGACGACCGGCTGTCCGTCTCACCATGACCTTCGAACCAGCAGACAGGGTCGACAGCGTGCCGCCCTCGGGCATCCGACGGTTCTTCGAACTGGCTGAGGAGATGGACGACATCATCTCGCTCGGGGTCGGTGAACCGGACTTCACGGCCCCGTGGGCGGCCCGCGAAGCGGCTATCGCGTCGCTCGAACGCGGCCAGACCTCCTACACTGCCAACCGCGGGAAACGGGAGCTCCGGGAACGCATCGCGGACTACGAAGCGGCGACGCACGACTTGCAATACGACCCCGACGAAGAAATCCTCGTCACGGCGGGCGCGAGCGAGGGGCTCGACCTCGCTTTTCGGGCGCTGCTAAACCCCGGCGATTCAATCGCTATCGCCCAGCCCTGCTACGTCTCGTATGTTCCTGGTGCGACGTTCGCCGGTATCGACGTTATCGACGTTCCGACACGCGCCGCAGACGAGTTCAAGCTCACCCGAGAGGTGCTGGAATCGTCCGGCGCGGCCGAGGCCGACGCGCTCGTGTACTGTTACCCGAACAACCCGACCGGAGCGACGATGACAGCCGAGGAGATGGCGTCTGTTGCGGCCTTTTGCCGCGAAAACGATCTCCGCGTGTTCGCCGACGAGATCTACGCCGATCTCACGTACGAACACGACCACACGTCTATCGCCACGCTCCCCGGGATGCGTGAGCGGACCGTCGTGTTCAACGGTTTCTCGAAGGCGTTTGCCATGACCGGGTTCAGATTAGGGTACGCGATGGCCCCGCCGGAAGCCATCGAGGCGATGAACCGAATCCATCAGTACTCGATGCTTTCGGCGCCGACGACGGCCCAGCACGCCGCTATCGAAGCGCTCGACAACTGTCGCGACGAGGTCACGGACATGGCCGCTCAGTACGACCGCCGACGGAAGTACGTTCTCACGCGCTTCGAAGAGATGGGGCTTGACTGCTTCCCGGCGGCCGGGGCGTTCTATGCGTTCCCGGAATGTCCCTGGGACGATGCCGGCGAATTCGCCGAAAGTTTGCTGCAGGAAAAGCGGGTCGCGGTCGTCCCCGGAACAGCCTTCGGGGAGGGCGGGTCGGGTCACCTGCGGGTGTCGTACGCGACCGGTCTCGACGACCTCAAAGAAGCGATGGGGCGGATCGAGTTGTTCATTAATTGATAACTACGGCCGGCGAAACATTCAGTATGGTTCACTTACTACCGTAAGGAGACCGTGATACAACCAGCTGGACACTCTTTTTCAGCGACAGTTGGTGGGGGTAAACTTTTTTCCTGCCTAATGGGTGATGAATAACAATGGCTATCGATGATACCGGGGGAGGTGAGTCAGAGCAGGTCAACAGTGGGGGGCGCCTGACTGACGAGCCTGTACGGGTCGGCGAATACACGTGGGACGATCTCCGGCGGGAGGTACACGATGGGGGACGGTTCGACCGGAGTGCGTACCTCGGCTTCGAGCCGAGAGAACTCAGTCAGCGACTCGAAGACGCGGCGAGTGCTGGTAAAACACTGCAAGCGCCGTTCGAAGAGTATCTCGATCCAACCACGACACCAGTCGCGAAAGACATCTACACGTGGGAGCATTTCAAACAGGAGTATTATTACGAGGACGGCAGTCTCCCCCGAGATAGCGACGGCGAAGTTATCCCTTTTGATGAAAGCGAGTATCTGAAATTCGATCCCGAACACACGGAAAACAAACTGTCCGCCGCCGAAGACATCGCCAGTGAACTGCACGAGTACGCCGACGAAAACACCGTCGACGTGAACCCGGAGCTAGACGAAGACGAGTTCTTCTCGACACGAGACGGCCATACGACCGTCGTCAATCGCTACGACCTCGAAAAAGCCGTTCCCCAGTCGAAGAAATCCCACTTCAACGAACTAGAACGGTACTGGGTCAACAAGCCCTACGCCTGCGTCATCATCTTCCACTCCCGGAAGGAAAACGAGAAGAAGTACTACGTCATCGAGCCGTATCTCACCGACATCGAAATCGACCTCCGGGAGTTCCTCTCGGGCAAACTCAAGACCGCGATCAAATATTCGGAAGACGATGTCATCGTTCAGGGCACCGACGCTGACCGGGCACAGGTCATCCAGCGGGAGGCTGAACAACTCCTCTCGCGGTACGACCTCTACGATGGCTCAGTCTCCAGTAGCGGTGAAGAGAGCGTTCTCGGACAGGTCAAGGAGCTGTTCGGACTGGACGAGGAAACACAAAGTGAAACGACGGGACAACTCTCCGGCATTTCGACACGGCCTGAGCCGGCTATCCTCGAAGACGACGAACCGAAGCTAAACGAGTATCAGGTCGAGAAGCTGCTGTACATGCTCAAGCGGGACTTCGTCGGCTACGCCCGCATCGACGGTGTCAAACACGACATCAACGTGGAGGACATCTCCTGTGACGGATACAACTCCCGGGTGTTCGTCTATCACACCGACTACGAGCAGATTATCTCGAACGTCGAACACGGTGAAGGCGAACTCGACGACTTCGTCGTGAAGCTCGCCCAGCGTTCCGGGAAAGGTATCTCGAAGCGTCAGCCACAGGTCGACGCGACGCTGCCGGACGGGTCGCGTGCCCAGTTGACACTGGGCCGGGAAGTCTCGGACCACGGGACCAACTACACTATTCGGCAGTTCAAGGACGTCCCCTTTACCCCGATCGACCTCATCAACTGGAACACCTTCTCCTTAGACGAGATGGCGTTCCTCTGGCTCTGTATCGAGAACAACAAGAGCCTCATCTTCGCCGGCGGTACCGCATCAGGGAAGACAACGAGCCTGAACGCCGTCTCGCTGTTCATCCCCTCGAACTCGAAAATCGTCTCTATCGAAGACACGCGGGAGGTTGAACTGCCACAGCGAAACTGGGTGGCAAGCGTCACGCGCCCCTCCTTCGGTGAGGACGACAAGGGTGACGTCGACGAGTTCGACCTGCTGGAGGCCGCACTCCGTCAGCGCCCTGATTACATCGTCATGGGTGAGATCCGTGGTGAGGAAGGCCGGACGCTGTTTCAGGTCATGTCGACCGGCCACACCACCTACACCACGTTCCACGCCGACTCGGTCGGTGAGGTGATCAAGCGATTCACCACCGAACCCATCAACGTCTCGAAGACGCTGTTTACGGCGCTCGATCTGGTGTCGATTCAGACCCAGACGCGGGTCGACGGCAACAAAGTCCGGCGAAACAAGTCCCTGACCGAAATCAACGAGTACTCCGCAGAGAACGACGAAATCAACGTCCGGGACGTGTACGAGTGGCGCGCCGAGACGGACGAGTACATCCAGATGGGGAACTCGAACACGCTCGAAGAGATCAAGTTCGACCGCGGGTGGACTCAGGAGAAACTCGACGAGGAACTGTTCAAGCGCAAGGTCGTCCTCGCGTACCTCATTGAGAAGGGACTGAACACCTACACGCAGGTCGCGGCGACAATTCAGGCGTTCATCAACGACCCCGACACCATTCTCACGCTCATCGCTAACGACCAACTCGAACTGTCACTTGAGGACCTCCGGGAGATGGAATCTGTCAAGATCGATATCGACCCGGAGAAAGAGGAGATGGTGCCCCGGCCGGACGCGCCGCCGGAGATGGTCGAGGAGACCAAGCAGGTGCTTGACAACGCCCAACCACTGTTTAACACGTACAAGAGCCGCGAAACGCCGGACATTGTCTCAGCGCTGGTAGACGATTCCGAAGAGAGCACTGACGAAGACAGCGTCGACTTCGGCCAGTTCGTTCCAAAGGCTGGAGCGGAGGCAAATAGCGAATGAGCCTCGATACACCGAGTCAGCAACAGGTGGGCAGCGGCGGTGCGCTCGGTGACACGTTCTACCCGGCGTACCAGATGGTGTTCGACGACGAGGGCGACTTCGTCAACAGCGTCGAGAACAAACTCGCGGAGGCCAGGATGGCCGACAACGTTGAGATGTTCCTCGCACGCGCGCTCGCGGTCGGTGTAATCGCAGGACTCGCACTGTGGCTCGTCGGCACGTTCCTCGGGTATCTGCTGGTCCAGTTGCTGTTTGCCGGTGGGGAAGCGCCGACGCTTATCGGGATTCCAGTATCAGAGAGCGTCTCAGAGGTTCTGGCCGTGCTGAAACTCCCCTTCCTCGTCATCGTGACCGGCTTCGTCTTCGGTGCTATCGGGTTCGGTATCGGGTTCGGGTCGCTGGTCTCGATTCCGTACTTCCGTGCGAGCGCGCGCGAGCGCGAAATCAACGTTTTGTTGTCCGACTCAATCTCGTTCATGTATGCGCTGTCCGTGGGCGGGCTCAACCAACTCGAAATCCTGCAGTCGATGGGGAAGGCTGAAGACACGTACGGCGAAGTCGCAAAGGAGTTCCAGTCCATCGTGCTGGAGACGGAGTACTTCGATACCGACTACCGGACCGCTGTCCGGAACCAGGCGCTCCAGACGCCCTCGGACGAACTGTCGCAGTTCCTGACGGACATGCTTTCCATCATCAACTCTGGCGGTGACATGACCTCCTTCCTCGAAGACCAGAAGGAAAAGCACATGCGAACCGCCCGGCAGGAACAGGAGAAGATGCTGGAGACGCTGGAGCTGTTCGGGGAGATGTACATGACGCTCTCGCTGTTCCCGCTGCTTCTCATCATCATTCTGGTCATCATGTCGATGATGGGGAACGCACAGCAGTCGCTTATTTACGGTACCGTGTACGGGCTGATTCCCCTGACCGGACTCGGCTTCCTCGTCCTCGTCTCGACTGTCACGCAAGATTCAATCGGCGACGGCTACCTGCGTTCGAGCCCCGGCGAGAAGGAACTCGTCGTCGACGAGGGTGTCGGCGTGTTCAACCTCGGGCTGATCGAGAGCTACGCGGGGACCTACAGCGTCTTCGACCGGATCAAGAGCCGGGAGGGGACCCACGAACTCCTCGCCATTCTCACACGGCCCGACCTGTTCTTCCGCGACCACCCGCTGTTGGTACTGTGGCTGACGGTTCCGCTGTCCATTCTCGCTATCGTCGCGGCGATCGTCATCGGCTGGGCCCCGTTATCTCTGGACGGGATGATCGCCGTCCCGGTTCGCTCGACGTTCTTCTGGGTGTACGTCCCGATGTACCTCAATTTCGTCCCGCTGATGATCTTCTACGAATGGAACCAGCGCTCGCGGAAGGCAATTATCGGGAAACTCTCGGAGAACCTCCGGAAGCTCGCGTCAGCCAACGACACCGGGATGACGCTGCTAGAGTCGATCAAGGTGGTCTCGGAAACGTCCTCCGGAAAGCTCTCCGAGGAGTTCGAAACCATTCATGCAAAGGTCAACTACGGAACGAGCCTGAAAGACGCGCTCCGGGAATTTAACAACAAGTACAATGTCCCGCGACTGGCGCGTACGGTCAAGCTCATTGCGGAAGCACAGGAAGCCTCCAGCCAGATTCAGGACGTGCTCTCGACGGCTGCTCAGGCCTCGGAAAATCAGGACGACATCGAACGGGAGCGTAAATCTCGGACGCGGATGCAGACTGTCATCATCCTGATGACGTACCTGACGTTGCTGGGCGTGATGGCGCTGCTGAAGACACAGTTCCTCGATGTGATGTCAGGGCTGGCGACGCAAGCCTCCGGGTCGAGCAGTTCGAGCGCGCCAGGCGGCGGGTTCGGTGGCAGCGTCGACACGGAACTGCTGTCGATGCTGTTCTTCCACGCGGTGACGCTGCAGGCGTTGCTATCGTCGTTTATCGCCGGTTACATTCGGGAAGTGAAGCTTGTTGCAGGCGTGAAGTTCGCAGTCGTCCTGTCGACGATTGCACTGGTGGTGTGGATCGCCGTGGGCTAGCGCCCTATTCGCGGTTCGACAGCGGACGCATCAGATAACAAATAGGGTGTGTGGGATATGGATTCAAGAGCACAAACACCGCAGGACTTCGCCGTGGGTGTGAGCGTCCTGCTCGTGACGATCATCGGGGTATTGGCCTTCGTACAGGGTAGTGCGGTCGGCGTGTACGAATCCCCAGACGTACAGCGTAACCAACCAATTGCGGACAGAGCGGCGACGTACCTTGTTGAAAACCACTCGGTTGCGGGGACACGGAACCTCATTCGATACAACACGAGCGGTGGGATCAACGAGTCCCTCAACAATGACATAGCCAAGCACAGCGGAACGCTTGGCGACCTGAAATCGAGTGCCGGTCTCGACACCGCAACACAACGCCGGACAAACGCCACACTCAATGTAAGTGTGGTCAACGCGTCATCGCTCAAAGCAGGAACACGCGACCCGGCAGTTGATGACCACGACCAGCGGCTCGCTTGGGGGCCTGATGTCGCCGACAGAGACAACGTTGCGACAACGTCCCGCGTGGTGAAACTGACCAACGCAACCGGCCAGTGCGACCCGGTCTGCTGGCTTGTCGTGAGGGTGTGGTAACGATGCGTGGCCAAGCCTACACGCTGGAAGGCGTTCTCGCGGCTATCGTCGTTGTGACCGCGACCGTCTACGGCCTGTCGGCAGTCGACACCGGGCCGTTCCAGACAGGGGCACAGCAGCGGACAGCGGCACTGGAAACCCGAGCGAGCGACACATTATCGCTGGCGGCAGAAACCGGAGCGCTGCACAACGCGACGGCGTGTTACAGCGTCGGAACACCGACACTCAACGGCAATCAGACGGGTAGCTCAACCGAGTTCGAGTCGATGTTGAATCGGACCTTCGACAACCAAGGCGACCAGTACAATCTCTACTTCAGCTACTGGGACTCGGATTCGAGCACACGACAGACTACTATCGTCTCGCAGGAAACAGCCGAGAACGTTGCTGACCGGCCAGCCGATGCAGCCGTCGCGACCGAAACGGTGACACTGACCGACAATATGCCTACCCGAATTGGCGACTGCAGCGGCACCGGCCCGTCCCTCTCAGTTGTCGACGGGTATTTCGCTCCCGACGCAGAGCCAGACTCTGTCGTCTACAACGTCGTGGAGGTGCGTCTGGTCGTATGGTAGCCAACGAGCGCGGACAACTCCTGTTGATCGGGGGTATCGCCGTCGCTATCGTCGTGTTCAGTACGATTCTGTTTGCCCATAGTCTTGCGGTCACTGACGGTATTACGACTACCGGGAGTGCAGATACTATTGAGCGGTCGGCTGACCGCGAAGCCTCCATCGAACGCGATCTTGGACGGCTCGCGGCCCAAACGCGGGGCGATGACCTCGATGGATTCGAGGAGCAATATGAGTACGCGCTTCAGAACTATACGGAGACGCACAATCGCGTCGCCGGAGGCAGCGGTGGGGCCTATCTGAACGCGACGCTGAACGAGTCGGCGTCGAATGGAACCGAAGTTAGCCCGCCCACGACCGATAAGTTCCTGAAGCCAAGTGGTGGTGGCGGGTCCAGCTGGACGCTTGCCACTGGTGTGACTTCGGTTGCCGACTTCAACGTGACTGTCGACGACGTAGACGGGGCCAGCAATCCTACAACCATTGTTGTCGAGAACGCGACAGACAGTTGGACGATGACACTTGATGGGACACCACCAGGAACGCAAAAAGAGATATTCGTCAATACCGTTTCACGGTGTTCCGGGAATGGGGTCGCTCGCGTCGATCTCCTTGACGGGACCTGTCAGGTTGGGGCCGATTCTGGGACGTATCCTCTTTTCACTGACCAACTTGAAGGACCGTACAATATCACGATTAAACACGGAAGCCACTCTGATGTCAGATACCGATTCGTCGCTGTCGGTAACTTCTCTTCAATTGATCCCGCACATAGAGACCCCTATCTCGTCGTTCCTGCTGTCGACTTGACCTATGACACACCATCTGCGAGTTACAACCGAACAGTTCTGGTGGAGGTGGATGACGGATGAACCTCGACTGCCTCCTGTCTGACAGCCGCGGTGTCTCGCCCGCGGTCACGCAGGCGCTCACCATCGGCATCACGTCGCTGCTGGTGACTGGGCTCCTCATCGGCGGGAGCCAGATGGTCGACTCACAGCGTGAGCGAGTGACCGAAGAAGCCCTAGAGAACATCGGCGATGGTATCGCGCGCGACCTGGTTCGTCTGGATGCGTTCAACACTGAGAGCCTCAACTCGACGGTGTCGTTTCGTGCGACGTATCCGGAGCGGATTGCCGACCAGTCGTACAATGTCGAGGTCTCCCCGGATACCTCACGTACGAGTGTGTACGTGAACGCGTCAGGACTGAATCGGTTCGCTGTCGTCCGATTTGAGAATGAAACGAATGTCTGCCCATCTGTCGTCTCCAGCGGGCCACTGGCCGTCTCGTACAATGCGACGGCCGACTGCATGGAGGTGACACGCGGATGATCTCGTCACTGTCACGACAAGGCGGTCACGATCGTGGTGTGTCCGATCTGCTCGCGTTTACGCTCACGTTCAGTATCATCATCACCGGCATTGCGCTGGTGACGCTCGGTGGACTCGGTGCGTTCGACGCCATCCAACAGGGGGCGACAACTGATGTCGCCGAAACGTCGATGATCGGGTTCGCGGAGACGACGGACGACCACATCCAGGGCGACGCCCCACGTCGGACTACGAGTATGAAACTTCAGGGTCACGGACTCTCCATCCGGTCGGCAACGCTGAACGTAACTGTTGACGGCCGGTCAACGAACATTTCGACCGGAGCGTTCATTCGGGAGACCGATTCGGGTACCGATATCGTCTACACCAGCGGTGCAGTGTACCGGGTCCAGCAGGAGGGGCTGGTCGTCTCACGGAAACCTGGCTTTCGGTGTACCCCTGACAGCGACAGTGCATACCTCTCTGTCCTTTCGCTCGATGGACAGACGAATTTCTCGTCGTCGAGCCGCGTCACAATTGAGACTGCTGTCCAGAACAAGACGCTCGTTTCGCCACAGGCTGGCAAGTCACCATCTGCAGCAACCGTCTCAATCAACGTCTCGGAGACTGCGTACCCGGACGCGTGGCATCGTCTATTTGAGCAGGAACTGTCGAACTGGTCGGGCCACTCGGAAGCACATACATACCAGTGTACCGGCATCAGCCGCGCTGTCGTCCACAATACGTCGGTCGATATCCGTACTGTCTCCTAACGTGCCCCTGCCTGCAGCCCATAGACCTGTCCCTGTAGGGTGCAATCCTGAACGGTAAAAAAGCCGTTATGCAGCGGTCAGCAGCGCTGCGATGAATGACCACTCCGTCCCGCTGTTTGCTTCTTCCTGTTTCGCCATAGCCGCAGTCTTATCTCGTGGGTGCTTCCAGTTCATTACGGCCATAGGTATGTGCTCAGCAGGTATTAAGTGTTCGAAATCTAATACATTGTCGTGGTCTTTCGTGATTGAGAGCTCTTCACAGGTCAATAGCCATCAATTTTCTCTGAGTGTTAATGATGAGATCTAGTCATGATTGACAGTCGCTGTTTTGTTTGATCTTCGGTCGTGTACACGGAATACTACGAGTCATGCGGGAAACACGTAATATAGGCGACTACACACCGGTAATCGGCTCTATATTTGCACCTGATATCGGTGATAGTTGTCTCTGAACGGCAGTTACGTGTGAGCCGTTGGCAAGGTAGTACTATTACCCTCCATCCCATAAGATTGGACACTAATGAAGAAGCAAGAACTCATTCACCTTCACAGTCTTCTCGCGCAGGTACAACACCACTATGAGCACGAAGCGGACACGAGTGTCGAGCACGATCTGTACGCTGACCTCGGTGTCAAACCGACATCGATCCACAAATCGAAGACAGACCACAAGGAAGCGGTGTTTGCGCTCGCTTCTGGACTCACGGATGCGATGGCCGAGGAAGCCGACGAACCACAGGCGCTGACTGCCGACTGAGGCGACGTACTGTCGTCAGTTCGTTCTCACCGTTTCACTGTTTCCGGTAGCTATTGGCCAGTCCCTTTGATAGCGTGGCCGCCAAGATAGCTGCATGGTACACGCTATCTCGCCTCTCAAACGACTTATACGGGAGGCGACCGTATCTATATTGTGAGCGACGATTCAGGGCGGCGGAATCTCCGCATGCCTACAAACGACGAGATGTTTGCAGTGGTAACAGAGCACCTTGGCGGGAACCACGTCCGCATTCGCTGTGAGGACGGCGAAACCCGACTCGGTCGGATTCCCGGTCGGATGAAGTTCCGAACCTGGATTAACGAGGACGATATTGTTCTCGCCGAACCGTGGGACTGGCAAGACGAGAAGGCCAACATCGAATGGCGCTACAAGGGGCAGGACGCCGACCAGCTCCGTTCCGAAGGCCACATCGATTCGCTGACCGCCTAATTTTACCACTGTACCCGCGTCCTGGTTCACAACGACCTGAGATAGTTCTCTATCGCGACCTGCGCTGGCCCCTGTTCTGACTGTTGTCTTCCTGCGTGTCCCGACACCTGTTTCGTCATAGCGTCTGGTATACTACGACTGTCTACCGTCAGGTTTGTTCTCCTCCCAATTGATATATAATGGCTAGCCGAGCCCCAGTCACTGAACTCCATGTCAGAATCAAAGAATGAAGACTCATTGGATCATAGACACCCGGTCGCTGTCCTGCGGTTACGCGCGCCACGGCATCACGTTACGTATGCGTCGTGTGTGTTCTACACAGGGCGGGTGCGAGACGATTCATTTATATGTTCCCCCGTCTTCTGAACTAATGCGAAGGTCGCACCGGGCAGCGAGCCCGGGTCGACACGCTCGGTCGGCCACCT
>JBDGPY010000026.1:0-38876 GCA_042219425.1 Haloarcula sp. | reverse complement strand
CATTGCCTCGCTACTGGTCACATCGTACAGCAACTGGGTTGCCACGCTTGGACAGGCAGTTATCGCGTTCGTGACTGTGCTCCTCTTTGTCGCGCTCGACTGAGTGCGGGGGAGCGTGCTGCTCAACGGAATCGTCGGGATTTGTCGAGTACTCCTTTGTTCCGTCTCGACAGTCCCCGCCCCATGTAATGTGCTACACGGAACCATATTTCAATATACTATTACGTCCTTCTGCTGAAAAGACATGGATATGCCGGACGACGCCTTCGGCCAGATGGTACTGGATTTCTACCACGATGACCTCGTTGAGAAGCCCCAGTATCGTCGCGACGATGATGACCTGACAGAGGCGCATCTGGCGGGTTATTTCGAGTCCCTGCGCAAATGGCACCCTATCGAGCGGACACTGCTCTCTCATGTCTCCGGGCGGGTCATTGATGCTGGCTGTGGTGTCGGCAGACACGCGCTTGCACTCCAGAACTGGGGCCACGATGTACTCGCGGTCGACCGGAGCCCGGGAGCAGTGGCTGTCGCCCGCGAGCGGGGTGTTACCCGCCCGGTAGTCGGTGACTTGCGGCGGCCGCCCGGCGACGGGTTCGATACGGCCGTCATCTTCGGCAAGCAACTCGGTCTCGGGACGTCGCTCGCTAATCTCCAGACCACCCTGGCGGAACTGGCGAGCGTGACGCGGCCCGGCGGCTGTCTTGTCGCCGATCTAGACACGCTCGACCGCGAAGACCCCGAAACTACGGCCGCTCATACCGTCCAACGCGGTGTGGCGTACCGCACGTTTCGCGTCGAGTATGATGGCCGAGTCGGTCCATGGACTGACCTGTTGCTGGTCACACCAGCACAGTTCCGCGCCGCAGTTGCTGAGACTCCGTGGACCGTCGACGAACTTGTCGGGACGGATGAAGACGGGTCGGCGTATGGCGTCTGCCTCTCGCTGCCAGCAGAGGTCTGAGATCCAAAAGCGTGCTGTCGGTCAGCGCGTGTACGTCTCGATGCGCTCGATAGCCCCGTCGGCGAACGTGAACACGTCTACGAACCTGGTGATACGCTCGCCGTCGGCGTCGAGCAGGCGGCCGCGCGCGACGACCTCCGTCTCTTCCGTGTCGCCGCTGCTGTCAGTCGGCTCCGACCCCTCGTCGTACGAGCAGTAGAGCCCGTCCAGCGGATGGGTGGTGTCCGTCTGCGGCCGCTCCTCGCGCATGAACTGCACGAAGCGCTCTCGGCCGTCGATGGTCCGGTCGGGCCGGTCATGAACGAAGTCCGGAGCGAGCAGCGAGGCTAGCCGGTCGTAATCGTCGCCGTCAATGGCGTCGTAGTACGCTTGAGCACGCCGGAGGCGGCTGTCTCGGGTCACGTATCCGGTTCGCGCTCGTCGGGCACGTCTCTGTCGCTCTCTGATCCGGGCTCGGAGCTGCTCTCAGCCACGGCCACGTTGCCGTCTGTTTCGCCGTCGGGAGACTCGTCTGCCATCGGGTCTGTCAGTTCCAGTTCGACCGACTCGCCGTCGGCATCGCCCGCCGAATCCCTGTCCGTCGTCGGTCCGTTGGTTGCTGCTCCGTTCACATCGCTGCCGGGTGTCTCTCCGTTCGGCTCGCCATCAGTCGGGTCGTCACTGACTGTGTCGGGCGGGGCGTCGACCATCGCCGTCGGCTCCGATTCGAGCGGGTCCGTCGACTCGGCTTCGGCCTCGCTGGCGGCCAGCTCGGCCTGTATTTCCTCGATATCGGACTCATCGACAGCTGTGACTTCCCCCTCTCCCGCTGGTGCTGTCGCTGTCTTCGAGTCCAGTCCGGAGCCAGCGGCTGTTGTCGGTTCGTGTTCGGGGCCCTCGTCGCGGTCCACCGCTGACTCGGCGTCGGCCCGCTCGGCTTCGTCGTCGATGTCCACGCCGAGGGTGGTGTCCGCGTCTTCCTCCTCCTTCGGGAGAGACGCCGGTGTGTTGCCCGACTCGTCTTTCTCCAGCGTCTCCGCGCCCGGTGGCCACGGGCCGTCTGGGTCCGGTGGTTCCTCGTAGCCCCGGGCGATCTCCAGCGGCCGCTCGGCGTCGTCACGGAGCTCCTGGCCCTTTTTCCCGCTACCGCGGGAGTAGGCGCGTGCGCCCTGTGTCAGCCAGTCGGCGGCCTGCCACAGCGAACTCGCCTTGGTCTTGGCACCCTCGTAAATCGGTTTCAGGGACTCGTCCTCAACGAACCGGACAGCGGTGTCGAAGTGGTCCTCGGCGGCCGCGAACTCCTCGCGGGCCTGCTGGAAAGCGCCCTGTGCAACCATCCACTCCGAATCTCGGAAGTCGTTCATCGCTGCAGTGAACACTCGCCGGCCTTCCATGTAGTGGGCGTGGCCGATCCGGTAGCGAGCGAAGGCAGTGTCGTCGCCACCGGTGTCAGCGATAGCGTCTTTGATTTCTTCGACGTGGGGGAGTTGCCGGAGGTCGTCCGTACTCCAGGCGTACTGAACCTCGCCGTCGTGGTCGATGACGACGACGGCTCGCTCGATGAGCTGTTGACCGATGTCATCAACGAAATCAATGCCGTACTCGCGGGCGACATCGTGATCGGTGTCGGACAGCAGCGGAACCTTCAGGTCGTAGCGATCAGCGAAGGCCCGGTGGCTGTACACGGAGTCCGGGCTGATACCCAGGATAGTCACGTCCTTCTGCATCGTAAAGAGGTCGAGCTCGCCGAGATCACAGGACGTCTCGTCACATGCCGGATTGAAATCCGCTGGATAGAACGCGAGGATGACCACGTCTTCGCCGAGATAGTCGGATAGTGCGACCTGCTGGTGCTCGCCGTCGACCAACCCGGGAAGCTCGAACAGTGGTGCGGCCGCTCCCTCTGAAAGCACGGATTGTGTGTTTCGGTCCGTGCTTAACAGTGTTTGCCTCGTATCGAGAGGTGATACCCGTGCCCCGGAAGTGTGTGTCACAGGTCGCGTAACGAGCCCCTTTTATCGCCCAGTCCGGTACTACCGGTGTGGAACTGCACGTCCGGTACGAGGGCGACGACGACCCCGACAAATGCAGCGCGCGGAAACTGGCCCGCATGGACGAGGCCGAACTCCACCGCGCGACGCGGTCGACGCCGCCCGGCATCGTCCTCAACCCCTTCGCCGAGCAGGCGCTTTCCCCGGCTGACCGGCCGACCGCTGGTGACGGCGCTCGCCACAGCCGCCTGATTGCCCTCGACTGCTCATGGGAGACCGCCGAACAGGAGGCGTTCGATCTCGAAGGAGTCCACCGCTCGCTCCCGTTCCTCGTCGCGGGTAATCCGGTCAACTTCGGGACGCCGTTCCAGCTCAATACTGTCGAAGCCTTCGCCGGTGCGCTGGCAATTCTCGGCGAGCGCGACCACGCCGAGCGCATCCTCTCGACGTTCTCCTGGGGACACACCTTCTTGGAACTGAACGAGGAGCCGCTGGAACGGTACGCGAACTGCGAGGATTCAAGCGACGTCATCGACGTGCAGGACGACTATCTCGCCGAAGAATAGTGGTTACTGGGGCTTTGCTGGCTTCTCGTGGAGCGGCGCATCACAGTGTGGGCAGGCCCGCCGAGCATGGGCCTCTAACACGTCATCGATGCGCTGTCCGCACGCTTGACATCGCATGTGTATAGATACCACCCAACAGGTATTGTAGGTTATCCTTCATCGTTCAAGCAGTTACCGGAATTCGGTCCCGATACCGACCGGGGTTGGAAGTCCGGGGCTCGGGTCTAGATCGTTGTCGCCTTCGGGTTCGCCATCGTTCGGAAACTCAAAACTTAACCGCGCGCACTGGGAAAGGGCGCGTATGGCTAGCTTCGAGAAAGCGTCCGACCGACTTCTGAACAAGCAGATCTGTATGCGTTGTAACGCTCGTAACCCCCAGCGCGCCCAGCAGTGCCGGAAGTGTGGCTACGGCAACCTGCGCCCGAAAGCACAAGAGACTCGCAGCGCCTGAGGCAGTCGCTTGGTTGTGCTTCGGTAGTCGCCGAACCGCATCGATGAACGGCCGAACTGATAGCCGCCCGCCATTGTGAGGGCGGGACATCCAACAGTGCTTGCCGCCGATGTTTCGGTGGCAGTCATCACCGTCGAACAGCTCCCCGTCCGTCCCGCTCGTATTCGAGTCCCTGGAGACTGTGGTCGGGCAGAACGTGGTGCAGACACGCCGCGCGGTACACTGATGGCAGTTACTCGTCGGGGTATTTCGGCTCCCGCCGCGCCGCGCGTTCGAGGGCGCGCTCGACTACCTCGCGCACATCGCCGTGGAAGACATCGCCGTGGCCCGAGTACATGTGCTCGACCCCGTCGGGCATGCGGTCCAGCAGGGTTTCGATGCTCTCGATGAGGCGCTCGCGGGACTGGCCTGGGCGGTCCGTACGGCCGAAGGAGCCGTCGTCGAATGCGCCGTCGTCGTGGACGACGACGTCGCCCGAGAACAGCGATGTCTCGGAGACGAGCGAGACGTGGTCATTGGCGTGGCCCGGCGTGTACACGACCTCACACTCCGCATCGCCGACCAGTAGCGTGTCGCCATCGACGAGTTCGTGATCCCGTCGCGGATGCGGGTTGTAGGCGTACAGTGGCGCGTCGAAGGCGTCGAGGACAGCGTCGAGTTGCTGGACGTGGTCGCCGTGCTGGTGAGTCAACACAACAGCATCGAGCGTGTCGGTGTGATTGTCGATCACGTCGACGACTCCGTCCATCGCGCCGGCGTCGACCAGTGTCGTCTGCTCACCGGTCGCGAGATACGCGTTACAGGTGAACGTCTCGGCAGCAGCGGTGACGGTGTGAACGTCCATACACGAATCCTATGGCGCGGCCTGCTTGAGTGTACTGTCCGCTGTCCGTCTTGCCATTACAGGGATCGCTCCGCTCAGTAGACTGAGAGTCCTGTTAAACGCCTAATACGCCGGGGCCGCCGAGTGTTTTTTCAACATGACCATCATAGATGTACATGTACCATGGGGTTCGGGAGCTACGACGAATCGGAACAAGACAACCAGGAGTACGACACAGACTTCGAGGACGAGGACGGCCTCGATGCTGAAGAAAACGCTCACGAGGGCGATATCGAGTTCGAGTTTACTGCGTCGAATGACGAACTGCTCGATAGACTGGAGGATATCAAAGACAACCAGAACACGTGAAACCCGGGGTACGGGCTCTCGGTATCGCCGAGTCGTATAGCGGTGAAACCAGTCAACTCGCTGGCGCTGTCGTCCGCGCCAGTCGAGTCGTTGACGGTTTTGTTTTCGGGACGTGTACCGTCGGTGGTAGCGACGCGACCGATGCGATCAGTGCGATGGTTACCCGCCTCGACCGCGAGGACATCCGCTACCTGCTCGTCGCCGGAATCGCCCCAGCCTGGTTCAACATCATCGACCTCCAGCGCCTCCACGACCGTGCCGACCTGCCGGTCGTCTCGGTTACCTTCGAGTCCTCCTCGGGTCTGGAAGGGGCCATCCGCGAGGCGTTCGACGACCCCGAAACTGTCGAGGACCGCCTGGCAACCTACCGCGCACAGCCAGAGCGCCAACCGGTGACGGTGAACGACGAGACGGTGTATGTCCGGAGCGTTGGCCTGGACGACCGCACTGCCGCGGATGTCGTCCGCGCGTTCACACCGGAGGGTGGTCGCCCGGAGCCGCTCCGGGTCGCCCGACTGGCGGCTCGGGGCGTCGTCGAGATGGAGTGACTGCCGTCTCGAAGCCAGCGACGGCCGATCGCTGCGTTTGATAATCCCCGACGCGAACGACGATGTATGGAGCAGATGGAGGGCCTGGAAGTCGTCGGCTGCGTGCGCTGTGGAGAGCTCTGTGACTCGCGCTCGCGCATCGTCAACGGCGTCGGGCCCGCGGATGCGGACCTGTTGTTCGTCGGGGAAGCCCCCGGTGCGAATGAGGACGAACAGGGCGAACCGTTCGTCGGCCGGAGCGGGGACGTACTCGATGACGGGTTGCGTGATGCGGGACTCGACCGTAGCGACGTGCGGATCACCAACTGCGTGCGCTGTCGCCCGCCGGACAACCGCGACCCGCGGAGCGGCGAACTCGCTAACTGCCGGGACTATCTGGAGACGGAAATCGACCGTGTTGACCCCGAAGTCGTCGTCACGCTCGGAAAAGTGCCGGCCGAACACTTGCTTGAGCGGGACGTCGCCGTCACCGGCGAAGCGGGCGACGTGTTCGACGTGGCTATCGCCGGCCAGCCGCGCCGCGTCGTTGTCTCTGTCCATCCAGCGGCGACGCTGTACGACCCCAGCCAACAGGAGACGTTCGAGTCGGCACTTGCGACCGCTGCGGAGTTCACTGACGCGCGGAGCGGGCAGTCACGGCTCGGCGAATTTTGACTGTCGCGTGCCCAGACGCCTCGCGCCGTCGCTCAGTGCCCCTACATCTGAAGGGTCGAAATACGTGTGTCGGCTGCTGACTGCGACGCGCGCTTCTCGAAGGTTCGCGTGAACAGGAAGTCACTTACCCCCTGTTCGCATACGAGACCATATGAGTGTCAGACAGACGACGGCGGACGTGGTCGTCGTCGATTACGGACTGGGGAACCTCCGGAGCGTCACGCGCGGGCTGGAACGCGCCGGCGCGGACGTCTCCCTCTCCGAGGATCCCGCAGATTTCGACGCGGCCGACGGCATCGTCCTGCCCGGAGTCGGAGCCTTCTCCGAGGGGATGGATAACGCCGGACCGTTCCGCGATGCGCTGGTCGAACAGGCCAAAGCGGGCACGCCGCTGTTTGGCATCTGTCTCGGGATGCAGATGCTGCTGACGACGAGCGAGGAGGCCGACCACGCGGGTCAGGGCGACGCTGAAGGACTGGATCTCATTCCGGGGAAGAACGTCCGGTTCAGCCGTGACCAGACCGTCCCGCACATGGGCTGGAACGAACTCGACGTGACGCGGGATCACCCGCTCGTCGAAGGCGTCGATGGCGAGCACGCCTACTTCGTCCACTCGTACTACGCTGTTCCTGACAACGAGGGCGCGACGGTCGCGACGACAGATTACGGGACGGACTTCGCCTCGATCGTCGCCAACGACGCCGGCAACGTCTTTGGCACGCAGTTCCACCCGGAGAAGTCGGGCGAAACGGGGCTGCGAATCCTGCGGAACTTTGTCGACATGTGCATAGAGCGGTAGCCATGAACACCTGACAGGGTGTTGACAACTCCCCCCAACGGCTGAAGCCGTGGAATCTCTCCGGTGTTCAGTATGGTCTACGTGTTGGGGATTGATTATGTTCTATGCCTTAGTAGTAAACGTATGGTGCGCGAATCTCGACCCACAAATATCGATTCACCGCTCGCGTCCGAAGCGGTTCTTGGTGACTTTGCTCCACATCCGTATCAGTCGCTGAATGGTGAGGGGGTGATTCGCACGGTAAATGACGCCTGGCTCGATCTCTTGGGGTACGAGCGGGCTGACGCCGAGGGAAAATGGTTCGGTGATTTTCTTGTGTCTGAGTCCGCAGATCGGTTTGAAGTGCAGTTTTTGGCATTCAAGTCCGGGGATGGCGATTCCGATGTCGAGTTCGAGATACGACATGCGGATGGCCACGTGATTGTGGTATCATTCGATAGACGTATTGAGCGTGATGCGGATGGCAATTTCGTCCGGATGCACTGCCAGCTCCATGATATTACCGCGCACAGGGAGCGCGACCGCGAACTTACCCGGTACCGAGAAATCGTTGAGGCCTCCAACGACATTGCCATGATCGCTGATCCGGAAGGCAGGATGACGTATGTGAGCCCCTCTGTGCGACGGGTACTCGGGTACGATGCTGTGGAGTTGCTCGGTGAGGAGGGGTATGAATACATACATCCCGACGACCGTGAGGCCGTCGACGACGCGATTGCGTCCCTTCAGGTTGAACCGGACAAACCACAGACTGTGGAGGCCCGGTTCCGCCGGGTTGACGGGTCCTGGTGTTGGATCGAGGCAACGATGCGGAATCTCCTTGACAACGACATCATTGAGGGGATTCTCGTAAATGGTCGCGACATCACTGCGCGCAAAGAGCGTGAGCAGGAACTGGCCCGTCAGAAGCGATTACTGGATGCGCTCTTTGAATACGTCCCGATCCACCTCTTTGTCAGGGATGAGGCAGGTCGTCATCTGTGGATGAGTTCCGGACTCGTCGACGACCCCGAGCGGTGGATTGGTCGGACAGACACGGAAGTCGAAGTCGGAGCCACACAAGCGTTTTCCGAGGAGGCGTACGCTGACGACAGGCGTGTTATCGACCACGACGAACGTATCATCAACAAAGAAGAATATAACGAAGTACTGGACAAGTGGTTCCTCACGTCGAAAGTCCCGTGGTACGACGAAGACGGCGCTGTGATCGGACTACTCGGATATTCTGTCGACGTCACCGAGCGCAAGAAACGCGAAGAACAGCTCAAGGCAATCCACAACGCTACCCGTACCCTGGTCAAAGCCGAAACTGACGCAGAGATCGCCGAAATAACGGCCGAGGCCGCCCATGACATCCTCGATATGTCCGTCAATGGGATCTGGTTGCACGACGATGCCGAGAATGTCCTCAAGCCCATATTCCTTACTGACGAGGCAACCGACCTCATCGGTGATCCCCCCGTATTCGAACCCGGCGGAAGTCTCTCGTGGGATGTGTTCCAGTCAGGGGAGGTCAAACTGTTCGACGATGTTTCTACCGAGCCGGGGCGATATAACCCGGAGACTCCGATTCGGAGCGAAATCATTCTACCGGTGGGCGCGTACGGTGTTATGAATATCGGCTCGACAGAGACTGGGAGTTTCACCGAGACGGACGTTTCGCTGGCACAGATACTGGCAGCCAACGCGGAGGCGGCGCTCGTACGTGCGGATCGAAGCCGAGAGATTGCTCGCCAGAATGACCGTCTTGAGGAGTTCGCCAGCGTCGTGTCCCACGACTTACAAAACCCGTTGAGCGTGGCCGAAGGTCAGCTGGAATTGGCACGACGCGACTGTGACAGCGAGCATCTCGATGCGATATCGCGTGCTCACAACCGGATGGAGGAGCTGATCACTGACCTCCTCTCACTCGCTCGGGAGGGAAAACGCGTCGGTGCTATGGGATCGGTCAACCTTGCAGACCTCATCCAGACGTGCTGGCAGAACATCGAAACTGACGGGGCAACGCTCGTTGTCGACACCGACGTAGCGATCCGGGCTGATCGTGGTCGACTCCAACAACTGCTGGAGAACCTCATTCGGAACGCAGTCGAACATGGGGGCAAGCAGACGACGGTCAGGGTTGGCGAACTCCCCAACGGGTTCTATATTGCGGACGATGGCCCAGGTATTTCCGCAGACAAACGTGATCGTGTGTTCGAGAGCGGCTACTCAACCGCGGAGGAAGGCACTGGATTCGGGCTTCCGATCGTTGCTGAGATCGCTGAGGCACATGGCTGGGAGATCAGTGTGACTGACGGTGCGGAGGGTGGGGCACGGTTCGAAATTACCAGCATCGAAACCGACGCGTGATCGATACGGGACGGACCGTACAGTTGTTACAGGAAATCTCGAACGTCTGAGTACCACATGTCGTGGTCGTCGACGGCATCGATTGCTTGGGCGACGTGAACGGCGATGGCGTGCCAGCAGAGCTGGTCGGGATCGTCAGCGTCGAGGTTGTACTCGCTGTCGGCACAGGTACAGCCGCCGTCCTCGACGATATACTCGTCGTCGTGGCCGACGACGACGGTAAAGTCGCGGTACTGCTTGACCCGGCTCTCGCCGACAGCTTCGATGGCCTGCTGGCCGCGGTCGCCGTGGGTGTCGACGATAGACGCCACTGCGTCGGGGGTCAACTCCCCAGCAGTGTTCAGTTCGGCGACCCATTCCTCGACTGCGGTCACATCCATGCTACGGAAAGGGGTGACAAAACGGCGTCGGCTTCAGCAGCCGAACCTCGGGAGACTCGCAGGCGATAGGGCAACTCTCGGGCGGTTATCAATGATTGTACTGTGCCCAGAAGGATAAACAGGCAGTGGGGATTTCTTCGCGCATGGTCTCCGATCTCTCGTGGCTGGCAATCGGGTCGCTGGCCTCGGGAATCGGGTCGCTGTACTTGCTGGCCCAGCTTCGCGAGTACTGGGCCAAGCCCGGCGCGCCGTGGTTCGTCGTGACCATTGTCACACAGACGATCTGGTGCTTTACCTACGGCGCGGGGCTTCTGGTGTTCGGTCCGACGTTACGCCTCGCGCTGGAGATGGTCTCGTGGCTCGGTATCATCTGGATCGGCTTCTGTTTCCTCTCGTTCGCGCTGGGGTACACCGGCCGGACGACGGTGCTGGAAAGCGGATGGTACTGGGCGGTAGCGGTGATTCCCCTGGCTGAGACGGTACTCGTCGTGACGAACCCCCTGCACACCGTGGTCTGGCAGGGATTCGAGGTCGTGCCGACTGCTGGTGTCGCCGGAGCCAACTACACCATCCTCCCGGTGGGTCTGCTCACGATTATTGTCTCGATGCTGTTCGTCAGTTTCGGGACCTTACTGGTGTTCGATACGGTCGTCAGCTACGGCCCGCTGTATCGCCGCGAGGCACTGGCAGTCGGCCTGAGCCCGATTCCGCCGGGGGCCGCGGTGTTGCTGTGGGCTGGCGGCATTGGCCCGGTCCCGGCGGTCAACCTGACGTCGCTCATGTTTCTCCCACACGTCGCACTGGACCTGTATGCGTTCGTCCGGAGCGATATGTTCGAGTTCCATCCGGCGACCCGGCGGGCCGGCGAGCGGGCAGCCATCCACGACATCGCCACGCCGGTTGCTATCGTCGACAGACAGGGGCGGGTCGTAAACCTCAACCCGGCCGCTGAGCGGATGTTCGCTATCGACAAGCGCGAAGCGTTGACACAGCCACTCAACGACTATCTGGTCGGTGACACTATCGTAATCGACGACGGGAGTTCGCAGGTATCCATCGAGAACGAGGGGCGTCATCGTGAGTTCAAAGTCCGACAGACGGCGCTCCGTGACGAATCTGGCACACAGCTGGGATACACGGTCGTCTTCCAGGACATCACCGACGAGATTCGGCGCGAGCGCCGCCTCGAAGTTCTTAATCGCTTTCTCAGGCACAACGTCCGCAACGAGAGTGTGGTCATTCAGGCCCGGGCGGAGTTACTCGCGACGGAACTCGACGGCGACCACGCTGACTACGCGGCGACAATCGAGCGCTCTGTCGACCGCCTGCTCGAATCCGGACAGAAGGCCCGCACCCTCTCTGCGGCGGGTGCTGACGACCCAGAACTCGAATCCGTTTCGCTGGCTGCCCTCGCTGTCGAAGCCGTCGAGACTGTTTGCGACGAGTACAACGGGTCGGTCACCGTCGAGATACCTGACGATCTCCGGTTGACGACCCAGCCTGCACTGCTTGAGATACTGCTCGTGAACCTCGTCGAGAACGCCCTCCAGCACATTCCAGATCCTGCCGTCACCGTCGGGGCGACGATAGAGGGTGACGATGTCGTGCTGACGGTCAGCGACAACGGCCCCGGCGTTCCGGAGCATGAACTTGACGTTCTCGAACAGGGTCGTGAGACGGACCTGAACCACGGCAGTGGCATCGGCCTCTGGCTCGTCCGCTGGACAGCGACAACCCTCGAAGGTGACCTCACGTTCGATACGAGCGACGGGACGACGGTGACCGTTCGACTGCCCCGAGAGCGGACGGTCGCTGAAACGGCGTGAATCTGGAAGTTACGGAGACCCACCGACCGCACTCAGTGCGATCACACAGCCGACATCGGGTGGAACTGAAAGGAGCGAGGGGATTTCTGGCTGGTCGCAGTAAATCAAACACCCTCATACTGTCGGCTGTAAGCCAGTGAAGAATTTTGCCACCCCGGGGTGGCAAATCTCTTCACGTAGTTACAGCCAACAGTATCAGAGACAACGAGCAGGTTCGAACGACTTAACGGTACCCGCACAGACCGAGCAGTATGCGCGTCAGTGAGGGCCGAGTGACGGTCACGGTGCCGGAACAGCCTGACGCGGGGAAGGGCGCGGACGTGTTTTTCAACCCCGTACAGGAACTGAACCGCGACATCACCGTGGCGGCACTCCGGGCCTACCGCGACCGAACCCCCCGCGTATCGTCGTATCTGGACGCCACCGCAGCCAGTGGCATCCGGGGTGTCCGCGCGGCGGCCAACGACTGGGAGACGACGCTGTGTGACATCGATGACGACGCGACGGCGCTATGCGAACAGAACCTTGACCGCAACGACCTCGACGCCTCGGTCCGCCGGGCCGACGCAAACGTGCTCATGCACTCCGAGGCGTTCGACGTGGTCGACGTGGACCCCTTTGGAACGCCGATTCCCTTCGCCGACGCTGCCGTTCAGGGGACGAAACACCTCCTCTGTGTGACGGCCACCGACACAGCCCCGCTGTGCGGGGCTCACTTCGAGAGCGGCGTCCGCTCGTACGGGACCGTCCCGCGAAACACCGAGTTCCACGCCGAGATGGGGATGCGTGTCCTCCTGTCGGCGATGGTCCGGACAGCGGCCCGCTATGACATCGCTGCCCGGCCGATACTCAGCCACGCGACGAAACACTACGCCCGGACCTACCTCGAATTCGACCACGGCGCAAAGGTCGCAAACGACTGCATCGACGAACTCGGCTACGTTCACCACTGCCAGCACTGCCTCTGGCGCGACCACGACTACGGCCTCATCGCCGACCCGCCCGAGGATTGCCCCGTCTGTGACGAGCACCTCCAGACGGCCGGCCCCATCTGGCTGGGCCGGACCTGCGACCCGGAGTTCGCCGACGCCGTTGCCGAGCACGTGACCGAGGAGCTGGGGACCGCCGACGAAGCGACCGAGTTGCTGGCGACGCTGGCGAACGAACTCGACACGCCGACCCACTACGACCAGCACCGCCTCTGCAAACGCTGGGGGCGCGGCGCGGAAGCTATGGATGAGTTCATCGAGAAGCTCCAGACTGCCGGATATGCTGCCTCACGAAGCCACTACGGCGGAACGACGTTCAAGACGGATGCGGATGTCGTCGAGATTCGGGACGCGACGGCCGAGTAGCGGTCCCGAGCAACTCCCTGGTGTCCTGCCGACAGCTCACATCTACCGTCCGTTTGCCCGGCCCGTACTGTCACGCACCGCGGAAACGAGGTCATAGCCCAGCAGGTAGAGTGGGCGCAGGAAGTAGTTCGCCATCCCAACGAGGCCGAGAAGACCACCGATGGCCTGCATCTCACCGGGCGTGGCCGACAAATGAACTAGCAGTGGCAGTGCCGTGATGAGCGGTGCGAGCCACAGCGATCCGATGATACCGCCCACGTCGACGCCGGCGACAGGGTCGAGACTGTCATCGTCCGGACTGGTCGCATACAGCGCAGCCGTCAGTACGAGCAGGGCGACGACCAGCGGCAGGGACGCGCCGATACCAGCAACACCGAAGCCGATAGCAAGCGCAGCCGCGACAAGTAACAGCGCTGTTACCCGCATTGTCCCGTGCCGGATGGCCGCTTCCGTATCCATATCCGGTCGTTGCCGCGGCGGTGTATAAACCCTGTGAGGGCCGTTCCTCTTTCTTAACGCCTTTCGGGCTCGGCTGCGAAGCGGTGGCGAACACGTGCCCTCCACGTACAATCCGGTCCGTGGTCTCCTGCTGTTCATCGGCGGCTTGCTCACGCGGTTCGACCTCGTTGAGCGCGAGCGGGTCCGCCGAGCGACGGATCTGTCCTGGCCTCGGATCGTCACCGGGATCGCTCGGATGTCGAAGTCGACGGTCGACGTGGCGATGGTCGGGCTGGCGCTCGGCCCGACGGCCATCGCCGGCATCGGCTTCGCCGCCCCGTTCTGGGAACTTGTGTTCGCACTGGGCGGCGGCGTCGCCGGGGGGACCATCGGGATGGTGTCCCAGCGCTACGGGGCCGACGCCGACGAGGAGCTGGCAGTCACCGTGTGGACTAGCTGTGCCATTGTTCTCGGGCTGACAATTCCGCTCGCGGCGGCGTACTGGGCCATCCCGAGCCTGCTCATCGATCTTGTCGGAACGGGACCTGAGGCCGTCGGCGACGGGGTGCGATACCTGCGCATCGTCGCCCTCGGCGTCCCCTTCGCCGCGCTGAACCTCATCGGGAGTCGGACGCTCGTCGGGGCCGACGACGCCTGGTCGCCGATGCTGTTGCGGGCCGGCGGCGCGGTCGTCAACATCGCGCTGAACGCCGTCTTCATCTTCGGGTTCGGGCTCGGTGTCGTCGGCGCGGCGCTGGGAACGGTCGTCGCGAGCGTGCTCGTCACGGTCGGATTCGCCGTCGGACTGGTCCGCGGTGGGCTCCCGGTCATCGGTTCGTTCCCGGTCCGGATTTCGGTGTCGCGGCCGTTCCTCGACCGGGGGCTGGCGCGGGACCTCGCGGAGACCGGGGCTCCGCTGGTGGGGGCCAATCTCGCGCGGACCGGCGCGCAGTTCCCCCGACTGTTCATCGTCGGGCTGTTCGGGCCGAGCGTGGTGTCGGCCTACGTCGTGGCGCTTCGCGTCCGGGCGCTGCTTGACACGCCGAACTGGGGTCTGAGCCTCGCGTCCAGCAGCCTTGTCGGGCAGGCCCTCGGCAATGGCGACGAGGCCGAGGCGACCGTCTGGGCGCAGACGATTCTCCGGCTAAGTATCGGCGTGTACCTCGTCGTCGCGGCGTCGCTGCTCCCGTTCTCGCGTGGTATTGCCCGCCTGTTCGTCTCGGATCCTGCGGTGCTCCCACTCGTGACGGTGTTCGTCGCCGTCGCGTGTGCTAGCGTCGTGTTCCGTGGTGTCGACGGTGGCTCCACCGGCCCGCTCCGGGCCAGCGGCGACACGCGCTGGCCGCTGTACTCCCAACTGGCCGGGATGTACCTGTTTGCCCTCCCGGTGGCGGCAATCGGGGTCGTGACACCGCTGGACGAACTCGCGCTGTACGCCTCGCTCATGGTCGAGACAGCTGTTCCCGCGGCCGTGACCTACTACCGTTTCCGCTCCGGGACGTGGCGAGTCGTGAGCAGGTCCTATCGGCCCGATGCGGCGCTAGATGATTGACGTGTGCTGTCGATGAGTGGTATTCCTGCCTGTTGTCAATCGGCCGGCAGTATATTGTCGTCAACCAGCCGACAGTATATTTGTGGCTCCGCCCCGATGTACTCGCGTGGATCGCACACGCGCTGTCTCCATCGCTCGGCACGTCGTCCGCACTGTCCGAGAGACGGAGGTCTCCTTCCTCGCTGCTGGCATTGCCTACTACATGTTCGTCTCGCTCCTGCCGCTGTTGCTGCTGACGCTGGTTGTCGGCACGCTGGTGGGCGGGGAGGTCTTTGCCAACAGCATCGTGACGGCCGTGGGAGACGTGCTCTCGCCGACAGCGTCGACACTGCTTGCGGACGCGCTAACCAGCGGGGCCGGCCGCGGCGGCGCGACTGTCCTCGGTGTCGTCATCATGCTGTGGAGCGCGCTCAAAGTATTCCGCGGGCTGGATACGGCCTTCAGTCGCGTCTACGGCACGGGCGGCACTGACTCGCTGCTCGGCGAACTCATCGACGGGCTGTCCGCCATGTTCGGTATCGGCATCGCGCTGATCGGACTCAGTGTCATCGGGACTTTTGGAACGGTTCTGGGTGTCCAGGTCGCGCTCGGTGGGCTCGCGCTTGTCCCCGTCCTCTCGGTCACGTTCCTCCCGCTATACTACCTGTTCCCCGACAGGGAGATGACGATCCGGAGTGCCGCCCCCGGCGCGGTGTTCGCGGGCGTTGGGTGGACACTGCTCGGAACAGGATTCAACGTGTACGCGTCCCAAGCGGACCCCTATCAGGTGTACGGCGTTATCGGCGCGGTCCTCTTGCTCGTGACATGGTTCTACTTTGCCGGGCAGGTTCTGATCGTAGGGGCGGCGCTTAACGCGGCGCTCGCGGATCGGCAACTACAACAGGTATCGCGCCAACGGTCCGGCAAAGCGATGAGTGAGGACGCTGACGAGACCGACACACCGCCGCCAGCCGGTGCCGACGCTCCCGGAGAAGACACCGACGAGCTGACAGATGAAGAACTCAGGGCGCTTCGCGAAGAGTTCGAATCGTTCCGCGACGACGTAGAGGACCGGACGCTCCACCGGGACGAGGTGAAGTCGGACCTGAAACAGTACGTCCGCCGCCGGATGCGACGCGGCCACGCTCGCCAGTGGGGCCCCTATATCGTCTTGCTGTACGGCACAATAATGACGCTTGGCGCGTTCTACTACCTGTCTGGCCTGTGGGCAGTTCTGGCGTTGCTTGTCATCTGGCTGTCGACACTTGGCCTCTATGCCGTCATGATCGCGGTCGGTCTCACGCTCACCGCGACCGGGCTTCCTGGGCGGCTCGTGGACCGCGTCCGTGACTGGCGACAGTGATGCGGGCTGTCGGCGTGACGGAGGTGCTGTCGGAACTGCCCGGCGCAGTCGTCATCCTGTTCGCGATTCTAACTCAGCTGGGCGACTTCTGGTTCACGTTCTCGGTGTGTACACTCCTCTACTGGTTGGGGCCGTGGACGCCGAGGCTGGGTCAGGGCCTCACCCGCGACCGGACGGCGATGCTGGTCGCGCTGCTCGCTGGCGCGGTCGCGCTTGTCGTCTCGCTGAAGCCGGTGTTCGCACTGCCGCGCCCACCGGGCGCGGGCACGGCGACCTACGTTGAACTGCTGCCGGTGGCGTTCCACGGGGTCTACGAGTCGATGGCGACCGGTGAGGGGTACGGCTTCCCCAGCGGCCATGCCACCGTCTCCGTTCTCGTGTTGGGGGGGTTCGCGTGGGCGCTCCGGGTCGGAACGCGCCGCACGCGCATCGCGGTTGCCGCCGCTCTCATCGGCCTCATCGGGATCTCTCGGCTCGTGCTCGGTGTTCACTACCTCGCCGACGTACTCGCGGGCTTTGCCATCGCGGGGACGTTCCTCGCGCTCTCGCTAGGTGTACTCAAAACGCCTGACCGGGTGTTCGGGCTCGCCGCCATCGTCGCTGTAGCTGGACTGCTCATTGCCGGCGTCTCCCGCGACATCGCTGGGGCACTGGGGGTCGCAGTCGGCGGCACTGTGGTCTGGTCGCTCCTCGGCGACAGCATCCCGGAGCCGACGCGTCGTGGCGTCACGCTCACGGCGCTGCTTGGCCTCGTGACGACCGGTACTCTTTTGGGGGTAACGTTCGGTCTTGATCCGACACCACCCATCGTCACGCTTCTGGCAGCGCTTGGCACTGGACTGCTGCTGGCGCTGCCGCTGGCTGGTGAGCGCCTCGCAAAAAAATACTGAATCAGGTGCCGCCTAGAACTTCTCGAGGTAGCGGTCGAGTTCCCAGTCGGAGACGTCGACCAGGTACTCCTTGTGCTCTTGCGTCTTGGCCTCGACGAAGTTCTCGTAGACGTGCTCGCCCAGGGCGTCCTGGATGACCTCGTCTTCTTCGAGTGCGTCGACGGCTTCGCCAAGGTTCGACGGCAGCGTTGTGATGCCGTACTCCTCGCGCTTCTCCTCGTCGAACTCGTAGATGTTCTCGCGAACAGGATCGTCGCACTCGAGATCCTGCTCGACACCGTCGAGACCGGCGTGGATGAGTGCGGCGAAGGCGAGGTACGGGTTACACGATGGGTCGGGGAAGCGAGCCTCGATCCGGCTGGCGGCCGGCGTGCGGGCGGCCGGCTTGCGGATGAGCGCCGAGCGGTTGCGGTCGGACCAGGCGACGTAGACAGGTGCCTCGTAGCCAGGGACCAGTCGCTTGTAGGAGTTCACGGTCGGGTTCGAGATGGCCGTGATGGCCGGCGCGTGCTCGAGGATCCCGGCGGTGAAGCTCTTGGCCGTCTCGGAGAGATTGAACTCGTCGTCCTCGTCGTGGAACGCGTTCTCGCCGTCCTCGGTGAACAACGAGAGGTGCGTGTGCATCCCGGAGCCGTTGATCTTCGGGATGGGCTTTGGCATGAACGTCGCGTGCAGGTCGTGCTCGGCCGCAATGGCGCGAACGACAGACCGGAAGGTTGCGACGTTGTCAGCCGTCGAGAGCGCGTCGTCGTACGTGAAGTTGATCTCGTGCTGACCCTCAGCGACCTCGTGGTGGGAGGCTTCGATGTCGAAACCCATGTCCTCCAGACCGTAGATGATATCACGGCGGACATCGCTAGCGAGGTCCTTCGGCGCGAGGTCGAAGTAGCCACCGGCGTCGTTTGTCTTGGTCGTCGCACGGCCCTCTTCGTCTTCCTCGAACAGGAAGAATTCTGGCTCGGGGGCGGCGTTGACCGTATAGCCCATCTCGTTCGCGCGCTCGATCGCACGCTTCAGGACGCCACGCGGGTCGCCGGAGAACGGCTTGTCGGTCGTGGTATCGATGACGTCACAGATGAGGCGAGCACTGGAGCCGCCTTCGACGTTTTCTCTCCACGGGAGGACGGAGAACGTCGAGGGGTCCGGATCGAGGCGCATGTCGGACTCCTGAATCCGGACGAAGCCGTTGATAGAGGACCCGTCGAAATAGATTCCCTCTGTGAACGCTTTCTCGGCCTGGTCTGCTGTGATCGATACGTTCTTGATTGTACCGAGGATGTCGGTGAACTGGAGCCGCAGGAAGTCGACGTTCTTCTCTTCGATCTCGTCGAGTACCTCCTGTGCCTCCTCTGAGAGTTCGCTTGTCATCTTTGGACACCAGATAGGAGCGGTGCTACTACTAAAACCCTGCTGATTTACGCAAAGGTTTCGGACCTTCCGCTTACATTTGGACATTCGTAAAATTCTAATCCCTGGGGAACGTTCACCGATGTAATGACGTACGAAAATCTCGACCGTGAGTTGGTAAATGCCCTTCTCGGGGATGGACGTGCGAGTCTCCGGAGCCTGGGAGAAGATCTTGACGTGTCAGTAACGACCGTCTCGAACCATCTTTCCGACCTCGAAGACGAGGGTATAATCAACGGCTACACGCCGAAGGTTGATTACGACAAGCTCGGCTACGACGTGACCGCAATCATCCAGCTCAAGGCTGAAGGCTCCTCGCTGCCCGAAGTCACCGAGAGCCTCAAGGAGCACAAACAGATGATTTCGGTGTACGAGGTCACCGGCGACTACGACATCATCGCCGTCGGGAAGTTCACCGACACCGACGGGATGAACGCCCAGATTAAGAAACTGCTCACCGATCCCGAGATTAAGGAGTCGAACACATCTGTCGTGCTCAACGCCGCCAGTGAACACGAGCAGTTTGACCTCGACCTGAAAGAGTAGTAACCCGCTCGTTCTGCGGTCGTTTTAAATTGTCTCACACCGACAGGTTTCGCGCGCGACCCAATCCTGTGTAAATTCCGATAGATACTTGACTGACCAGTCAGTTAGCTTCATGTAATGAAGGACGGCGATACGGCTGACGATATTATGGAGGCAACGTACTGTGCGTTGTGTACCTACGGTTATGCCGACCTGACAATGCAAGATATTGCTGATGAGTCAGACAAGAGCAAGGCCGCACTCCACTATCACTACGACAGCAAGCATGACCTCCTCTGTGCGTTCCTTGAGTACCTCTATGACGGGTTCGTCGAGCGGACCGAAGACCCCGACGGCGAGAATCCACATGAGCGTCTGCTCACACTTATCGACTCAGTGCTGGATAAACCGGATGATGGGAGCGAAGAGTTCGGGACGGCAATTCTAGAGATCCGGGCCCATGCTCCCTACGAACCGGGCTTTCGCGAGCGACTCACGGAGTTCGACGACTACCTGGCAGCCGAACTCACCACCATCCTTGAGGACGGTATCGCTGACGGGACGTTCAAGCCTGATCTCGATGCCGAGGAGACAGCTCAGTTCATCGTCACGATGCTGAACGGGGCTGCGATCGAGCGTATCACGACCGGTCGCCCGGTCGAGTGTACCCAGCGGATGCTCACCGAGTACGTCGAGACGCATCTACTGGACGGACAGCGGGAGGTTGAGGCGTGAGCAACCGGGACCGCCTGAGACGTCTCGGTACGCGACTGAGCGGCCTGTTCAAAGGCCAGGAAGAACTCGAACTGACAAGCGGCGACATCGGTAAACCCCTGCTGTTCCTCTCCTTTCCCATCGTCATCACCAACCTGTTGCAGGTGGCGTACAACCTCGCCGACACGTTCTGGCTAGGCCAGTACTCCACGACGGCGCTGGCGGCCATCTCCTTTGCCTTCCCGATGATATTCCTGCTCATCTCGCTCGGAATGGGGCTGTCGGTGGCCGGGAGCGTTCTGGTCGCCCAGCACACCGGGGCAGGGGAGCACCGGGAGGCCGAGTACGCCGCCTCGCAGACCATGACGTTCGCGCTGTTCGGCTCTGTTCTGCTCGGCGTGACCGGCTTCTTCTTCGTTGAAGACTTCCTGTCACTGCTGGGCGCATCCAGCGAGGTACTCCCGGGCGCGACTGGATATCTGCAGGTCGTCTCGCTCGGGCTGACAGCGATGTTCGGCTTCTTCGTGTTCATCTCGCTGATGCGCGGGGCCGGCGATACCATCACACCGATGCTGGTGATGTTCGGGACGGTCGTGTTGAACATCGTCATCGACCCGTTCTTCATCTTCGGGGTGGGACCGCTCCCTGAGATGGGCGTTGTCGGTGCGGCTGTCGCGACCATCATCTCCCGTAGTATGGCGCTTGTCGTCGGTATCGGTATCCTGCTGTCGGGCACGCGTGGCGTTCGGATTCATCTGAGCGATATGTCACCAGACCTGGAGTACCTCCGGAAACTTCTCCGGTTGGGTATCCCGGCCTCTGTCGAGGGAACCGGGCGGGCGCTGTCGGTCAACGCCATGCTGTTCATTGTCGGGACGTTCTCGGTGACGGTCGTCGCTGCCTTCGGCGTCGGCACCCGCGTGTTCTCGCTGGTGTTCATGCCTGCCATCGCGATGGACCGCGGCGTCGAGACGATGACTGGACAGAACCTCGGAGCCGAGCGGCCCGACCGGGCGGCGGCGGCCAATCACTTCGCTTCGAAGGTGTCGTTCGCTATTCTTACGCTGCTTGGTGTGGTCACCATCTTTGCCGCGCCGACCGTCGTCAGTGTGTTCAGCAACGACCCCGAGGTCGTCCGCATTGGGGCCGAGTTCCTCCAGTGGGTTGCGCCGACCTTCGGCTTTATCGGCATTGTCCGGGCCTACTCCGGCGGGTTCCGCGGAGCCGGCAAAACGCTCACTTCAGCGGTGCTTGCCGTCACGATGCTTGGGGTCATCCGCTTGCCGGTCGCATGGGTCGCCTCCCGATCTGTGACCATCCCGGCGTGGCTTGGCCCGCAGGCTGTCGATATCTTCACTTACTCGCTGGCTGAACAGGGAATCTGGCTCGCTTTTGCCGTCTCGAACGTGCTGGCAGCCATTATCGCAACGGTCTGGTTCCTCCGGGGAACGTGGCGCGACGCTGATGTCCGAACGATGGGCGATCCAGCCGCTGCCGACGACTGACCGTTCCAGCTCCGGAGAAAAACAAAACCAGCGGCTCTCCTGGAGCGCGTTAGCGCTGCTGGGCCCGCTCGAACCGCTCGTCGGTGAGATACACGTCGCCGTCCTGGACCGATACCTCGATACTGTCGAGCACGTCGCCGGCGCAGGGGCCGTGCGTGCAGACGCCGTCCTCGGGCTCGAACTGCGCGCCGTGCTTGTGACAGACCAGTTGGTCGCCTCTGACGATAGCGCCACGACCCGGATCGAGTGGGACCTCAGGCTGGTGGGGGCAAGAGTTGCGCCAGGCCACGGCGGCGTTGCCTGAGCGGTGGAGGATGCAGTTGACGCCGCGACGGCCGTCCAGTGCCTCGAACACGAGCGTGCTGTCGGTCGGAACCGTATCGAGGGCGACGATGTGTCGCGGGTCGTCGCTGTCGTCAGTTGACTCTCCATCGTCGTCCGTGGCCTGCTGTTCAACCTCGCTAGTTTCGGAAAAACTGAACCGGACGGACGCGCCACCGGCTTTGACTTCGCCGTCGTTGTCGTGGATTCGGACTGACTCAGACTCGTCGTCGGTGTTGACGGTCACGTCCACGGGGTCACACATAGCACCTGGTCGTCGGCTCATACACATAGCGATGTCGAAGTTGCCCGATGTCTGCCGGATGCAAAACAGAATTGTGCCAGCCGGTTTGAGTGTCGGTATGGACAGCGACGACGTAACCGTCAATGTGGAAGTCGAAGTTGAAATAGACACAGAAGAGCTGGAAGTGGACGTCGAAGACGCCACAGAGTTTGAAGCCGAACTGGAGGGCAGCGGCGTCGAGATCGAACTGGAAGCGGAAGTCGAGTTCGCTGAGGGTGAAGACGAACACGAGGACGAGATGAGCGAAGAAGCTGCCGAGGAAACGGGCGACAAGGAGGACGAAGACGAGCCGTAGTCCGCTACGCTCCGTCGGCGTCGCCGGTGTATAGCCCTACCGGTACAGTGACTCGCCGTACCACAGCTGCCCGTTTACCGCTGTCTCGACAGTGAGCGTGTACTCGCGTCTATCGTCGTTATCACCCAGTACGTCCGGTGCGGTACAGCCTGCAAGGCCGCCAAGCGCTGCCGAACTGACAGCGTTGCGGAGGTGACGGTGGGAACCATACGCATATCCAGTAGACATCCCGGTGAAACCTTACCGGGTGAAATCAATTTCACAAGCGCCCGTCGCCATCGGCTGGCAGTCGTTCGAGCGCCGTGACAGAAAGGGTCCCGTCGAAGGTGACCCGGAGCCGTTCAGCGGGTGCCGTCACCGTAACGGCGATGTCCCACGGGTTCTGGTTTCGGACCGTCGTCTGTGTCGGGTCGACGACAAAATCGAGGTTCCATACGCGGGTTTTCCGGAGGTCGACGCCATGGTCGTAGAGCCACCCGGCGACCGCGGGATGGTAGAGTGCGACGACCCCAGCGGGCGGGTAGTTGTAGAAGCTACACTGCCGGCAGTCGATATTGAGCATCACCGGGTGGTCGGTCGCGTAGTGCGAGTCAAGCTCCGGCCCGGTCTCCGTCGTGAGCCCAGCACTGACAACGCCCGCACAGACAGGACAGACGCTGGCGAGGGCGAAGTGCCAGAACAGTCGTGTTCGCCGGTCAAAGGCCGTAGCGATCTCCTCGTCGTCGCGGCCGCTGACGCCGCCGGGGTCGAACGGAAACGCGACGACGGTGTCGTCACAGGCCAGACAGCCGACGTGGCCGATGTACTCTTCGAGAGTGAACGTCAGCGCTTCGCCACAGTGCCGACAGTCCGTGCCGAGCGATACCGGGTCCACGTCGCCGGTCTGGTGGAGTACGCCGCTGTGGATCGCGTCGATAACACGGTGGCCCGGATACAGCAGTTCGTACTCTTCGCCGTCCGTCCCGACGAACTGGCCGACCAGTTTCGAGAGATGGTAGTTGAATTTCCCGCTGTCGCGTTCGCCGACCCGTCGCTTGATTTCCGAGTACGGTAGCGCGTGGCGGTCAGCGGCCCAGAGGGTGTCCAGAATCTCCACGCGGAGTTCGTGGCTGAACAGCGCAAACGCGTCCGTCGGTGTTCGCTGTGCGTCCGCGCCGCCGTCTTCGTCGCTGGGCATAGCCACTGATTCAACAGGTTGCTACAAAACGTCTGGTCCTGCGACGACCTGTCAGATCCAGTACTGAAACTCACTTCTCAGAATATTTACTAATCTATGGGTCCCAGTATCGGGTACACGATGAATGACACGCCACACGTCATCGGTATTAGTGGAAGTCTTCGCGACGACAGCGGAACCAGAATCGCCGTTCAACGCGCCCTTGATGCGGCTGCCGACGTCGGCGCGACCACGGAACACCTTGACCTGCGGGAATGGGACCTCCCGCTATTTGACCCGGACGCGGACGGAGCCGCGACGGGAGATGGTCCGGAACTGGCTGCCCGTGTCAGCGACGCGGACGCCGCAGTCCTCGGAACTCCGCTGTATCACGGCACCATCGCCTCGCCGCTGAAGACGGCGCTTGACTACTGCAGTATCGACGATGTCGAGGGGACGACTGTCGGCATTCTCGCTGTGGCCGGCGGCGGGTTTCCGACGCCCGCACTGGAGCATCTCCGCGCCTCCGTACTGGAGTTGAAAGGCTGGCCGCTCCCGCAGGACGTTGCTATCCCGAACTCGTGGGCGGCCTTCGAGGACGGTGGGATCGCCGACGATGACATCATCGAGCGCGTTGAAAACCTCGGCGAACAGACCGTCGCGTACGCGGGTGTCGCGGCGGCGGAAGCTGGGGCCCCGGAGCTGGCCACCAGCGACTAAGCGGCACTACTCGAACCAGTCGACAAAGCTGCCGTCCAGCAGCGTCTCCTCTTGGTGGCGGATGTAGGTGGCCTGCATCCCCCAGATGGCCTCGGCCAGCGGGACGTTCTCCTCGACGCGACGGTGGACGTAGTCGTGCTTCCAGCGTGCAGGCGTGAGCCGTCGGTCGACGCGCTCCTGTAGCGGTCGGATGTAGCTGTGGGCCTCCTTCGTTGAGAGCCCGCGCTGTTCGAGACCCTCGCGTGCGTGCTCGAACAGTTCGCCATATATTTCGTCAGTGCTGGTCGTCGTTGCCCCGTCGGCGGTTATCCACTCAATTTCCGCCCGGAGCCCGTTTCGAGCAGCGGTGTAGAAGTTCCGCTTTGCCGTGTCCCAGTCCTGTGACCAGATGGGGTGTTCGAGCCGTGGGAGGCTCTCCATCAGCCCGGCAAAGACGGCCTCGAAACCGATGGCGTCGTCGACGGTTGGCTGTGCGGCCAGCGGGCGAAACTCGATTCGGGCGTTGGCCGCCGACCGCGTTGCGCCCTCAAACACCGGCCTGACCCATCGCCAGTACGAGCCATGCTTGTGCCGGAAGTGGGCGAAGTCGTCGTCGAAGCGGGTCCCGGACTGCAGGTCCACGGGGACGATGGTGTCGTCCTCGACGATGTCGTCGATGGCGTCGTCGACGGAGTCGAAATCCGGCGGGAAGCAGACCTTCGGCGGCGTCGGGTCGTCATCTGGCGGGTTGAGCACCGATTCGAAGACGCCGATGCGGTTCTCCATGTTCGCATCGGCGACGATTTCCGAGTCGGGCACGTCGTCGTACAGGTCCGGTGGGAAGAACGGAGAGTTGACGCCAAGCGCCAGCAGCGGCGCGGCGATGCGGAGCGCGTAGCTGAAGAACTCCGGCAGGTCCGGTGCGTGGGGTATCTGGTAGTGGGGCTGAATCGAGGTGATGAGAGACTCCGGCATCACTGTCTCGGCCTGTAGCGAGGCGTTCGGCGCGCTGATCTCGAACGCCGAGGGATAGTCCGAGTTGGCCATCGTGTGGTATCGGACGGAGTCTGACATGTTTGTCCCGATACGAACGCTGTTTTGCTCGACGGCGTCACAGAGGTACTCTTGAGCTGTCTCTCCGGCAGGTGGAACGGTCCACATCCCATCAGAGACGAGGCGAATGCCCTCGTTCCGTACACGCTGCTGGGCCGGCATCAGCGACGCCTTTAGCTCGTTGCGCTGGGCTGCCAGCCCGTGGGTGTTCAGCGGCTGCGGACTCGTCTGCATCTCCGCGTTGTGCAGCCCGAGTTCCTTTTCGAACCCAATGAGCTCAAGCAGCTGGCGGGGGACCCGCTGGAGCGCGTCGGTCTGCTCGTTGACGGCGTACAGCTCCAGCTCCATCCCGACAATCGCCTCCGTATTGTCGAAGGTCCCGGAACTAACCTCCGATTTGAGCGCTTTGGCCTCCTCACGAGCCTGTTCGTTGAACGTCTCGCTGTCCACCGCAAGCGCTTCAGACACCCGGTCTGCCAGTTCCGACGCCGACATATCCCCGGCTTTGCAGCCATGGGTGTTAAGGATGCCCCAGTGAGTGAATCACTATCAGAAGGCCAGCACCGCACACTCACAACAGCTCGCCGATGTCGCTCACTCACGACCTCGCCGAGCGCACTGTGACAACAGACTCACAGCAGCTCGCCGATGTCGCTCATCGTCTCTCCCAACGGGTCCCGTTCTCCCGTCGACAGCGCACCTTCAACGGCGTCGCGGGCCGCCGGCAGCGGATCGTGCGTCTCGATATACACCGCGAGGGCGAACTCGCGTTCGGTTGTTCCGGTGAGCTCGATGGCGTCACATCGGGACAGATCTCCGGCGAGCCAGTCGCTAACTATCTCGCGACCCCGCGGGCCGACCGGTGACACCTGCTCGCCGACGAGGTGTAGTGTCTTGGCGGCGGTTACGGGAGCGACACCGGCAGTACGGCCTGCGTCACCGACGCTTTTGCCGGCCGCGTACGCCTCGACGACGGTCGCTGCTGCAGACGGCGAACACGGGAGGGAATCGTCGACAGGGGCTAGCCGCTCCGGAAGCGGCGCGTCCGTCTCATCGACGGCGGCGACACCGTGGTCACGCTGCTGTGTCGTGACTTCGAGGCCGGCTGCGATATCCGACAGCGCCATTGATATTCCCTAAACCAAGGCGTAATTTAATGCTGTCGGTATCCCGACAGACGAGCCGCCTGCCCGGGAGTATTACCTACCGGTAACCGGCCGGTTAATTCGGACAGAACCGCCCGGAAACCCGCCCAGCCATCGGCTTTTTAACCACCCACCAGCCCGTAGGTCGATACATGAGCACGACAGTGACACAATGTCCGGAGTGCGATGGGTCGGTCAAACAGCAGGGCTGTGAGTCGGTGTGTGGCCACTGTGGACTGGTCGTCGATGAGGACGCTATCGATCCGGGACCGGAGTGGCGGTCGTTCGACGATGAGGACACAAATCGGGCACGCACGGGCGCACCGTTGACGCGGTCGCGTCACGACCGTGGGCTATCGACAGAAATCGGCCGGTCGACGCGCCTGAAAGGACGAAAACGTCGCCAGCTCGCCCGTCTCCGGCGTGAGCACAACCGTGCCCAAATCAGCTCGAAACGCGAGCGAAATCAGGTGTACGCCTTCACCGAAATCCGTCGGATAGTCAGTTCGCTGGATCTCTCGAATGCTATACGGGAGCGGGCGTGCGTGCTATTTGAATCGGCACAAAACGAAGATCTCCTGCAGGGCCGGACGCTGGAGGGGTTCGCGGCCGCGGCTATTTACGCCACCTGCCGGACCGAGGGTGTCGCCAGAACAGTCGACGAAATCTGTACTGTTGCCCGGGCGACTCAGTCGGAACTCAGAGCGGCCTACGACGCACTGAACCGGGACCTTGGGCTACCGACGGGGCCGATAGATCCACGTGAATACGTGCCCCGGTTCGCGACGGCGCTTGACTTGCCGACGGCGGTTCGACAGCGCGCAGAGGCGCTCGTAGACGAAGCACAGGGCCGCGGGCTGGTTAGTGGGCGCAATCCGGCGGGCGTCGCGGCAGCCTGTCTGTATACAGCGGCGCAACAGCGGGACGTGGCGCTGACACAGGCGCAGGCGGCTGAGGCGGCGGACGTGACGCCGGTCACGCTCCGCGCGACTTACACCGAGCTACAGGAGTGAACGGCTTCGGCGAGCGATTCGAGTGAGCCACGGGCTGGCGTCCCGGGCGCTGTTTCTCTGAGCGGCTGTCCATGCAGCTGTGCCGTAGCCAGCGGCTCGCTCTCCGGGATAGCGATAGCTGGGGCACCGAAGCGGTCTGCAACGGCTTCCGTCGCGGGGCTCGGGCCAGCCCGGTTGAGGACGACCCGACAGAGTCCGGCGTCGAGTTCGCGAGCCAGCGCCCGGACTCGGAGGGCGTCGGCGAGAGCCGCACTCTCTGCTGTCGTCACGAGTAGTGCGGCGTCTGCCGCAGCCAGCGGGAGACCGACATCGGCGTGCAGACCGGCCGGAGAGTCGACGACAACCCATTGATAGGACCGCTCCAGCGCACCGAACACGTCGGTGAGTCTGTGGACGTCGGCGCTGCGAGCGCCGGCCAGCGTCCGACCGCACGGGACGATGGTCACGGGGCCGTCCTCACAGATGGCTTCAAGCGGGTCGGCACGGCCTGCGAGAACGTCGTGGAGGTCAGGGCCGCGACTTGCCGGCAGGTCCGCCATCCCGAGGTCGCCGTCGACGACGACGCTGCCTGCGCTCGACCTTGGCGGCTGCTCCTCACCGTCACGCCGTTCGAGCGCGTCGAGTTCGGCCGCGAGGTTGTACGCGATGGTCGATTTGCCGACACCGCCCTTGCCGCCGGTGACTGCCAGAATCATGCGAGCCGGGACAGGGTTTCGGTCGGCACCGTGGCGGCTGCCCGTCGATCTGCAAGCCGTTCCGCCCGGCGGGCCAGCGCTCGGAGCATCTGCTCGTCTGTATCGGCCCGCGCGGCGACCGTCTTGACCCCTGACAGGCCATCTGCCATACGGACTGCCGCGGTCGCTTCCGCGAGCGAGTCCGCTGCCGCTAGCCGCTCGGCACGGTCCACGCGGTGCGCGATGGTGTCGAGCCACTGTGAAACGGTGTCGGGGAGCGGCTGGTCCGGCTGTCGGGCCCGTCCTGTCGCCTTGGCCGCGTCTCGAACCACAGTGCTGTCGTCCTCGGTTATCACCGCCGGCACGGCGTCCGCAGGCGGCGACGGGTCGCCAAGTTCGCGGAGGACAGCAGTCTCCGAATCCAGTCGCTCGCCGGTCGGTGTTTCGTCTGGAACCGGCGTGGCTGCGGTCAGTTCGGCCGGGGGGTCAGCCGGCTGGGCCGGCGTTGCGTAGCCGAGCGCGTGTGTTCCCGGCCCGACGACGCCGTCGAACCCGGCCTCGTCCCAGCCAGCCTCTGGGACACCTTCCCGCCGTGGCGGCCACACTGGCCCTTCAAGGCGGTTGCGAACGGTGATTCGCGTCGGTTCAGCGACGGTGCCGACAGTCGCCGTGACGAGCGTCACGCCGTCGACTCGCTCGGCGCGACAGTCGAACGTAACCATACGAACGGTGGCCCTTCCTTCCGATTTAAATCTCAGCAGCGGATGATGGGCGCGTTGAGACAGTCCGATGCGGCCGCGGGCGAATCGAACCGCGATGTTTCGAGAACGACCGGTGCGGGCGTCCGTGCGATCTGGAGTACGGCCAGGGCAGCCGTGACCGGATCGTCATTGAAGTGGTCGTCGGGTGTCGGTCCCGGCACGCTCTGTACGGCCGCGGCGAACTCGTCGGCGAATCTGTCGACGAGTGTCGCCCGTGCGGTCCGTCGAAGGTTTGCCAGTTCGTCGGACAGCCGCCGCCGTTTCTCCAGCGTATCGCGGTAGTCACGCGCTGTCTCGCGACGGAGCTCCCGGGTCTCCGTGGCGGCGGTCCGCTGTGTCTCCTGTTCGCTCAGCTTCGTTGCCGCGGCCTCCAAGTCACCCCGTGCTCCATCGAGGTCTGCACCGACTTTCCGACGGGCAGTGAGACGGCCGCGATGTGTCGCGACGGCCTCCCGTAGCTCGGTGATTGTCGACTCCGTCACCGGCTCGGCTGACTCAATGAGGTCGGGCGGCGAAGGATCGAACTCGGACAGTCGCACCTGCCGGTTGGCGATAGCGTCGTCCTGTGGCGTCTCGTGGCCCCGCGACCGAGCGGCGGCCGCGAGCGCGGTTCTCGTGCGCAGCCCCATCGCCGGATGAACGTGCCCGGCGTACCCGTACACGGACGGCGGATCCGGACAGGTGACTGCCGGAAGACTCCGGTCACCCCGGATGCTTGCGGCGATGGCTCCGCCGTCGACACGTCGAGCCCGGAGGTCGACGACGGCCCCTGTGTAGGTGGCTCCATTGATGCGGAGTTTCACAGGTCGACTCCTTGCAGTTGTTCCGGGTCGGGAAGGTCACGACCGGCTGCGAACCGCTCGTATGGCGTCGCCGGTTCCTGACGCGCCTCGTAGCGCTGGGCCGCCTCGCGGACGTGGTCCGGTACGTCCGATGGCTCGAACGGCTCGACGCGCTCGATCTGGACATCCAGGCCATGTTTCTCGCGGAGTCGGAGCACCTGGAACGCCCCGAACTCAGTCCTCGAAAACAGCGCTGCTCTCCCGAACTGCCGAACGGTACAGTTCTCGTGGGACTGACAGACGTTCCGCAGGTCCCTGCGTGCCGCCCGGGAGTAGGTGACGACGAGTAGCACGACGTGGATAGTGGTATTATTACTATAAAATCTTATTGAATTGAATATACAAAGGTGGTGAATATATAGCGCCTCCGTCGGTCGTTGGACACACAGGGACTACAAGCCAGCACTGGGGCACGTCCGTGGTATCGGCGTCAGCGTCCGTCGGCACTTCGAGACGGAGGCTACTTGACGGCCGCGATGGTGAACTCGCCCGGCTCCTCGATAAGGTCCTGGATGCGCTCGCGAGCCGCTGTCTCGGACGGCGCGAGGACGACGAGCCCGTCCACGGCAGCTCCGCCGCTGGCTCGATATGCCTGCAGGTCCCCTTCGAACTCAGTCGCATAGGTCCGGAGGGTCCCACGTACGTCCCGTTCGAGATCGGCGAGCGACCGCGACCCGGCCTCGAACTCGGCTAATGCCTCTTCGATGTTACGGAGCGCGGAGATTCGGTCCATCGTCAGGTCGTCCGGAGGTGGTCGGTCCGAGGCTCATACACCTCGCCTTTCTGCTTGAGCTTGTCAATCTCGTGTTCGGCCTTCGTCTCGTCGATACCGACCTCTTCGGCACGCTCAATAACGATGTCAGCAGGCGCGCCCTCATCGTACTCATCCTCGATGTCGGCGATGATCCCCTTGATGTTCTGAATGCGGTCGCGCTGGGTCTTGGACTGGCCCGTCTCGACTACGTCGGCATCGAACTCGCCGGTTTCGGGGTCAACCCCGATTTCCTTCAGACAGTAGTGGGCGATGTCGACCGCGCGGTCGGCGTCGGCTTCGTTGACGGTATCTGAGAGGCGAATCCGGGCCGACGCCTCGGCCAGTCGAACCAGCGCCTCCAGTTTCCGGGCAGTGACGGGCACCGGGGCGTCCTCGTCCTGCCCCTTGAGCCGAAGGTCGACGTAGAAGTCCTCGATCCGTGTTTTCGCCTCCTCGGTCATCGTCGGGAAGCAGTTCCGCTTCGCGTATGCGACGTACTTCCGGAGCAGGTCTGGCTCGATAGTCGGCGCTACCTCTTCGGTGACTGTATCGACCTCCTCCTCGGTGAAGTTCGAGGTGGGGTTTTCCGTCCGATGTGTGTGCAACTCACCGGCGTAGTTGGTCTGAATGATGTGCTCGGCGAGGTTGCGGTCTGCCTCCTCATCGGGTTTGTCGGTGACTGTGAAGATGAGATCGAAGCGTGAGATGAGCGCCGGTTCGAGGTCGATCTGCTCGCCGATTGGTTCGTACTGGTCGAATCGACCATACTTCGGGTTGGCCGCGCCCAGCAGCGAGCAGCGACTCTTCAGCGTTGCATTGATACCGGCCTTGGAGACGCTAATACGTTGCTGCTCTAGTGCTTCGTGCATCGCGGAGCGGTCCTCCGAACTCATCTTATCCAGTTCGTCGATCGCTGCGATACCCTGGTCAGCAAGCACGAGCGCACCCGCTTCGAGCGTCCATTGCTGGCCGTCGCCGAAGTCATCACGGACGGCTGCAGCGGTCAGTCCTGCGCTTGAGGAGCCTTTCCCAGAGGTGTACACAGAACGGGGCGCAATATTCTCGATATATGACAACATCTGGGAGTTGTGTGAGACAACTCCATTAGTGAGGTAATTGTGTGTTCCCGCAATCTCGAGGTCGTAGACCCACTCCTCGTTGGGTTCGATTGGCTCTACCGAGTCGATTCGGTCCCAGGCGATATCGCCGTCAACGAGCGCGGTAAGTGCTTCCAAATCTTGACGGAGTGCTCCTCCCCCATCGCCAGCTACCGTGTCGGCGACGGGAGACTCGCTATCCATCTCATCCAACCGCGCTTGGAACGCGTCGATGACCACCGCGAGGCTATCGCGACTCGGGTTTCGTCGCCCACGCTCGTAGTGTTGATACGTCGACCGTGGCAGGCCACAGTCTGACTGGGTTAGTCCAAGCGCTTCCCGGAGCTGACGGAGTTCTGCACCGATTCCAGGGATAATATCGAGATTGGTATTTCCATTGATCTCCGCGAACTGCTGGCACGCCTCGGTTTTTCGCTCGGTAACGAATCCGACTCTTTCGGCGTAGTTGTCGAACGAGTTGCCGGAGATTCGAAGCCGATAGCTACCGTTGTTCCGTGGCTGTAGCTGTGCCGTGATGCCCCGCGTCAGGAGCATGGTCCGGACATCTTCTAACAGTGCTTTGCTCATGGAGGCGACGGTAACCTCTCGCTGTGACGCCGAGACATGTCCCTCACCTTCAATATAGCCTCGGATGAATCCTGTGACCACATCATCGCTCGCATGCATGATCTCTTGTGGAACACGTTTGTCTGCCGACGGTGCGAGCAGTGTCTCATCCAGCGACGCGAGGAAACTCACGAACTCGCCAGCAGAACACGTTATTTCCGGGGCAGTCTTCCCCTCATGTGCGCCTCGCTCTGTAACGGTAAGATTCAGCTCCTCCAGAATAGATTTCGCGTCGTCGAGCACTTCGCGGTCGGTGTTCGTTATGGAGACGAACCCCGTGTTGTCCGCACGCTGTTCGACGTATCCCTCGGCAACGATATACCCGATCAGGCGTCCCAGCTCGGGAGTCCACTGCTCCGGAAGCGCAAGGTCGATTCTGTTGTGTGCCTGTGATTTCCGAAACGTGATATCCAGTTTGTCACAGCCATCGGTCGATAGAGCTCGGGGAACTGCAATGTGCGTTCCACACGTCAACTCCTCGGCTTTCTTCGGCTGGAATCTCCCATCGGACTGGACGAACAGTGGATGTGACGGTGTCACGTCAAGCTCGCGTCCAGTCGCGGTCTGAATCCGATACAGCGTATCCGGTGCCTCTCGCTTCCAGACCTTCGTTGCGGTCTGGTTCGTTATTGTCCCATCAGTTCGAAGTGACGGAACATCGAAATCAACAGTGTCCCATACACCATCGTCGACTGGTTTTGGGTTGTCAAGATTCGCTTCGACTATTTCACGTATCGGACGATCGCGCCCGTCTGCCAGTGTAACCCGTGTATCGCCGTGCACGCACTTCCCCGTACCAGGGTCTCCTATCAGCAACATATGGAGGTCGCCACGTATCCGCGATCCGTCAGGAAGGTCCTTCGTCACGCCAGAGAAGAGCTGGAGCATCATCGCGAGCTTCTCCTTCTCGTAGCCGTAAATCGAGGGAGCGATAGCGCCGACCATCTTCTCGTAGATGTCGGATTCGTTGGAGAGTTCGACAATCTCCTTCTTGTCGGCGTCGGTAATCTCCATGTCCTCGAACTGCTCGTCCTCGATCTCGACGCTGACCCCCTCCATATAAATGTCGAACATCGGGGACTTCTCGTTGTCGTTGCCCCGCTGGTCGAGTTTGAGGATGCCGGTCACGCGGACGTGATCGCCTGCAGTGACGTGACCGGTGATATCGTCCTCGATGTTGACGTCGATAGATTGGGGTGTCTCTCCGCCGCGAAGTCCCTCCGGGGACTCCTGCACGCGGAGTTTCTGGGCGTCGATGAACTGCGACTGGTCGGTGTTCAGCCGGAAGGGGCCCTGGCGTTCACAGCCCTGGCAGTCGTGGGGTTCCTGAAACTCGCCGGCGGTCTGTGGGATGCGGGTGAGCGTGCCACAGCGCTGGCACTCGAACGCCGCTTCTTTGACCTTCGGGCGAACGTCGGTAGCCTTCCGGATGATCCCCTGTACGGCGACGAGGTTCCCGTGGTGTTCGTGCCGGAGAGCGCGGATGTCCTCCGAATCGGGGAGGTTCCGGACGCGGACGTGGGCCTGCCCGAGGGAGACATCAACCGGGAGGTCATAGAGGCGAAGCGCCTCCTCGGCGTACTCCTGAAGCTGCTCGGGCTTCGTGCGGTAGTCGTCGGCCAGATCCGGGTCGAAGCGGTAGAGGTCGTCCCAATCGACGTACAGCGACTTCTTGTCATTCGGGTATTTCTGGGCGAGCTCACCGATCTCGTTGCGATAATAGTTGCGGTAGAACTCCTCGAAACGGTCGATGAGTTCGGTGTTATCGGCGGTCGCCATTTGGGTGGACAGTGGTTATGCCCACTGGCCTAAGAAGGTTCGCAAACCGTGGTGGAACTGAAATGTTGGCCAAATAGCTATTCAACTATCAGCAACTGACTGCTCCTGCTCGATACCAGGCGCAGGCGGGGTGTGAGTACCGAAGTCGGGATGTGTCTCTTCCATCCACAGAAAGACGACCGCGCCGGACGCGAACATCAATACGCCTGTAAGATAGAACGCAGCTTCGAGGGCTATCCCCTGCATCACAAGGCCGATCACGATGGCCCCGACGCCATATCCCGCGTCGCGCCACATCCTGTAGACGCCCATGCCCGACGCTCGCCACGTCGGGTGACACGCATCTCCGGGCACAGTCATCAGGTTGGGGTACAATAGGGCCATACCAATGCCAGACAGGCTGGCCATCGCCGCCCAAGCGAGATAACCCTCGACAGCTACCATGCCAAGGACACCACCCCCGGCGATAAACATCCCTGCGATAACCGGTAAGCGACGACCGATGCGATCTGCAAGCCCGCCCGTCGCAATCTGGAGAAAGTACATCGCGCTGTGGATGCCCACGACCACGCCCACAGCCGCGATTCCCAGCCCTTGGCTCGTGAGATAGAGCGGGACTGCGACCCAGAACAGCGTGTCTACGAAGTTCTCGATGTGGCCAGCCTGGGCAGCCGCAAACAACGTCCGATCGCCGTAGGTCGCCCGCTTCACCACCTCGACGAACGGAAGGTGTGCATCAGCGTCGGCGTCGCTCCCTTCGGCCTGTGCGTACTGGACCGTCTCCTTGATCAACGTCACGGCGACGAGAAATGCAAGGACGACCACAACTGCGAGGAAGTAGAACGGTTCAGGGCGAAGACTCGTTTGGCCAGCGATCACTCCCGTAAGCCACGCGCCAACAGCAACACCGCTGTAGCCGAACGATTCGTCGATCCCGACCGCCAGCCCTCGCTGCTCGGGGCCTGCGAGGTCGATCTTCGCGTTAATCGCCATACTCCACGTCAACGCCTGGTTGATGCCGAGCAGGATATTCCCGATGGTGATCCAGCTCCAGCTCGGTGCAAAAATCAGAATTACTGGAAGCGGGAGGGCGGTCGTCCATCCAGCGATGAGGACGGGTTTGCGTCCGTACTGTTCGCCCCACTTCCCGGCGTACAGATTGAGTACTGCCTTTACGAAGCCAAAGCTGACGACGAACGATCCGATAACGAACAGGGACTCGACACCGAGTACGTCCCGGCCAAGCACTGGCACGACCGCCCGCTCGGAGCCGATCGTCAGGCCGGTGGCAAAGACCAGCAGGACGTGCAGACTGAACTGCGAGAGGTGTTCTCGAATTCCCTGATTGTAGGTGGAACTCATGCGTTCTCCCCGCTGTTATTCGGCGGCGCACCGATTCGGGCCGAGTTCGAGCTGCTTTGCTTCAGCAGCGTCGACCGATTCTTCGCCGCCGTTCACCCGCTTGATGCGGTCGTGGTTGGGAGGTGTGTCTGGAATACTGTCCGTAATGGAATCGACGAACGCGGATCGAGTCGTATCGAGGAGCTCGTTTCGGTCTCGGACTGAGGACAACGACGCGGTCGTCGGTGGGTCAGGAGTCCCTGAATCGTGTGCGGGCGCGACGAGCACGTGATCCGGGTAGTCTAGCAGTTGCTGGAGGTTGTCATAGAGGAGAGCGGCACGACGTTGAACGTCTTCCTCCGTCTCGCCACCGAGGTCGGGCCGGCCGACACTGCCAAGAAAGAGCGTGTCGCCGGTCAACAGTACCTCGTCTTCGATGGCGAACGTGACGCTCCCGGGCGTATGGCCTGGCGTGTGAATGACGCGGACCGTAGTGTCGCCAATACTGAGTTCGTCCCCGTCGTTGAGAGGCGTCGTCTCTTCAAGGGAACCGGAATCGTCAGGATGGAGATAATGGGAAACGGCGTATTCAGCGGCAAGGGAATCAGCCCCCGAGATGTGATCGGCGTGGGTGTGTGTCTCCAGGACAGCCGTAAGCGATGCATCTTGCTCTTCGATATGGTGCTGGTACTCCTCGACGTACTGAGACGGGTCGATGACGGCAGCTTCACCCCTGGAGAGCAGAATATACGAGAGACAGCCCGTCCCCGGTCGGGCAACCTGAAGGAGTGTGCCGGGAATATCGACCGAAATCCGGGCTGCGTGGTGGACACGGCTCCATCCGCGAAGGCCGTCGTCAAGTGTTTTGGCGTCGTATCCCATGTCCTTGAGTACATCCGTCGCGGTGGCCGAAACGACTCCGACGCCACAGACTGTGACGATCTCCTTGTCGGACGGGAGGTCCCGGAACGCGTCCATTGCCTCCTCGGGATTCTCTTTTAAAATGTCGTAGACAGCAACGTTCTCGCTGTCCGGCATGTGCCAGTCGTCGAACTCGTCAGCATGGCGGATATCGAGGAGGTGCAGGTTCTCGTCCCCCTTCCGGGTTCGCTCGGTGACTTCCTTGGCGCTGATGCTTGCCATGCTGGTTACTCGGGTCCGGATCAACATGATGGTTGAGCCGGTTATAACCGGCAATATCTCTATGAAGCGTGAGTGTGTATTTCCCCAGTAATGAGCCTGTATCAGGCCTCGTTCAAGGTCAAACACGAGTGTCCATACCGGACCGTGTCGGAACGCTACCCCGATCTCACGATCCGTGAGTGGTTCATGAACGAACACCAGATCTTGGAAGTGTCCGCGCCGCGTTCCCCGACAGATGAGCTAACAGAAGCAGTTGCGGACCTCGGAAGCGTTCTCTATGAAGCGAACGATGATTCGAACCTGTACGCAGTCGTCCGGTCGTGTCTCTGTTCGCTCGACGACTCGCTCATCTCGTCCTTCGAGGCGCACAACTGTCTGTACGTACCGCCGACGATCTACCACCAGGGGTGGGAACACTACACAGTCACCGCGTTCGCTGACAACGACGTTCGGGCCCTCCTCCAGGATCTCGACGACGACCGGGACATCGAGGTGCTGTCGACGAAGGCAGCGGACATACAGCGGGTTCCGCACAGCCTCTTCACATCGCTGGATTCCCTGTTTGACGGACTCACTGCCCGCCAGATGGACGCGCTTCGCATCGCACTCGATAACGACTACTTCGAGCAACCCCGCGGTGCCTCAATCGAGGAATTAGCCCAACAGACGAACGTTGCCAGATCGACCTATGAGGAACACCTCAGAAAAGCGCAGAACACCCTGATTGCGAACACCGAGAACTTCGTTCGCCTCGTCACGGAGATGGACACAGCGGAGAAATTCCGCAAGACACGGCCACGCACCAGATCAATGGGATAAGCCGATCACGCTCTGGCACGGATCGCTGACAGTACCTCGTCTCCGATATTGGCTTTCTGCGGCGGTGACGGTCCCGGCCTGGATTGAACGGCAATCTGATAGCGTTTTCTGGTGGGGTCACCGGCTATAACCGGCACTACCGTTTAGACGCAACCCATGCTACAATATACCATGGGAAAGTCTGACGCCGAACCGGAGTCCACAGTCGGGGGGACCGCGGATGTAACGATGATCGACCCGCGTGCACCGCGGTTTGGGCAGACCATCACGATGACGGTCCTCCTGCTTGGAATTGGCCTACAAGAGCCGTTATTCATCTTAGCCATCGCTGTAATCCTGACTACAGCGGTGCTGTCGGGGTGGCAGCTTACTTTCTATGGCTTTCTCTGGCGGCAGGGGATGCTCCCTCTGGTCGGGCAACCCGAAGAAACTGAACCGGCGGCACCCCATCGATTTGCAAAAGTGATGGGCGCGGGCATGAGCACTTTCGCGACAATACTGCTGTTTGGGGCTCCTGTGACTGGTCTCCCGACGCTCACACTGGTGGGCTACACTGTGGCCCTTGTTCATGCGATCATGGCCGCTATCGGCGGCGTTGGCGACTACTGCATCGGCTGCAGGATGTACAGGCAGGTCGCGTTCTTCCGACGACTTGGGGTGGTCTAAACGAAAATCAGCGCGAGTTCCCCGCCCCACCGTGGACAGTGACGTCGCAGTCCGCACGTTCACCGCGCACGATCCGGGGTGTGTTCGGGCGCGAAGATTTTCATGCTCGGCTACGACCGCTCGACAGGTGTCTGTAGCATTCAGGGACTGAGTATCGATTGGTGTCATCCCGCTGGTCACCTTCAGGACAGGCTGGCCGTGGTTCGTCTGCGCCCGGATCGAAGCGGTAGAGGTCGTCCCAATCGACGTACAGCGACCGCTTGTCATTCGGGTATTTTTTGGGCGACCTCACCGATCTTGTTGCGGTAGAACTCCTCGAAACGGCCGATGAGCTCGGTGTTGTCGGCGGTCGCTATTTGGGTGAACAGTGGTTATGCTCACTGGCCTCAGAAGGCTCGCAAACCGTGGTGGAACTGAAATATTGGCCACTTGAAACTGAAGCAACCACGTGGTTCCGATCCCGAACGAAGGTGTGTGCCGATTGATCTGATACTGGGGGCGAAGATCTATTCGCTCGCACTCCGATGCCTTATGTGAACGTCTGTTCGGCTGAACGAGAACGGTTCCTTCCTGTGCCATAATCATAGTTCAATTAATAAGTTCTGCTTAAATACAAGTATAAAAGTTGACACTATTCTCCGAGGCGCGGTGAAACGGTCGGGTATTTCGTTACAAGTGGGGACGGGTCGCTGTGACTATCAGTATGGGACGATGCGGAAACCCTCGGAAAGCACCAGTCCGAACATGAGAGGGGCTGAAAGAAGCCACCTTCTACGAGGACGTGAAAGGCCGGAAGGGCGTGAACCCGATTTTCTCGGTGTCGGGTATCCCCGAAACTGACTGGCGCTACGACGACAAGGAACCCACGACGTGGTCCTGGTCGAGCAGCGACGATGATGGCGACGAGGTAGACCCGGAAGACCTCTCTCGAAAGCTCGCGATCTACACGGTCATCAC
>JBDGPY010000003.1:0-40974 GCA_042219425.1 Haloarcula sp. | reverse complement strand
GACTGCACATCCTCTCCAAGCAGACGCTTACTCTAACCCAATGTGATCGACTGAGACTGGCCTCATCCGTGGACATCATAGGAAGCTACGGGGGTGATTTCGACATCAGGAAGATATCTTGTGGCACGTCGTGAGCCGACTCCGGCAGAAATAGCATGTCGTTACAACTGTCATTCCTCTCTACTCACACTCCCGTCACACTGTCACTCGGTCGCCTGTATCTCTTCGTCGGTGAGCTTGCCGACCGTTTGTACGAGCTGATCGACTGCGCTTCGTTGTTGAGCCCCCTGATCGACGATGTGCTGGCTGGCCTCACGAGCCGCTTCCGCCTGTGTCTGGACGTCCTCGAGCATAGTGAGAAGTTCTTCGACCGCCTGAGCTTGGCCGTCGTTCGCCGTGGCGATCTCATCGATTCCCGCTGAGACGTCCGTGACCAGCGCCTCGATACTCGAAAGCGCGTCGAGTACTTGCTCTACTTGGGTGAGCCCTCTGGTTAACTCCCCGTTCGTCTGCTCGATTGCGTCGACTGTCTCCTCGGTCTGTGTCTGGACCCGCTCAATCTGAGTAGTGATCTTGTCGGCGTTTTTCTCCGTCTCCGTGGCCAGTTGCTTCACTTCATCGGCGACGACCGCGAAGCCCCGACCGTCCTCGCCCGCATTCGCGGCTTCGATGGACGCGTTGAGTGAGAGGAGATTGGTCTGTTGAGCAATATCCTGAATGACCTCGACCACGTCGCCGATACGGTCCATATCCGCTTTGAGGTCGTCGACCGTCTCGACGAGTTCGTCACCGGTATCGACGAGTCGGCTCGATATCTGTCGTGCTTCTTCGCCGGCAGAGAGCCCCCGTTCGGCGGCCGATTGGGCCTGATCTGCAGCGGTAGCGACCTCGTTTGAGTTCCCCGCGACCTCTTCCATGCGGGCGCTGAAGTCCTCTAGCTCTTCGAGGGCGTTGCCAAGCGCCTCGGTCTGCTCCCCGACGAGATCGTCGATCTGCTTCGCCGAATCCGTCGTCATTGCTGCCGATTCGGAGACCGTGGCGGTTTGGTCGTCGATTTCACTGACCATCGTTTCGAGCGATTCCGCCATCTCGTTGAACTTCTCTAACACGGTTAACAGGTGCGATTCGACGTACTGTCCCTGTTCGAACTCGGCTCTGGCGTCGAGTTTCCCCTCACTGAGTGCGATTATCGTCTCGATGATCTCCTCGACGAGCGCTTCGGTCGCTTGTTTCTTCCGCCGTTGTTCGGTTTCGTCCGTACATATCTGAACGACCGCCTGCAGCTCCTCACCCTCGAACACTGGCGTTGCGGTAAAGCGAACGAACCGTTCTTCGCCATCGTCGTTGAGGAGCCACGTCGACGACTCGTATGCCGTTCCCGCGATGTACTCGGACTCGACGCGCTCAATGTGTTCGGCGTCGTCGGCCCGGTGCGGGTTCTCGACGACGTGGTTCGAGAGCGTCTTGATGCGCTCGCCCTCGTCGTTACGCCCGAAGTATTCGTCGGTCCCCAGCATCTCTTCGGCCGTAAGCCCGAGGAGTGACTCCAGACCGTGACTCCAGTGCGTGACCGTATTTTCGCTGTCAAGAACGTACACTGGTGCCGGGAGCGCGTCGATAACCGCCTCGATATTGAGCCCACGTGATGCTTCGGCTGCGCTCGGTGAAACTTGCCGTTCGTGTCCACGGTCTGCTGTCATCGTTACCCCCACCTTCCCAACTAACCATAATAAAAGAATGTCTCCTATTATCGTCTCTTGTACTCGCTGCCCGTTCTGTGCCACTGCCACTATGGTAAACTATTTTTCATGGGTGTTCTATGATACCACGTATGTATCCTGCTCACCGTCAAGTGCGCTTATCGGACACACACCACGCGTCCTGTGACAGGCTGACTACCGCTTCGGTCGTCGCCCCCCGAGTATGACTGACCGAGTCGACACCGTCGTCTCCGGCACGCTCGTAAACGTCCACACTGGAACGCTCGAAGACCGAGATATCGCCATCGACGACGGCGAGATCGTCGCACTAGAGGATCGACCGGCGGTACAACGCTTCGAGGCCGAGTACGTTACGCCTGGACTCATCGACGCGCATATGCACGTCGAATCGAGCATGGTGACGCTCCCCGAGTACGCGGGCGCTGTCCTTCCCGCCGGCGTAACGAGTATCATCCACGACCCACACGAGATAGCGAACGTCCTCGGTGAAGGAGGTGTCCGGGCGGTCGTCGAAGACGCCGAACAAACGCCGCTTAAAGCCAGGTTTACCGTCCCGTCGAGCGTTCCGGCGTCGGGTCTTCAGGACAGCGGGTCCACAGTCGACGCTGAGACGGCTGCGTCGCTCCTGGACCTTGACACAGTTGTCGCGCTGGGTGAGGTGATGAACATACCCGGACTCGTCGCAGGCGATAGAGAGGTGCACGCGAAGATCGAGGCGGCTCGAGAGCGTGGGCTCACCGTCGATGGCCACATGCCGGGTGTCGCCGGATCGGACCTCCACGAGTCGGCCCGGTACCTCGATACGGATCACGAGAGCATCACGCTCGAAGAAGCGCGCCAGCGGGTCGATCTCGGCGTTCGTGTCTACCTCCGGGAGGGGTCTTCCTCCAAGAACCTCGCCGACCTCCTGCCGCTCGCCGACATGGTCGACACCCGTCGGCTCTCGTTGTGTACGGACGACAGGGAAGTCGTCGACGTCGTCGACCACGGCGGCGTCGATTTCGCGGTACGAAAGGCCATTGCAGAGGGCGGGGACCCCGTCACAGTCGTTCAGATGGCGACGCTCAACACCGCTGAGAGTTATGACCTCCCCTTCGGTCGTATCAAACCCGGCGCGCCGGCCGATCTAGTCCTACTCGACGATCTCGAAACGTGGGATGTCGACCACGTCATCGTCGACGGGGCCGTGGACCCGATGTCGGGTGCCCGCTCGACAGCCAGCACGAACCTCCCGACAGACACCGTCAAGTTCGATCCTGTCTCGAAGGACGACCTCGCTGTCCCGACTGGAGAGCATGCCGGACCCACGGCGCAAGTGCGCGTCATCGACGCGGTCGGCGGACTTCAGACTGCCTCTATGACGGCCGAGGTACCAGTCACTAAAGAGACGCTCACGCCGGCTGTCGACAAAGATGTCCTCTCTCTCGCGGTCATCGAACGACATGGGAAGGGTGGCGGTATCGGCCGCGGCTTCGTCCACGGTCTCAACCTAGAGCGCGGCGCAATCGCCTCGACTGTGGCCCACGACGCGCACAACTGTATTGTCGCCGGTGCCGATCTCAACTCGATGGCAACGCTCGCCAATCATCTCCGAGATATCGGCGGCGGTATCGCGGCGTACGATCCCTCGAACGACGATCTGACTGCGCTTGCGCTCCCGGTCGGCGGCCTCATGTCCGAGAAACCAATCGAAGAGGTCTACGAGCAGTACGAGGCCGTCGAAGCGCTCGCGACCGAACTCGGTATGAGCGACAACGGCTTGATGGAACTGTCGTTCCTGGCTCTAGAAGTCATACCTACGTACCGCCTGACGAACCGGGGACTGGTCGACGTCGAAGCGGGCGAGCATATCGACGTGGTCGTCAACTGAGGCTCGGCGACAGAAGCCACACAAGTACTCCAACGGTTGTCGCACTTGTCACACGATTGCCTCGGTGTTCTGTGTCCGCTGCCAAACCCCAACGGTACTATTTACTCCCTACCCTCGTGACTGTCTCCCATGCCCGAGCAGATCCAGAAAGGTCTAGAAGATGTCGTCGTCGCAGAGTCCACGCGCAGCTACATCGACGGGACTGCCGGAGAACTCGTCTACAGCGGGTACACTATCGAAGACCTCGCGACCGAAGCGAGTTTCGAGGAGGTCCTGTATCTCCTCTGGCATGGCTCGCTCCCGAACGAAGCCGAACTCGCGGAGTTCGAGGAGTCGATGGCTACGAAGCGGGCGCTCGACGATGCTGTGCTGGACCTCATGGAATCGCTGGCAGCCGCCGACGCCGATCCCATGGCTGCCCTTCGGACCGGCGTCTCCATGCTGTCGAGTTTCTCGTCGGCCGATGCGGACAGGCCCACGGAGAGTCCCGAATCGACGCTTGCGGTGGGACGAGAGCTTACCGCGAAGCTCCCGACGCTGCTCGGTGCCTTCGCTCGCTTTCGGCGAGGAGTCGACCCCATCGCGCCGCGTCGGGATCTGAGCCACGCCGCTAATTTCCTGTACATGCTCAATGGCGAGGAACCCGACCCTGTCCTCGCCGAGACGTTCGACATGGCGCTTATCTTACACATGGACCACGGGCTGAACGCGTCGACGTTCGCTGGGATGGTGACCGCCTCGACGCTGTCAGACCCCGTCAGCGCGATCACGTCGGCTATCGGCACGCTCAGCGGGCCACTCCACGGGGGTGCCAACCAGAACGTCATGCAGATGCTCGAAGAGATCGACGAAAGCGATCTCGAAGCGGTGCCCTGGGTCGTAGACGCACTCGACGAAGACCGCCGCATCCCCGGTTTCGGTCATCGAGTCTACGACGTTAAAGACCCACGGGCGCGCATTCTCGGCGAAAAATCGGCTGATCTCGGCGCTGTGGCCGGCGAACAGAAGTGGTATCGGATGAGCAGTGCCATCGAGGAGTACATGGCCACAGAGCACGGCATCGCCCCTAACGTGGACTTCTACTCGGCATCAACGTACTACCAGATGGGGATTCCGGTCGACCTCTACACTCCCATCTTTGCGATGTCCCGAATCGGTGGCTGGGTCGCACACGTTCTCGAACAGTACGACGATAACCGACTCATTCGACCGCGTGCTCGGTATGTCGGACGGGAGACGAGCGAAACGTCGTTCGTACCGCTAGAAGAACGGTAGCAGCGTCGGCCCGGGCAACACGCTGCTCGCCGACGCTTGTGACTGTACACTTTTTTCTATTAGTCCCTGCATCACGACGTATGCGTGTCTTTCCGATCGAGGGACTGCCAGAGATAACCCCGGAGGACGATATTGCGGAGCTAGTTCGAGAGCGCGAGACGATTCGCCCGGACGACATCGTCTGTGTCGCGAGTACTATCGTCTCCAAGGCAGAGGGTCGACAGGCGAACCTCGACGACTATCCTGCGAGTAGTCGGGCTGAGTCGGTAGCTGACGACCTGAGCGAGACACTTGGGAAGCCAATCGATCCACGGTTCGTGGAGGCGATATTCGAAGAGAGCGCCGATGTGTTGCTGACACATCCGTTTCTCCTCACGGTACTCCCGTTCGGACACACGACGGTCAACGCCGGTATTGACCAGTCGAATGTGCCCGGCGCGGACATACTGCGCCTCCCGACCGCACCGGCTGAGAGCGCACGGCGCTTACACGACGCACTCGGCTGTCCGGTCGTTGTGACGGATACGTCCGGTAGACCCTTCCGCCTCGGTCAGCGCAACGTCGCTCTTGGCTGGGCAGGTCTCCCCGCGAATCGGGACTGGCGTGGCCAAACCGACCGTGACGGGCGTGAACTAACCGCTACCGTTCAGTGCGTCGTAGACGAACTCGCGGGGGCGGCGAACCTCGTCACGGGTGAGGGCGACGGCGGGACGCCCGTCGCCGTCATCCGCGACTGGGAGTTCGGGGCGCACCAGGGGGATGACGAACTGTTTCGACATGTGGAGGAGGACGTTGTTCGCCAAGCGCTCGATGCGTGGCAACACACGAAGTGAATGTGCGACAATTATCTTTATTGGCTCTATGACGGTACTACTGGTGTATGGGAACCTCAGCGTCGGATATCACCGTCGAGAACATTGTCGGGACAATCGACTCCAAGCGTGAACTCGACCTGGACGCCATCGATGAAAGCATGCCGGGCGCGGAGTACGACCCGGTCACGTTCTCCGGCCTGCTATACACGTTCGATAACCCGGATGTGACTGTAGAGATCTTCCGAACTGGGCAGATCGTCTGCACTGGCGCGAGATCCCGTGCGGAGCTCGACTACACTGCTCAGCGACTCATCGAGAAGCTCCAGGACATCGGTATCCATATTGATGACTACACCGAACCGTCGGTGGAGAATATCGTCGCCAGTACGGGCTTCGATACGCACGTGGAACTCTCCGCTCTCGCGCTGGATCTCGGCCTCGAAAACGTCGAATACGAACCGGAGCAGTTCGCGGCCCTCATCTACCGACCCGAAACTGTTCCGTTCGCTGTTGCTCTCATCTTCTCGAACAGTAAGACCGTCATCTTGGGCTGTAAGTCACTCACCCAGGTGAACGAAGCTGTCGACATCATAGAGCACAAGCTCACTGAGTCGGTTGCTGTTGGTACTGTATACTGAAAGGGAGAAACGCTGTCATCACTCAGTGAGGTCTCGAAACTCGGCACGGGTATCGATATCTCTACGGATACCCGCGTCAGCGGTATCGACAAACCGTGTTCCGTCGTGTTCTTCGATAAGGTCTCGTCCGCCACGGTCGCCGGTGAGGTTCGCAAGGGCGTCGAAGTGCTGGTGCCCGAACAAGACCGGATTGCCGCGAACGCCATCGTATCTCGGGGCAACGATACTCCCACGACCCTCTCGATATGTTTCGATCAGGCGGTCGACCGTCTCTGGACTGACGAACGGCATATCGCCGAGTAGAAACACGGCCGCGTCCCACCCGGACGCTTGAGCGAACGCTACTCCCTGCTTGACGGAGGTGCTCTGCCCTTCCGAGTAGGCCTCGTTGACACGGAACGTCACCCCAGTATCGGCAAGTGCGGCTTCGACTGCCTCGGACTCGTATCCGACGACTACGATGACATCGTCGAGACGAGCCTCGGAGGCAATATCCGTGACCCGTCGAACGATTCGTTTCCCGTCGATGCGTTCCAGCAATTTGTTTTCGTCCCCGAAGCGGGTGCTCTCTCCGGCGGCGAGTACGACCCCACCGATACGCATCTCCTCTGGTTGATCAACCATACCTACGGTTTCCTCGAACGCTACTTGTAGCTTACTGGGGATCGGCCGGCCTCATCTGCTCGCTGTCGGCTGTTCTACAGGCTCACAGATATCGTTCTCCAACGATGTCACAACTCCGCGCGAGAATCGCGTCGTTCGTTTGATCGCGTGGTTGACCACCGCCCTCGCTGTGTCCCGAAGCGCCTTCGTGTCGGCTTTGTTGACCAACGGTGTCACGGTAGCCGACGATGGGACGTGTCGCAGACTACCCTCTGGGCTGGCGAGAACCGAACCCATCGCTTCAGGAGTAATGGTGTCACCGACCGAGAGGTCCGTGATGGCAGCGACACACTCCGGTCGGTGGACTACCTCCTCGGTCAACGACTCGCCAACTGCGTGCACAGAGACCACTGGGACCACGTGGGTCGTTGCGGCCGGTACGACTGGCTCCGCCTCGTTCGGCGCTTTGAACTCCCGCATCCGTGCTCCGTCGGCCTTGACGAGGACCCAGTCAAACAGTCCGCTGTAAAACACCGACTTCAGAAACGTCGGGTCGAATCCGCGGACCTTCCTATCCACCCGTTCGGGGTTTTTGACCCATTCGCGGGCGAACGCAATTGGCGGATCATCTCTCGACAGCGTGTACCTGAAATCGGAACTCGCCGTGACGATCAGTGGCATCTCTGGCGGTGGCGGCATCGCCGTCGTCGTCGTGTATCCCACATCTAGCCCACGGCTAGTTCCCGTAGCCGTGAGCCGTTTCATCGCCGTTTTTTTACCGCCGGCTCCGACGAACGAGACCAGTTCGCGCGAGCCGAGCCCCAGTACGTCGGCTAGTCGCATGAGTTACCTATCGGCTACCTACAAAAATAGGTTTGTGGTGACTCATTCGCACATCGTGTGTAACATTTGGGAGTGTGTCGAGCTACAGACGACAGCGGGACCGAATCGCGATTCGTTGCGCGCTGCCTGCTCGGTTTCGTCAGACGATCTTCGACGGTCAGTGTTTCCCGATCACTGAGCCTGCACGTCCTGTTCGTCGAGGGCGTCCAGTACGTCTTCCGATGTGATCGGGAGTTCGGATATCCGAACGCCGACGGCGTCGCGGATCGCATTGCTGAGCGCCGGCGGGACGCCGTTCGTCGGCAGCTCAGCGATGGATTTCGCGCCAAACGGCCCGGTCGGTTCGTGAGTCTCGACGATGATGGACTCCATCGGCGGGTGGTCGGTCGTCCGTGGCATTCCGTACTGACGGAACCCCAGCACCTCGGGAGACCCATCCTCATCGAACGAGAGACCGCCGCTTGTGGCGTATTCAAGGCTCATGTGCTCTCCGCCCTCTATCTGTCCCTCGACCAATGCCGGGTTGATAGCGACGCCGCAGTCGGCCGCGAACACCAGTTTGCTGATCTCGTACTCGCCGGTCTCTGTATCGACTGTCACGTCCGCAAACTGCGCGCCGAAGGGTGGTGGACTCTCATCCGTCGAGTGGTTCCCGTCGCCAAGGATGTGTTCCCGCTCGTCTTCGCCGTAGACGGCTTCGTAACCGATTTCCTCCAGCGAAACACGGTTCCCTGTCCGCTCACTGACAACCCCGCCATCGCCAGTGTCAAGTGCAGCGACCGGTTCATCGAGCAACTTCGAACCCCACTCGAGGATCGACTCTTTGGCGTCCTCGGCGGCATTCTTCACGGCACGGCCGCTGATGTAGGTCGTCGAAGAGGCGTACGCACCGTAGTCGAACGGTGTCAGGTCGGTGTCCGAAGAAGTCACGACGATGTCCTTGGGGGAACATCCCAACACTTCCGACGCGACCTGAGAGAACATGGTATCAGAGCCGGTCCCGGTGTCGACTCCGCCGACCTGCAACTGGAACGAGCCGTCCTCGTTCATCTGCAACTGGGCCGCACCGAGCTCCCTGCCTGCGACACCGCTCCCCTGCGCGATCAGTGCCATGCCGATACCCCGATGTAGGTTGTCTTCTGTCGGCTGCTCGAAATCGTCGTATCCGATAGCCTCCTTGCCGCGCTCGATACACTCGTCGAGACCACAGGAGTGAATGCGCCGCTCGAACCGTTCTCCGTCCTTCAAGATGGCCACGTTCCGGTCGAGGTCTCCCTCTCGAACCACGTTCTGCCGCCGGAACTCGATCGGGTCGAACCCGAGCTGGCGGGCCACTTCATCCATGTGCGCTTCGACAGCGAAGTGACCCTGTGGTGCGCCGTAGCCGCGCATCGCCGCGCCCATGGGCAAGTTCGTGTGAACGACGTCCCCCTCGAACCGGACGTTCGGAACACGGGGGTACAGCGGTAGCGGCTTCGTCCCGACGTTGCTCGCGACGGTCATCCCGTGCGTTCCGTACGCTCCTGAGTTCGACAGTGTATAGAGGTCCATCGCTTCGATATCGCCGTCCGCTGAGACGGCTGTTTTCATCCGCATCTGCATGGGGTGTCGAAACCGAAGCGAGGTGAACTCCTCTTGCCGGGTCATCTCGAGTTTGACCGGGCGATCAGCGGCGAGATGGAGTGCGAGCGTGATCGGTTCGATGGCCATCTCCTGTTTTGCTCCGAAGCCGGCACCGATTCGCGGTTTCTTCACACGCACGTCGCGAATCGGAATATCGAACAAGTGCGCGATCTGTCGGCGCGTGTGGAACGGCACTTGCGTCGCCGTGATAAACACGTACCTATTGTCTTCGTCCGTGTAGGCGATAGTCGTGTGCGGTTCGGGGACGCAGTGGGACTGAAAGGGCGTCTCCCACTCTGTCTCGACTATTCGCTCGTCATCGGTCTGGTCGAACGCCGTCTCGACGTCACCGATCTCGCCCTCGAAGTGTGATTCGAGGTTGCGGCTGTAATCCGCGCCGGTCTGCTTGTTCTCAACGTCGTCTTCCTCGAACAGCGTCGGGGCGTCCGGATCGGTCGCTTGCTGCGGATCGAACACCGCGTTCAGTTCCCGGTATTCGACGCTGAGCTTCCGAGCTGCGCGGTCGGCCGTGTCTCTGTCTTTCGCCGCGATGGCTGCGATCGGGTCACCGACGAAGCGGACGTGTTCTCGCAGGACCTGCATGTCCCACGGACTCGGCTCGGGGTACGACTGTCCGGAACTCGAATACAACGTATCAGGGACGTTGTCGTCCCATGGCGTGACGACGGCATACACTCCATCCATCGCCTCAGCCTCGCTTGTGTCGATAGATTCGACGAACCCGTGGGCGATATCGCTCCGAACGACCGTTCCGTGAGCGAGGTCGGGGAACCGCTCGTGGTAGTCGGCCGTGTACCGTGCTTCCCCGGTGACGATCTTCCGGGCGTCGTACTTTTCTTCGTCCACCGTGATATTCTCACGTTCGGACGGGCGCTTCCGGTCACTCTCCACCGCCTCATCATCCACCTGAACCGTCGTTTCGGTGAATGCCTCCTCCTCCGCCCGAAATCCGTCGGGTCTACCGTTACGCTCCGAGACTTGATCCGAGTCACTCATTGGTCTCCTCCATAGCAATCGCAGGGGGTGGACGTGGATCGACATTCACCACCGTCGGCAACGAGCGCCGCGTCTCCGTCTATGCGGTCGGCAGCATCGAGGACCGCCTCGACAATCTTCTTGTATCCGGTACAACGACAGAGGTTGTCCGAAAGTTCCTCCCGAACCTCCTGCTCGGTGGGATCCGGATTATCCTCCAGTAATGCCTTCGAGCGCATTATCATACCGGGGATACAGAAGCCACACTGTAGCGCCGAATTGTCGACGAAGGCTTCCTGCACGGGGTGGAGGTCGTCTTGCTCGCCCAGCCCTTCGATAGTCTGGATGGATGCCCCTTCCACATTTGTAACTGGGGTCACACAAGATGTCGTGGGTTCGCCGTCTATCTGCACCGTGCAGAACCCACAGGCACCGGTATCACACCCCCGTTTGGGACCAGTGTAGCCGTTGCGTCGCAGTACATCAAGGAGAACGTCGGATTTCGACGCCTCGAACGTCTGTTCTTCACCATTTATTTCCAGTTCGATTTGCATATAACTCACCAGGTAGGTGGTTTCTTACTACGTTCCAAACATCACGACCAGGAACCTAAATAGCTACGGAGATTTTGGCCGTGATCTATACGAAATAAGATACATATGTCGGATTTTCGGGAGGGTCCCCGTCTTGAAGGGATGTTCGCCGCCAACGGTCACATCCAGTACTGGAAGGCCGAAGCGTTTGAAGGAGCCACGAGCGGTCCTGTTACGTGGCCCGGACAAAACTGTCGTGACGGCTGTGGCAGTCGACATACGACTCACACATCGACACGTTAATCCTACCCACGCCGATACGGTTCCGCATGGAAACTGAAGCAACGCGAGAGACAAATCTAGAGGAGTTACGGCGGGGGACGGAGCTAGTCAAGCGCGGCTTCGCCAAGATGCAGAAGGGCGGTGTCATCATGGACGTGGTAACGCGCGAGCAAGCGCGGATCGCCGAAGACGTGGGAGCAGTGGCAGTGATGTCGCTTGAGGCAGTGCCAGCCGACATCCGGAAACGCGGCGGCGTCGCACGGATGGCCGATCCGGCAGCGGTCGAAGAGATCATCGAGGAGGTGTCACTTCCGGTAATGGGGAAATCGCGTATCGGCCACACGAAGGAGGCACAAATTCTGGAAGCGACGGGTGTGGATATGATCGACGAGAGCGAAGTGCTGACGCCAGCGGACGACCGCTACCACATCGACAAGCGCGACTTTACTTCGCCGTTCGTCTGTGGCGCGCGCAACCTCGGCGAGGCGCTACGACGCATCAACGAAGGTGCGGCGATGATTCGAACGAAAGGCGAAGCTGGTACCGGTGACGTCAATCAGGCGGTTCATCACCAGCGAAACATCAAGGGCGCGATCCGGCAGCTCAGCGGGGCGACCTACGAGGAACGCGAGCGGTGGGCCCGCGAACACGAAGCACCGGCCGAGTTGGTTCACGAAACAGCAGAGATGGGACGCCTCCCGGTGGTGAATTTCGCCGCCGGCGGCATCGCAACTCCCGCGGACGCGGCGCTGATGATGCACCACGGCTGCGATGGTATCTTCGTCGGGTCTGGTATCTTCGGAGCTGAAGACCCCAAAACGATGGGGGCCGCCATCGTCGAAGCCGTCAACAACTGGGATGATCCCGAAGCGCTCGCCGCCATCAGCAAGAACGTCGGCTCCGGGATGCGCGGCGACGCCAACGCCGACCTCCCCGAAGAAGAGAAATTACAGGATCGCGGCGTCTGAGAGACGCGAGCGGAACCTGCCCCGCGCTGTTACAGTCTGGCGGCATCGAAACATCGACCTCGGTTCAGATTCGTGGGGGGTGGATAGAAATCGCTATCCGAAGTCGCAGTGAATGGCAACTGTGTCTACCGGGAACGATCCCCTTCGAGAAGCGGTTTCTATCGACGAACTGTTCACTGTCGGGGTAACCGAGACGTATGTACTGTTCGCCCCCTTCCGCCCTCGAACACGTCGTTGACGAGGTGTTCAACCACCCCGTCGCTTCTCATACTGTTGGCTGTAACTTCGTGAAGATATTTGCCACCTCAAGGTGGCAAAGTTCTGCAATGGCTTACAGCCGACAGTATCAGTCATCGTCTCCCGACGACGGAGTCGGATCGATATCCTCGCCGACATCTCCGAGATCGGGCGACGGGGACGTCGCACCGTCTTCGCGCGGGGCGAGCGTATTGAGGACGATTGCGACGATTGCAGTCACGATGATCGCGTTCCCGAGGAAGATGGTCGCTCTGTCTGGGAGGGCCTGCAGGGCATCGGGACGCACCTCGACGCCGAGACCGAGACCGATGGAGGTCGCCATGATGACCATGTTCCGGCGGTTCAACGTCTCGTTCTCGAATATCAGTTTGAGGCCGCTGGCCATCACCATCCCGAACATCACCAGCACGGCACCGCCGAGGACGGCGCTCGGAATCGTCGAGATGATCGCGCCGACTTTCGGGATGAACCCGAGCACAAGGAGACCGACGGCGCCGACGCCGACGACGTACCGACTCATGACGCCGGTGAAACTGATGATGCCGACGTTCTGTGAGAACGTCGTCAATGGGAACGAACCGAAGATAGCGCCTATCGAACTGGCGATACCGTCGACGAAGAGACCACCGCTGACCTCCTCGTCGGTCGGGTTACGCCCCTCGGCGGCGGTGATGCCGGAGATGTCCCCAATGGACTCGATGGCAGCTGTGATGTGGATCGCGATGAACGTGAGGATCGCTATCGGCTCGAACTGGAAGCCGAATCGGCCCGGTTCGGGCAGGGCGAACCAGCCCGCCTCCATCACCGGGGTGAAATCCACGAGACCCATGGCAATCGCCGCGACGTAGCCGACGACGAGTCCGATGAGCAGACTGAGGATTCGGGTCGTCCCCTCTGTGAAGAGGTTCAGGCCGACGGTGATCGCGAGGACTAGCGTGGCCAGACCGAGGTTGTGCAGCGCGCCGTAGTCGGACGCACCCTGCCCGCCAGCGATGTAATCCATTCCGACCGGGACGAGATACAGCCCCAGAATGATGACGATCAGGCCGGTCACCAGCGGCGGGAAGAACCGCTTTATTCGTTCGAACTGCCACCCGATGAGTATCTCTATCGGGGCCGCGATAACTATCCCGCCGAACACAGCACCCATCCCGTACTGGCTCCCTATCGCTATCGCGGCACCGACGAACGCGAAACTCGTTCCCATGACAGCCGGTAACCGCGCCCCGACGGGACCGATGGGATATACTTGCAGAAGCGTTGCGAGTCCGGAGAACACCAACACCATCTGCACGAGGAACGCCGTGTTAGCCGGACTGATACCGACGGCCCCGGCGACGATGAGCGCGACCGCGATGTTCGGTACAATCATCGCGGCGATATGCTGTAGACCGAGGAACACGCTCTCAAGCGTGGGTGGTTTATCGTCTAAACCGTACGCCAAGTCCATTGAACCGTCATTTTCTGTCATGTAAGACGTTCCCGGGTTGAAAGTCTAATTATTTATAATTCATCTCTGGCAAAAATACCGACTACTGTTTGCCACAGCGTTGGTGCAGAACTGCTCTCAGGGACTCATGTGAGCGATTCGAGATAGAGATATCCGCATAAATGAAGTCTAAACTAAATATAATTTCATATTATATTTTTTCAGATACTACTCCGCTGGAGGAATGGAAAACCGGCAGCTAAGGGTATGAGAAGACGTCTCTTACTGAACTAAGTGAAACACCATCCAGTTCGGCACTGACAGTCCCCGGAGTTGGTGTTGCAACTGCCGCTACAGCTTCACCTACACCCGCAACACGCGCAAGAGAACTACTGGGAGCGCAGACGAAGGGTTCTCGACCAACAGACTCACGGGCGAACCGACCGCGCTGGACAACTGCGAGCCGGGTACCGCTGTCGACTGTCAGCAACGTCGTAGCGAAAAAAGAGCGCGAATCTCGTCCCGGACAAGCCGACTGGGTCAGTCGATTTCTCGACTGTAGGCCTGAAGTAACGCCGATGGAACCCCCAGACTGTCGTCGTCCAGTTTCCAGACGGTGACCGTGAGTACGAAGATCGTCGCGAGGTACGGATACGTCGCCATGATCGTGGGGTGCAACAGGAAGCCAAATACGGGATTGATGAATTCGGCGAGTGGGGCTCCCGGATCAAGCTGGAGCGAGATGGCCTGTGAGCGAAGCTGAAGCGCATCAAGCAGTCCAAACAGGTACGCGCCGATCAGGGCGCGGCTGGGCCGCCACTGGGCGAAGATAACGAGTGCCACTGCGATCCAGCCACGGCCGGACGTCATGCCCGGCACCCACAACTGGGAGAAGGCCAGCGAGAGGTGTGCCCCGGCAGCACCGGCGAACCCACCACCGATCAGCACGCAGAGGTACCGCATCTTGAACACGTCGATCCCCATCGTGTCCGCCGTTTCCGGGTCCTCGCCGACGGCTGTAATCTCCAGCCCGAGGTTCGTGCGGAACAAAAAGTACCACACGATTGGGACCAGCGCAAGCGCGATGAAGTCAGGGGCCGTGCTCCGGAACAGAGCCTCGCCGATAATGGGTATCTCGACCAGATACTGTCCGACAAGTGGTAGCGTCATCGACGGGAATCCGGAGATAGTCTTTGACACCCAGGGGTCCTGACCGAAGAATGTCGTCAGCCCCGCCCCGAGCAGGGTTAACATGATACCACTGATAACCTGGTTCGACTTCAGCGAGATGCAGAGGTACGCGTGGATCAGCGCCAGCAAGACGCCGAGCACGATACCGGTACCGAATCCTAGCCAGTAACTTCCGGTCACGACCGTGGTGATGAAGCCACCGAGCGCACCGACGAGCATCATCCCCTCAACGCCGAGGTTGAGAACGCCGCCACGCTCGCTGATGATCTCGCCAAGACTGGCGAAGATCAACACTGTTGAGGCACGCACGGTTGCGTCGAGCAGGCCCGCGACAAAGCCCGCCATTATGCGTCACCACCCACTTGCGAGCCGGCCGTGCCACCGGTTCGTGGACTCTCGATACCCACGTCGACGGTGTAGCTTTTGAAGAACTCGGCGGTGATCAAAAAGAGGATGATCAGCGCCTGGATCACTTCTACGAGCGAGGCCGAAACGGCGTAGTTCACCTTCACGGCGGAGCCTCCGACGAACAGCAACGCAAAGAACAGGCTCGCGAGCAGCACTCGGAACGCACCGTTCCGTCCCAGCAAGGCGATCGGAATCGCCGTAAAGCCGTATCCAGGCGAGAAGCTGCTTTTGAGCCGACCCTGGACGCCAGCAATCTCGCCGACACCGGCGAGTGCCGCGAATAGACCGCCGACGACTAACGCCAGAACGTACACTTTGAAGGTATTCATGCCAGCCTGTTCGGCCGCTTCGTGGTTCTCGCCGGTGAGCGTTATCTCGAAGCCAAAGCGGCTCATATTGATGATGACGTACGTCACGATCACCATGAGCACGGCGACGACGATGCCAGCGTGTACTCTGGTCCCGAGCAGATTTGGAAGCGAGCCTGCCGTCGGTAACAGTTCGCTCTGGGGGAAGTTCCCCTGGCCGCCCTGCATCGGGCCACGGACCATGTAGTTGGCCAGTTCGATGGCAACGAACGTGAGCAACAGAGTGGTGATAATCTCGTTGATGTCCCACTTGGCCCGGAGCCAGGCGGGGATACCCGCCCAGACGGCACCGGCGAGCGCGGCACCGAGCAACATGAGCGGGATGCGAACGAACAGCGGGGTGCCGACGTTGAGACCGATCCACGTCCCGACGATTGCTCCGAGGTACAACTGCCCTTCGGCACCGATGTTCCAGAGACCGGCTTTCAGTGGGAAATACACAGCCAGCCCGGTCAGAATGAGTGGAACTGCTTTGATAAGGGTCTGTTCGAGCCCGAGCTGGGTGGTTAGCGTTTCGACGAACATCACCTCGTAGGCGGCCAGTGGACTCACATTCTGGGCGACGAGTGCAGTCGCGCTGACTGCCAGTGCGGCGACAACCGTGAACACCGGCGTCCCGTACACGAGCCACGCGGGCGTGTCCTCGCGTGCCGCAACCTCTATATCGAGGTTCATTGCTCGTCACCACCTCCGCTGGCGACTGCCTGTCCAGTCTCGGCGTCGATCCTCGGTGGCGTATCCGCGTCGGTATCGTCGGCTCCGATCACCCCGGACCCACCGGTCATTTCCAGGCCGACGCGTTCGCGGTCGGCCTCCGCAGGCGTCGTTTCGTAGACGAACTCGCCCTCGTAGATGACGAGGATGCGGTCACTCAGGTCGAACAGTTCGTCGAGATCCTCGGAGATGAGGACGACGCCAGTTCCTTTGTCGCGCTGGTCGAGTATTGTCTTCCGGAGGAACTCAATCGCGCCCACATCGACGCCCCTGGTCGGCTGGCTGGCAACGAGCAGGTCTGGTTCGCGATACAGTTCTCTGGCGAGGATGAGTTTCTGGAGGTTGCCGCCAGACAGGTCACCTGCCGTCGCTTCAGTGACGTCGTGGACGCCCCGGACGTCGAACTTCTCGACCAGCGTCTCGGCGTACTCCCCACAGCTGGCGTAATCGATGAATGCACTCCTGTCGAACTGCGACGAGCGGTATTCTTTCAACACCGCGTTGTGCATCACCGAGAGGTCGCTGGCACAACCGTGCCGGTGTCTGTCCTCGGGAACGAACGAGACCCCACTGTCGATGAAACGACGGGGCGGTGCGCCGGTGAGGTCGACTTCGTCGACCGAGATAGACCCTGTAGTAACCTCTCGGAGGCCGACCAGGGCTTCTGCTAGCTCCGACTGTCCGTTGCCGCTGACGCCAGCGATACCGACGATTTCGCTCTCGTTGACGGTCAGGTCCACGCCTTCGAGGGCCTCGATACCGCGGTCGTCGTCCGCACGGAGGTTTTCTGCCTGCAAAACCGGGTCTCCGATCTCGACGTCCTCTTTGTCGATCTGGAAGAGTACTTCCCGACCCACCATCATTCGGGCGAAGTCGGCTCGTTCCATGTCGGCGGTGTCGACGGTACCGATCTTTTCCCCCTCACGCAGGACGGTGGTGCGGTCGGTAATGGCCTTGATTTCTTTAAGTTTGTGCGTAATGAAGATGATCGACAGACCATCGTCGGTGAGTCGATCCAGGGTCTCGAATAGCTGTTCGGCCTCGTTTGGCGTGAGTACGGCGGTCGGTTCGTCCAGTATCAGCAAGTCGACGTCCCGGTACAGGGCTTTCAGGATTTCGACGCGCTGTTGCTGGCCGACGTCGAGTTCCCAGATCTTCGCGTCCACGTCGATGTCGAATCCGTACTCGTCGGCGAGTGCCTGGATTTCCTGTTTGGGGACGTCCAGCCCGAGTGAGAAGCGGTCAGCGAGCGAGCGCGCGAGATCATTTTCCACAAGCCACGACGGAAACCAGTCTGGAGCCTCACCATCCTCCCTGAACGCCGACGCCGGCTCCCGCTCACCGAGGACGACGTTCTCCGCGACCGTCAGTCGCGGAATCAACATGAAGTGCTGGTGAACCATCCCGATGCCAGCGTCGATGGCATCCTGGGGCGAGTCGAGTGTCAACCGCTCGCCGTCGAGGTGGACCTCGCCACTTGTCGGCGAGTACAGCCCGTACAAGATTTTCATAAGTGTGCTCTTCCCGGCCCCGTTCTCACCCAGCAGCCCGTGAATTTCTCCCTGACGCACGGAGAAATTCACGTGATCATTGGCGACGACCCCCGGGAACTCTTTCACCACGTCCTTCATCTGTAGGAATGAATCCTCAGTCATGCATGAAGTTCACATCCATGTGTGATATTGCCACCCCTATAATGATTCGGTGGAAAGAGCCCACAAATCGGCGAGATCTCGCCAGCCACCTTGGAGTGGTTGTAGCGACCTGAGCGGGTTTCGGGTTGCAGGTCGACAGGTGTGAACACTAAAGACGAACGAATAGCGTCGTTTGGCACGGGAATGTGCCACAAGACACATAGACAAATCGATCTTGCGTGGCACATTGTTGATTTCAGAGCGTCGCTCGGACAGAATTCGTTCGAACTGGTACAGTCGGGAGTATCAGCAGTGTCAACAATCTCTTACAGGAGAGTGTATCCAAATAAATAGTTGTCAGTTTACAACAACCGAAGGTTTTATTCTGGTCCACTGAGGGTGTGTGAACGGATACCGCACTGAGTGATTGGTGTTCAGACGACGATCTACCAACGCAGTCAACCGACAATCAACAATGACAAAACGTAACATAACTCGACGAAACGCGATTAAAGTAATTGGTGCCACCGGCATCGCTGGCCTCGCTGGCTGTTCAGGCGATAATTCGAACGCATCTGATGGGTCCTCGGATGGGTCAGATGGATCTTCCGACAGTACTACGACCAGCGGTGGTGACGATACAGTGCGTGCAGCGTGGTTGTACATTTCAGAGGTCGGAGACCTCGGGTGGTCGTGGGCCCACGACCAGGGACGCCAGGCAGTGGACGAGAAGTTTGATTGGCTCGAAACGTCCTATTCGGAAGCAGTGCCGCCCGCAGAAGGGAAACAGACGATTCAGCAGTACACGCAAGGCGACTACGACATCATCTTTGGGACCACGTTTGAGTACATGGACCCGATGCTCACCGTCGCAAATAACAACTCGGACACGTTGTACGAGCACTGTTCCGGGTACAAGACGAACGATAACATGGGCCGATATTTCGGTCGTGTTTATCAGGCACGCTACCTGGCCGGGGTTGCCGCCGGTCAGCTGACCGAAACGAACACGCTTGGCTACGTCGGCGCATTCCCGATTCCGGAAGTGGTTCGAGGTATCAACGCTTTCACCGCCGGTGCGGCGTCGGTGAACTCGGATATCTCGACGAAGGTACGCTGGACCAACACCTGGTTCGATCCGCCGAAGGAAAAGGAGGCGGCGGTGAGCCTCATCGACGCGGGCGTGGACGTGATGGCCCAACACCAGGACTCACCAGCGGCCGTCAAGGCAGCGAACGAAGCAAACATCTGGGCGACCGGCTACGACGCGCCGATGAAGGAGTTCGGTGGCGACAACTACATCACCTCACCAATCTGGAACTGGGAAGTGTTCTACGAAGAGACGCTCAAAGCAGTGCACAACGGAAACTGGGAATCGGACTTCTACTTTGAAGGGCTCAAAGACGGCGTCGTCGACCTCTCAGAGTGGGGCGACAAAGTTCCCGAAGACGTCAAAAGCACCGTTTCGGACAAACGAAGCGGCATCAAGAACGGCGACGTTGACGTCTGGGGCGACACCAAGTTCTCGGGGAAGGACGACTCGTTCCTCTACTCGGAAATGTCGAGCTACATCGAAGCGGTCGAAGGCGAAGTCCCGTCCAACTGAACCGGGTTACGCTAGCCGCTTTCCATTCGAAAGTCGTGTTTCACCGCCGGTCTGGACAGCTGGATCGCTCTGGCAGCCACAGCTGCAACCACGTCGGTCGTTTCGATGGATTCCAGAAAAAATCAGGTGAGTGTTTCTGTCGGAAGTCTGGCGGCGACGCTCAGTCCGACTGTGCGTCGAGATCGGCTTTGATCTTCTCAGCTGTGATGGGCATCTCGCGGATCCGGACGCCGACTGCGTCTCGGACAGCGTTGCTCAGCGCCGGTGGCACCGTGTTCGTGGGTACCTCCGCGACAGATTTCGCGCCGAACGGCCCAGTCGGTTCGTGGGTCTCGACCAGGATCGCCTCGATATCCGGCGTCTCCGTGGCCGACGGGATGTGGTAGTCATCGAAGTCGTTGATCGTCGCGCGCCCCTCATCGTCAAGGGTGACGCCCGGACTGACGGCCATCTCGTAGCTCATGTGGTTGGCACCCTCGACCTGGCCCGACGCCATACCTGGGTTGATGATGACGCCAGCGTCGACGGCGACAACGAGGTCGTTCACGTCGAACTCGCCGGTTTCCTCGTTGACCGTCACGTCGACGAACTGTGCCGCGAACGGCGGCGGACTCTCCTCGGTGCAGTGAGTCCCTTTGCCGAGGATGTGTTCACGCTCGTCGTGGCCGTAGGCGGCCTCGTAGCCGACGTCTTCGAGCGTGACCGACTCGCCGCTCTCCTCGCTGACGACCTTGCCGTCCTCGGTGTCGAGGTTCTCGACTGGCTCTTCCAGAAGCTTCGAACCCCACTTGAGGATCGACTCTTTGGCATCCTCGGCGGCCTTCTTGACGGCTGCGCCGCTGATGTAGGTTGTCGAGGACGCGTACGCACCGTAGTCGAAGGGCGTGATGTCCGTGTCTGCGGAGCGGACGACGATGTCCTCCTCGGGACAGCCGAGGACTTCGGCTGCGATCTGGATGAACGCCGTGTCGGCACCAGTGCCGATGTCGACGCCACCGACCTGCAGGTGGAACGAGCCGTCCTCATTCATCATGAGCTGGGCGGCACCGAGCTCGTCGCCAGCGACGCCGGTCCCCTGTGCGGACAGGGACATCCCAATCCCACGCGAGAGGTGGTCTTCCTCGGGCTGTTCGACATCGTCCCAGCCGATGGCTTCCTTCCCGCGCTCGATACATTCGTCGAGGCCACAGGAGCGGATGCGACGCTTCGCACCCTCGCCGCCCATCATGCCGGCGATTTCGTCGAGGTCACCGACTTCCATGTAGTTCTTCTGGCGGAACTCGATCGGGTCGAGAGCAAGGTCGCGGGCGACCTCGTCGAGGTGGCCCTCGATGGCGAGCGTCCCCTGCGGGGCCCCGTAGCCACGCATGGCGCCCGTCTGGGGCGTATTCGTGTTGACGATCTCCGCTTCGAAGCGAGCGTTTGGCATCTTGGAGTACAGCGGCATCGGCTTGCCACCGACGTTGCCGGCGACTGTCATGCCGTGGCTCCCGTAGGCGCCCGTGTTTGAGAGGGCGTACAGGTCCATCGCCTCGATCTTTCCGTCATCCGTGACGGCGGTCTTCGCGCGGACCTGCATCGGGTGGCGCGAGCGCATCGCGTAGAATTCCTCTTCGCGGGACGCCTCGTACATGACGGGGCGGCCAGCCGCGTGAGCGAGCGCGAGCGTGACAGGTTCGGTAACCATCGCCTGCTTGCCACCAAAGCCACCGCCGACGCGGGGCTTGCGGACGCGAATATCGCGAATCGGGATCTCGAAGAGGTGGGCGAGCTGGCGCCGAGTGTGGTTCGGCACCTGGGTACTCGTCACCAGGACGTGGCGGTCGTCCTCGTCGGTGTACGCGAGCGAGGTGTGTTTCTCGACGTTCGCGTGAGACTGGCGAATGGTCGACCACTCTGTCTCGTGGACGTGCACGTCGTCACGCTCGAAGGCCTCCTCGACGTCACCGATCGACCCCTCGATGTTGGCCATCCGATTTTTCGAGTAGTCGTGGCCGACGATCTTGTTTTCGACCTCGTCGTCCTCGAACAGCCGCGGTGCGTCTTCGCTCAATGCCTCGTCGGGGTCCGTGACGTAGTCGTACTCCTCGTATTCGACTTCGATGGCTTCGGCAGCAGCCTTCGCCGTGTGCTCGTCATCGGCCGCGACGGCGGCAATCGGATCGCCGATGTAGCGGACGTGCTCGTTGAGGACCTGCATGTCCCACGGGCTCGGCTCGGGATAGGACTGGCCGGCGCTCGTATAGCGGTTGTCCGGCACTTCCTCGGAGTCCGGCGTGAGGACGGCGGCAACGCCGTCCATCGCCTCTGCTTCGCTCGTGTCGATATTCGTCACGCGACCGTGGGGGATCTCGCTCCGGACGACCGCAGCGTGTGCAAGATCGGGGTGCTCGGACGCAAAGTCGGCCGTGTACCGGGCCTGGCCCGTGACCATCTTGCGGTCGTCGTCCTTCTCCGGGGACTGGGAGACGCTTGCGCGCTCTTCGGGCGAGAGGTTGTTGTTGTCAGCCTCCTCGTATTCGAGGGGGTACTTGTCCAGTTCTTCGAGCTCTTCGGGGGCGTGTTCCGACGCTGCCCCGCCGTCGGCCTTGGTCTCGCCTTCGTCGTCGTGCTTGTAGTTGAAGTCGTCCTCTCCGCCGTCGGATTTTGCCGTCTCGCCGCGCATGCAGGCGGCGGCGTCGAGAACAGCCTCAACCGGCTTCTGGTAGCCAGTCGAGCGATCAACGTTATCGTCGAGCGCCTCACGAACCTCTTCTTTCGTGGGGTCCGGGTTCTCTTCCAGGAGCGCCTTCGCCTGGATGATCATCCCGGGCGTCGAAAAGCCCGATTGGACGGCGAAGTTATCCACGAACGCCTGCTGGATCGGATGCAGGTCGTCCTGGGTGCCAAGCCCTTCGATGGTCAGGATCTCGCTTCCGTCGACATCGACCGCGTCGACCCCACAGGCCATCTCCACCTCGCCGTCGATGAACACTTTCGATGCCCCACAGACGCCGCCGTCACACCCGCATTTGACGCCCGTATAGCCGTTCTGTCTCAATACCGTCGCCAGGTCGTCGTTCGAGCTGGCTTCGACTGTCGTCCGCTTATCATTGATTGTGAGTTTGATTTCCACGGAAATTCCTCCTGTTCATAACGTGTGATTACAACACACGCCTCTCGTAAGAGATAGTTGAGCACGGAGCCCATATAGCTATGGTTCCAATGCGGCGTGTTTCGCCACCCGATTCTCGCAGCTACGCTTGTCGTCTGGCCCGGTCGCCCTAAGTTAAGTGTGCCTGTGCCAACTGCGCTGTGGGACATCTGCCACAGATGTGTCGACGAGCCACATGACGTTCGGTGGTTCCGTGAAGCGGGTCGGGAGTAAAGCTTTCAATACCACACTCAGTCGTACCGTACATGGAGATTGCACTCCTTGGCGGTACCGGCGATATCGGCGAAGGACTGGCACTGCGCTGGGCCCGCGATACAGACCACTCGGTCGTTATCGGGTCGCGCAAAGTCGAAAAAGCAGAGACGAAAGCCTCCGAGTACAACTCGTTACTCAGCGAACTGGGCCACGAGACAGATGTTTCGGGGTACGGAAACATCGAGGCCGCGGAGAACGCGGACGTGGTCGTCGTGAGCGTTCCACCGGAGTACGCTTCCGGGACGGTCGAAACCGTCAGCTCGGCCCTCGACGAGGGCGATATCCTCGTCAGTCCGGCGGTACAGATGGCACGCGACGCGGACGGGTTCGACTACGACCGTCCCGAATCCGGGTCGGTCGCCGAGGAAGTTGCCAACGTCGCACCAGACGGTGTGCCCGTCGTCGGTGCCTTCCAGAACCTCGCGGCGGGCGCGTTGAGCACCCTCGAAAACGAGATCAGTGCGGACGTGATCGTCACCGGTGACGACCCGGACGCCAGATCCGTTGTCGCGGACCTCGCAGAAGAGATTCATGGCATCCGAGCGGTCCACGGGGGTGCGCTCTCGAACACGGCGGTCGTCGAGAGTGTCACGCCGCTACTGATCAATGTCGCCATGAGCAACGAGGGGATGCACGACCTTGGCATCCAGTTTCAGTGATGGTTGATACTGTCGGCTGTAAGCCATTGGAGAATTTTGCCACCCCGGGGTGGCAAATCTCTTCACGTAGTTACAGCCAACAGTATGAGCTACCGGTTCGGAACCGGAGTTGAAATCGAGTATTGAGAAGTAATCGGAGTGGCAGGCCGCGAGACGTGGTTACTCGGCTGCCTTCGTCTGGACGGCGTTCAGTAGCACTTCGGCCCCGGTAACGATGTCCTCCCACTCGGTGAACTCGTTTTCCCGGTGGCTGATGCCATCGACGCTCGGGACGAAGATCATGCTCGTCGGCGTTATCTTGTTGAGGTAATTCGCGTCGTGGCCGGCACCGCTGACGAGTCCCGTATACTCACAGCCGACCTCCTCGGCAGCTTGTTTTACCGTGTCGATACAGCTCTGATCGAACGGGTCGGCGTCGACACGCATGATCTCCTCGAACTCGTAGTCGAGGCCCTCCTGCTCGGCGGCGTGTTCGATCTCCTGTTTGATCCGCTCGACGGCTGTCTCGACGACCTCGTCGTCGTAGGAGCGGAAGTCGAGGGTGAACTCGACCGTCTCAGGAATGACGTTGATCGCGTTGGGCCAGACGTCGACGCTACCGACAGTCCCGACGAGGTCGGTTCCCTCGGTAGCCGTTATCTCTCGGACGCTTTGGGTCACCTCAGCAGTCGCGGCGAACGCGTCGTGGCGCATGTTCATCGGGGTGGGACCCGCGTGGTTCGCCTGTCCCTCGAAGGTGACGTTCATCCACGAGAAGCCAAAGACACCCTCGACAGCGGCGACGGGGAGTCCTTCTTGTTCGAGGAACGGCCCCTGCTCGACGTGCATCTCGAAGTAACAGTGTATGTCGTCAGGTTCACAGGGTGTATCGCCTTTGTAGCCGATACGTTCGAGTTCCTCGCCGAAGGTATTACCGTCCTTGTCCTCGCGCTCGTACGCGTAGTCAAGGTCGAATATGTCACAATAGACGCCGCTGCCGAGCATATCGGGCTGGAAGCGAACGCCCTCCTCGTTGCTCCACGCGACGACTTCGAGCGGCCGCTTCGTCGTCACGTCCGCGTCGTTGAGCGCTTCGATTACTTCGAGTCCGCTGAGAACACCGATAACGCCGTCGTACCTCCCGCCGTTGTACTGGCTGTCGATGTGTGAGCCAAACATCACCGGCTCTGCGTCGCTGTCTGCCCCATCACGGCGGCCGAAGATGTTCCCCACTGTGTCGATGCGGACGGTGAGCCCCGCCTCACGGAACCACTCGACCAGTTGATCTCTCGCTTCCTTGTTCTCATCCGAGAGCGCTGGTCGGTTGACTCCGCCCTTCTCGGTCGCACCAATCTCGCTGAACCGCTCGAACCGGCGTTCGAACCGCTGGCTATCGATACTAACGTTTCCCATAGAATAGCTGTTTTGTGGGGGTGACTTGAAGATTGCGCCATTGTCAACCATCGTGCCGGCTCCCTCCGGCTGACACATCGGACAAATGACCGAAAGAGTCAAACTGTCGTTCCGCAACGGTTCAGATATGACGACAGCTAGTGGAGCAGCTATCACGTTCACGAACGCACAAGTCCTCGACGGGTCTGGTGCGCCTGCGTTTACCGCGAATGTACGTATCGAAGACGGACGGATCGAGCAGATCAGCGACGAACCGCTGGCGGCGGAACACACTATCGACCTCGACGGATCGTATCTCGCGCCGGGGTTCATCGACATGCACGCCCACTCCGAACTCCGACTACTCAAGAAACCGGAGGCCGAGGAGAAGGTTACGCAGGGTATCACGACGGAGGTGCTCGGTCAGGACGGTGTGAGTGTCGCACCGGTGCCCGAAGACCGCACGGAGGAATGGGCCGAGCGAATCAAGTCGCTTGACGGGACCATCGAAGAGCCGTGGCCCTGGAGTTCGACCGAGGAGTATCTCGATGAACTCGACGACGCGGCCCCCGCAGTCAACGTCGCCCACTACGCCCCGCACGGGAATCTTCGCTCTCATATCGCCGGGTTCGAAGATCGGGAGCTCACCGACGAGGAAGTCGACGAACTTTGCACCCGACTCGACCGGGCCATCGACGGCGGCGCGTTCGGCATGTCGAAAGGGATGATCTATCCGCCAAGTTCCTACGGCCGCGACCCCGAACTCGAAGCGCTCGCAACGGTCCTGGCCGACCGCGAGTCGTTCATGATCTCCCACGTCTGGAACGAGACGGATACTGTGGTCGAATCTATCGACCGCTATCTCGCTATCTGTCGCCGCGGTGGGTGCCACGCGCACGTCTCACACCTCAAGGTCGGCGGTCAGCAGAACTGGGGCAAGTCCGCGGACATCCTCGATCTATTCGACGACGCTATTGAGCAGGGGCAGCGCGTGACGTTCGACCAGTACCCCTATACGGCGGGTTCGACGATGCTGACGGCACTCTTCCCGCCGTGGGCCAGACAGGGGGAGTCGACGGACATCCGTGAACGGCTCCAAGAGGACGACGTCCGTACACGTATCGCCGAGGACATCAGTCAACCCGGGGACTGGGAGAACCTCGCTCGCGCCGCCGGGACGTGGGACAACATTCTCGTTACGCGTACGGTGAGTGGACGCCATCAGGGGCAAACTATCGCCGAAATCGCAGAGGCGATGGACCGCGAACCAGTTGACGCGATGTGTGAACTGCTCGTGCAAGAAGACCTCGACGTGACGATGGCTGACTTCGTGATGTCCGAGGAAGACATCGAGCGGTTCCTCGCCGACGAGCGCGGGACCTTCTGTACGGACGGCATCTTCGGCGGCAAACCGCACCCGCGGGCCATTGCGACGTTCGGTCGCATCCTCGAACGGTACGTTCGTGACCGGAACGTCCTCACACCGGAACGTATGGCTTACAAAGCTGCCGGCAACCCGGCGGACATACTCGGACTACAGGACCGCGGCTACGTCCGCGAGGGGTACGTCGCGGACCTCGTCGTCTTCGACCTCGACGAGGTTTCGGCTAAGGCGACATACGAAGCGCCGCTCACGCTCACCGACGGGATGGAGTACGTCCTCGTTGGCGGCGAGATCACTGTTGAAGACGGCGCAGTCACCGGTGACCGAAACGGTAGCGTCCTCCGGTCGACCGAGGAGTGGGACGGTAACACGCGACCGACCCTTTCGCGCCACAGCGCGAGTATCGACACGTAACCGGTGGCACGGTCTATCACAGTGACGATCAGGCCGAACGCCCTCATATTGAGTGAGGAGTAGAACCAGAGACTATCGACGTTCGATCTCGTCGCCGACGGCGAAGCGGTACTTTTTTTTTTAATTCGCTGAGATTCTCCGTTGCTGCGTCTCGACCGGCGTTAAAGCCAGTGACACATACACAGTGCCGCCGCTTGGGCAAACACAACGAGGGACACACATGTGTTGTGGCACAAGCTGCCCAGTCAAACACGGTTCTGCACCACCCCAATCTATTTAGTAACCTTGGCACAACTTCTCGCTTGTCATGAGCGATAAACAGGTGTTCGATAGAGGCGACCGTGTAGGCATCTACCTTCAGGACAAGCATTCGCTGGAGGAGAACGTCGACCTGGTCCAGTATGCAGAAGAGCAAGGCATCGACGAGATCTGGCAGGCCGAGTCCAGGCTCGCACGCGACGGTCTCACACCGCTTGGCGCGTACGCGGCAGCCACCGACGACATCAAGCTCGGGACCGGCGTCATCAACAACTGGACGCGCAACACAGCACTCATCGCCCAGTCGATGAGTACACTCGAAGAGCTTGCTGGGCCGGATCGAATCATGTGCGGTATCGGGGCGTGGTGGGACCCGCTTGCAGAGAAGGTCGGTATCGACCGGAGCGGTGCCCTCCGTGCGATGCGCGAGTGCGTCGAAGTGACGCAGGACCTTCTCGACATGGAGAACGTCACGTACGACGGCGAGTTCGTACAGATGCGTGACGTCGAACTCGACGTCGTTCACGGCGACTCTGGACCGCGGACTGTCCCGGTGTACGTCGGTGGAACCGGGTTCACGATGCTGGAACTCACCGGACACTTCGCTGACGGTGCGCTACTGAATTACCTGGTCAGTCCCGAGTACAATCAGAAGGCGCTCGACGCGCTGGAAAAAGGGGCCAAACGCGGCGGGCGGACCCTGGAGGACATCGACCGTCCGCAGCTCGTCGTCTGTTCGATGGATCACGACGAGGAGAAAGCCCTCGACAACGCCCGTGAACTCATCACGCAGTACCTGGGTCAGCAACCACACATCATGAAAGCCAGTGGTGTGAGTCAGGAGCTCATCGACGAGGTTGGCGAAACCATCGGTGGCTGGCCGGCTGACAAGGACGATATCAAGAAGGGGATGGACCTCATCCCTGACGAAGTCGTCCACAAGCTGACCGCCAGTGGGACCCCCGAACAGTGCCGGGCGAAGGTCCGTGAATATGCCGAGAGCGGATGCCAGTGTCCCGTCCTCTATCCCCTGGGTGACGACCGGCGACTGATGATCGACGAGTTCGCTGACGGCTACCTGTAGCGGCTCATACTGTTGGCTGTAACTACGTGAAGAGATTTGCCACCCCGGGGTGGCAAAATTCTGCAATGGCTTACAGCCGACAGTATCAGTCGACAGGTCTGCTTTTTCGCCGTTCGACTGGTGTTGACAAGAGTTCCCAGTAGACGCTTAGTATCCCACAGCCAGGCAGCTCACCAGCGTCACGTCCGCAAGTGCTTCCGCTGTCGGTGCTAAGAGGCGTCGTCGAAAACGACTGGGAAAAGAGCGCTTCTGGCGGTTTTAATCGTCTGCAGCGGCTTCTTCGGCTGTCCCGTACAGTTCCTCAACCTCGGAAATCTCGGGGTCGACACGGTCGACACCGCCAGTCGCCTTCTCGGCGCTCTTGGTGTCTTTCAGACCGAAGCCGGTCGAGACGACGACGACCGTCTCGTCTTCCTCGATGATCCCCTCTGCGAGTGCCTTCTTGACACCAGCAACTGGCGTCGCGCCTGCGGGCTCGGTGTAGATACCTTCCGTGCTGCCCAGAAGCTTCTCGGCTTCGAGGATCTCCTGGTCTTCGACCAGCAGGGTCGTCCCGCCGCTCTGTTCGGGTGCGCGGCAGGCCTTGATCGTGTTGCGCGGGCGGCCAACAGCGATGCTGTCGGCGAGGGTGTCCGCGATCTCGTCGACGTCGTCGTGGCTGTGGAATGCGTCGTGGATGGCCGAGGCACCCTCAGCCTGCACACCGAGCATCTTCGGGTAGTCGTCGACGTAGCCGAGGTCGTAGAACTCCTTGAACCCTTTCCAGGCACCTGCGATGGTACAGCCGTCACCCATCGAGAAGACGACCCAGTCAGGAACTTCGCCACGAGCGACGGACTGGTCGGCGAGTTCGTGTCCGACAGTACGCTTCCCTTCAACCTGGAACGGGTTGATGGCGGCGTTGCGGTTGTACCAGCCGTACTGCTCGGTCACTTCGACGCTGAGGTCGTAGGCTTCGTCGTAGCTGCCATTGACCGCCAGCACGTCCGCGCCGTAGACGAGCGGTTGAGCGAGCTTCCCAGTCGGGGCGTCGCCGGGGACGAAGATGCGACAGTCCAGGCCACCGCGAGCGGCGTAGCCCGACAGCGAGGCTGCCGCGTTACCCGTGGACGCACACGTGATGATATCCCGACCCGCGTTCTTGGCCTTCGTCACCGCGATGGAACTGGCGCGGTCCTTGAAACAGCCCGTCGGGTTCCGACCGTCGTCCTTGACGAGCGTGGTGACGCCGAGTTCCTCGCTGAGGTTCGGGGCGTCGAAGAGGTCTGTGCCACCCTCGTTGAGTGTGACGATATCCGCATCGTCCTCAACCGGGAGGAAGGCTTCGTACTTCCACTGGCTCTCGATTGGGCCGCCGACATCGCCGTCGAAGTTCTCGTCGATGACGTCGTAGTCGTACTTGACCTCAAGGATCCCATTGACGCCCTCGTGTTCGGGGCACGTGTAGATGATCTGGTCAGGATCGTACTCTTTCTCACAAATAGTGCACTCTAACGTTTTGACATGCTCCATCGCCATACACTATCTCATGTGAACCGGGGTCTTAAATACAATGCCATAGCATTCAGCCACAGTCGTTTGCGACCGTCCACGGTGTGCATACACAGGCGGTGTATCTGCCACACATTGTGGCGATTTGGCTCGCGGAGACAGATTTATCATGATTGGTATAGAGCCAGTCAGTATGTCGAATGCCTTTCGGTCGGGTGTCACTGGTCCGGCGGGCCACACGGAGTATACGCAGCTTCCACGGTCTGACCAGTCCTTCGAGAACGCACTAGCGAAGGCCAGAGACGGCGTCCGTTTGACTGTCGACGATGGCGTCGAGTTGCTAACTACGGGGACTGACTCGCCGGAAATCGACCACGAACGGAAGGAACAGGTTCTCGAACTGGCTGATAGACGGCGCGCGGAGGAAGTCGGTGAGGAGGTGACATTCGTCGCCAACCTCAACAACAACGTCACGACGGCGTGTAACACCGGCTGTCAGTTCTGTAATTTCAAGGATACGGCGAGCACGTTCGAGACGGGCAACGACGAGGACCATGCCGGATTCACGAAAACACCCGACGAATCACGGGAGATTGTCAGTGACGCACTCGAACGGGGAATCTACGAAGTCTGCTCGGTGAGTGGACTCCACCCCGCGCTCGCGCTCGACCAAGACCACCTAGAGGTCCTCGATAGTTCGAGCCGCGACAACCTGAACTACAAGCCGCCCGCTGCGTACGACATCGACCCGGGGACGTACACTGACCAGATCGAAGCAATGAGCGTTGACGGCGTACACGTCCACTCCATGACCCCGGAAGAAGCGTACCACGCACAGCGGGGCGCAGACTGGACCTATGAAACCGTGTACCGTCGACTCGCGGAGGCGGGCCTCGACTCTGTCCCCGGAACCGCCGCCGAAATTCTGGTCGACGAGGTACGGGACGTCATCTGTCCGGGCAAAATCAACACACAGGAGTGGGTCGATTCGATGGAGGCCGCTGCAAGCGTCGGGTTGCCGATGACGGCGACTATCATGTACGGGCACGTCGAAAACGAGATGCATCGCGTACAGCACCTCGACGTGATCCGACGGCTCCAGGACAGGACGAACAACATTACCGAGTTCGTGCCGCTCTCGTTCATCCATCATCAGACGCCGCTACATGAGTATGGGATGGTTGACTCCGGTGCCTCGACTGCCGAGGACGAACTCATGATCGCCGTCTCTCGGCTCTACCTCGATAATATTGACCACATCCAGTCCTCGTGGGTGAAGTACGGTGCTGAACAGGGATTGAAGATGCTCACCTGTGGCGCGGACGACTTCATGGGGACGATTCTCTCCGAAGAGATCACCAAGCGCGCCGGCGGGGAGTACGGTGAGTTCTGTTCCTTCCGTGAGTACTGTGACATGATCTCGGCGATTGGCCGCATCCCGGTCGAGCGGTCGGCAGATTACACGCAGCGAGTCCAGATCGATCCGACGGCGGAGACGGTCGGCCCGCGTCTCGGGCCGAAAGCAGACGGCACACCGCTCGTTCCCAAGTAACCACACACGACAACTTCTCACGCGGGATCTGCGAGTGCCTGTTACATTGCCACCAAGGCAAGCGACGCGACAACGTATGTGTTGACGATGCCTTTAAGCGGTGATGTGTCAATTATCGGTTGGAATGCTAGCCTGCCCCACGTAGGCCAGACCGATCGCCAGCGTTCAGTTCGGGAAAGCTAGCACCAGGACAACCATGTACGGAAGACGCCTAGCCACGATAGAAGAGATCATTGCATTGGTCAGCCCAAACAGCACCGACGAACTATCCACGCTCAAAGAGTGGGCGGACGGCCACGACATTCCCGTCCGCGCAGTTGACGTCGGCGACGACATCGACGAGGTCTATTCGCCGGAGCGCGAGTACCTCGGCGTAACGCTGGGTGGCGACGGAACGTATCTTGAGGGAGTCAGACAGTTCAGCCCCAAACAGGTCCCGATATTGGGTGTCAATGCAGGATCGCTGGCGTTCCTCGCCAGCATCTCCCCAGACGACCTGACGGCGGCCCTCGACGAGGTGTTCGCCGGTGGATCGACTGTCGACCGTCGCCAACAGTTGCACATCGAGGCGGACGGCGTTTCGTGTACGGGTATCAACGACGTGATGATAGAACACGAGCCGCCGGAGAACCCCGTTGATCGGAAAATCACCCGACTGCAGGTGTTCGCCGACGGCGAGTATATCGGCGAGTACGAGGGGAGCGGCCTCGCCGTTGCTACGCCGACCGGTTCGACCGGTGTCTCCCTCTCGGCCGGCGGTCCGGTTCACTTCCCGACGAATAACTCGTCGCTACAGGTCGTTCCGTTGCAAACCCACCGACTCGGTGTTCGGCCGCTCATCGTCGATGCCGATACGAAGATCGAAATCGTCTCCGCCGGGCCGGCCAACCTGCTGGTCGATGGCGGCCGGTCCCACACTCGCCTGGACGAAGAGGACGTGGTCACGGTAACAGGGTCGGATACCTCGGCTCTGGTTGTCAACACCAGCTACGACGACGACTTCTTCACCTCGATTTCGGAGAAGCTCGGGTGGAGCGCTCGCGAAGACAGACACGACACCGGAAAAGCGTCGCTGGTCGAAACCGAGGATACGACCACGGCCGATGTCCTCCAGCACGCGAAAACGGTCGCCGAGGATTCGGCGCGAGCTGCCGGCGAAGCGCTGCGCGAACTGCACGGCCAGACAGAGTCGGTCGAATACAAAACAGACAAATCGGACATCGTCACTGAAGCCGACCACAAGGCCGACAACATCATTCGGACAGTCATCGAAAACGAGTTCCCCGATCACGGCATCCGTTCCGAGGAGAGCGAAGAACAGCACGGATCCAGTGATTTTACGTGGCTTATCGATCCCCTCGACGGGACCGGAAACTTCGCGCACGGTAACCCCAACTACTCGATCTCGATCGCCCTCCTTGAGAATGAAGAGCCCGTGATGGGCGTCGTTTACGCACCCGAAACCGACGAGATGTTCTCCGCCATCGAAGGCGAGGGTGCGACGCTCAACGATTCGCCACTCACGACGACCGACCGGGACATGCTCGACGAGTGTATGCTCCTCTCGGGGTACGACCCGGACGGCACCTTCCTCGCTCACTGCTATCAAGATACGCGTGGTATCCGGAGCCTCGGCTCCGCCGCGCTCAACCTCTGCTATCTGGCCGCGGGGAGTGCCGACGCAACATGGGAGTACGACACGTACCCGTGGGACGTCGCCGCGGGCGTCGTCATCGCACGCGAAGCAGGTGCGACGATCACGGGTGGAAACGGCAAGGAGTACGAGGCGATCGCCTCCGAGGAGTCGCGAAATGAACTCGTCGCTTCGAACGGCCCCGTCCACGAGTCGCTCCTCAATCACCTCGAAGGGGAACAAGAACTGCAGGCGACGGCTACCCTGGACTGATACGGATTACTGTCGCTGTGGGCCGGGACGACCGCACGCTGTCGCGCGGTCACTCCGGTACTGACCGACAACAATCCGTATAAGCGAGTGGGTCAGCGTTCAAGCTCTGTTTTTCAGACAAGAGATCCGGGAGCTCATCCAAAGCGAAGTGACCATATGAACGCACCGTCCGGTCAGAGTAGTTCTTACGACACTGTAGTCATCGGAAGGTTCGAGCCGGTCACAACCGCTGGATAACCGTTCGGCAGTGAGCCGTCACGTCACGACAGCGTCTGCGGCGTAACTGCGCTGTTCAATTCGCTCAGGCGAGCGGGTATGTAGTGTCGGACTGGATCCATCCGTTCGGGTTCTCCTGGTCGTAGAGGATGTATTCGCCGTCACCGTTCCGGATGCACGCGTATCGTTTGTCGGTTCGTTGGTCGGTGGTCGATCGTTCGTTGGTCATTGTTCTGTGTGGTCTTGTCGGGCGGTATCGAGGTCCGTGCGACTTCCCGAGCGCTGACTTCGCGTACACGACCCAGCGGTGGGACTCTGCTTGTGAGTTACCGTCGTCTGTATTTGCTCGACACGCTAACGTTGTGGACCTTAACATTTAATTGTATCTTATGTCCGGTGATAGGTTGGAGATCACCGTCGCCTGCCGCTGGAACTAGTCCGACGGGATCGGTCAGTTCTCGAACCACCATCGGCAGATCGGCTGGGTCAAAACGTGTCCTGCTCTTCGCTTCTCACGGCGGTACGGGCATCAGATCGCTACTGACTACCGTTTTCCACGGAGCATTTTTCCAAATGCCTCCGTTTTACAGACCAGCAGATCACAGCGGCCGCTCTAAGAACGAGCCGCGACCGGGAGTAGAGCGAACGTCGTGGTCACTGGCGACGACCTCGCCGCCGGCGATGACAGTATCGACGCGGGCGCTCCAGTGCCTCCCTTCGAACGGCGTCCACCCCCCGACGAACGCGAAGTCCTCGGCGCGGACCTCGTAGTCGGCGTCCCGAATCAGGACGATGTCGGCGTCTGTTCCGACTCGCAGCGACCCTTTCTCGGGGAAGATACCTGCCTCCTGGGCCGGGCGGACACAGATCAGTTCGAGCAAGCGGGACCAGGATAGACGCCCCTCGTGGACGCCCTCGCTGACGAGGAACTCCACCAGCGTTTCGACCCCGGGAAGGCCGGCGTACGGTTCCCAGATATCGTCCCACCCGGTCTCGCGGTTTTCGCGGTACGTGGGGAAGTGGTCCGTCGCCACGAGGTCGATAGTACCGTCTTCGACGGCGTCCCAGAGCTTCTCGACCTCCGCTTTGGATTTTAGACTGGGATTCACCTTCAGAAACGGCCCCTTCTCCTCCACGTCGGCCTTCGAGAACGCCAGATACTGCGGGCACGTTTCCAGCGTCACGGGGACGTGCGCGCGAGATTTGAATTGATTCCCTTGCCGCGCACCACTCCCGGAGGAGATATGAACGACGTGCAGCGGACAGTCGGCGTACTCGGCGAAGAACCCCATTCGGTTGATAGCGTCGAGTTCCGCCTCGATGGGGCGCGAATCCATGTACACGCCCGGATCGGTGTCGTCGATGGTCGACCGCGCGTCGTCGAGCAGTCCTTGCGTCTCACAGTGGACGCGGACTTTCCCACCGGCGGCCCCGACCGTCCGCATCAGTCTGGCGATCCCCTCGTCGTCTAACAAGTACGGATCGGCCGTGAACGCCTTGAAGTCACGCGTTCCAGCGTCTACCAGTCCCGACACGTCGATATCGGCGTCCTGAACGTTGCCCGCGACCAGACCGAAATCGATGTGCGCCAGTTCGGCGCAGGTCGTCGCTTTCTCGTGGAGTGCGTCGGGGCCAGTGACCGGCGTCTGGGTCGGGAGCTCGATCACTGTCGTCACGCCTCCGGCGGCCGCACTCTCCGTCTGTGATGCGAAGTCGATGCCGGCCGGGAACAGCGTATCGTCGTGCATGTGCGTGTGCACGTCGATAGCACCGGGAAGTGCGACCATACCATCCGCGTCGATACATTTCTCGGGGTCGGAAACACTCGCGGCGACGTCGGGACCGACAGCGTCGATCTTCCCATTGGTGACGGCGATCGCCCCGCGCTCGACGCCCGAGGAGGTGACGATACGCGCTCGTTCGATGAGGATGTCTGTCATTGCTGATACGGTAACGCGAAGCGACAAAATTCTTGGTATCCGCCAAGTGCGGTTCACGGACTCACACAAAATCGAGCGGTTGCAGCTACAGAGAAAACGACACATGCCGACACATTGGCGACAGATATGTCTGCGGCGATGGACACCTTCGACCAGTGAACGGGGTTTTAGCCACTTCTGATGTCTGTAACGCCAATATAGTGCCACCAGCCGAACGGTAGTGGCGCGGCCGGAACGTATATAGAAGATACCTTTTTGTAGAGTGCAAGTAACTACCAAGCTGTGCTACTGAACGCAGGAACGCTCATCACCATGAACGATGAGCGCGAGGTCAGAAAAGAAGTCCACGTCGCCGTCGAAGACGGCGAGATTGTTTCCATCGAAGACGGCTACGCATCGGGGGAAGAGGTCGTCGACGCACGCGACGAAGTTGTCATCCCCGGTCTCGTGAACTGTCACACCCACATGTACGCGCTCCCGATCCGTGGCGCACCACTAACCGCGGCACCGGAGAGCTTCTACGAGGCGCTGGTCGACATCTGGTGGGAAGTGGATGAAGCGTTTACGGAACGTGATGCGCGCCTCTCGTCACTGGGCTCGTGTGCCGAGATGCTCCAGGGAGGCGTAACGACCTTCTGTGACAACTATTCCGGTCCAAACACGCTCCCTAACGCCCTCGACGCCGTCGCCGCCGGCGTCGCCGAGACGCCGATTCGGGGGATGATCACCTTCGAGACGACCGCCCGGAACTCCGAGGCTGAGGCGATGGAAGGCATCGAGGAGAACCAGCGATTCATCCGAGAAGCGGAAGACGCATACGAGACAGTCTCCGGCCATTACTGTCTCCACACACTGTTTACCAACACCGAGCCCGTCGTCAGCGAGTGTGTCGACCGGGCGACTGCTGATGACAGACCGATACAGATTCACCTCGAAGAGGGTCTCGTAGACATCCACGAATCTATCAAGGAGTACGGCGAGCGCCCAGTACCGGCGCTTGAGGAGATGGGATTCTTCGACGCCGAGGTCATCGCCGCCCACTGTGTCCACTCTACCGAGCGCGAAATAGAGATCCTCGCGGACAACGACGTGCGTGTCGCTCACAACCCGTACTCGAACATCAACAACGCTGTTGGCATCGCCGACGTCGAAACGATGGAGGACAACGACATGACGATCGGCATTGGCAGTGACGGCTGGGATCCCGACATGTTCGAGACGATGCGATCCGCGGTCGGGATTCACAAACTGAAAGATAACAATCCGAGCGGATACGACATGGCGAAAGCCCTCGAATGGTCGACTATCGGTGGTGCCAGTGTGCTTGGGATGGAAGACCAGGTGGGCAGTATCGAGGTTGGGAAGCGAGGGGACTTCGTCACGCTCGACCTCGGGCCCAACCCCGTCCTCGAAGAGAGCGCTCCGTATTACGTCGTCAGCGCAGCCAGCAATGCAGACGTGACGCGAACGATCGTCGACGGGAACGTCGTGTACGAACCCGATACGGGCGTTAGCGGCGTCAATGAATCGGATTGGGAGGCCGTCGGGGCAGCGAGTGCTGACCTCTGGGACCGGCTCTAAACCATACTTTTCCGCCCGCCGATTTAATTTCCGACCAGTGTCAACGAAGTGGGGGATCGACCAGAGCGGCCTGAACGACTGCTGAAAGCGAGCTCGGCTTGTCGGTTGCGAGCAGATTCGTTTATCGGACCCGATACGGTTAACACCCTAAGTCTGTGAAAACTCTCGCGGATATGCGCCGGTAGTGGTTGGGACAGGAATCGGAAACGGAGCGTATATGTTGCGTAGCGAAGACACGTTATCGCTCAGACATTCGAAAGACCTAGTCGAACAGGACATCTCTGGTGTGGAAGCTACAGCACACGGACGATAGTAGCCATTGAAAACCAATACACCCCCGATCGTATGACGGCAGTGTGATTCGCTTCAATTGTCAGTATCGGCGAGCGTGCACCGTAACGATACTCTCGTGTAGCGGTCTCCGCAGTTCCGTCGTACCACGAGTGAAATCACGTCAGTTCGACACCTCGTGTGCGCGGCCAAATTATTATTATCCACTCTGCACGTCACGATAACCATGCCAGTCAGACGTGGGCAGTCGAACTCAGGAATCCAATTCAGTGACGAGGATTTGTCGATCGACGAGGCACGTATTCAGGAGTTGCTCGAGGTCTCACCGGCTGACGTCTCCGCGCCGGAGACGTTGACCGTCGCGAAGAACGTCTTTCTGCCGCTGACCACAGCATGTCGGTACACCTGTACCTACTGTACCTTCTTCGACCCGCCAGGGGAAGCGTCCCTAATGTCGATAGAAGATATTCGCTCCGTCCTCCAGACTGGGGCTGACGCGGGGTGTACGGAGGCATTATTCACGTTCGGCGATGAGCCCGACGATCGGTACACCCGTATCCACGAGCAACTCGACGACTGGGGATACGACTCCATCCTCGATTATCTCTATCGGGCCTGTGAAGTGGCGCTGGAGGAAGGACTACTGCCACATAGCAATCCAGGCGATCTCACCGAGGAACAGATGAGACCGCTGGCGTCAGTCAACGCGAGTATGGGCGTCATGCTTGAAACGACCGCCGACGTCGACGCTCACGCTGGGCCACGACAGAAGACTCCGGAAGACCGCCTCCGAACCATTCGCGCGGCGGGTGAACTCGCAGTGCCGTTCACCACCGGTATCCTCGTCGGGATCGGTGAATCCTGGCGCGACCGCGCGATCAGTCTCCTGGCGATTGCGGAGTTGCACCGCCGATACGGACACATTCAGGAGGTCATCGTCCAGAACATCGTCCCCAATGACCGCTCTTCGTTCGAATCCCCTTCCGTTGAGACTATGCGGCGAGTGACCGCAATGGCTCGTTACGCGCTCCCTGAATCCGTTGAAGTGCAGGTCCCACCGAATCTCTCTCCGGTCGAAGACCTCCTCGACTGTGGCATCGGCGACCTCGGTGGCGTCTCACCGGTTACCGACGACCACATCAATCCGAGTTACGAGTGGCCGGAGTTACGCAGACTCGAAGAACTTTCGGCGTGCGCCGAGATGGATCTCGTCGAGCGATTGCCAGTCTATCCCCGCTTCCTCAACGGGGACATCGACGAAGGGATGGATCGTCATGCGAGTGAGAGGTGGGTTTCACAAGAGATCGTAGATACGGTCGCCTCTCACGACCACCTCCGGGAATGTGTCCCATCGTCCCTCGACCTTTCGGGCTCGTCTCAGTAGGTGCGAAACTGATCGATTACTGTGTCAGCATCTCTCCCACACCAGAAGCGACATTTTGCATGTTGCGGCAACATTTGCCAACTCCCATGGTTAATAGTTAGTGCCGTGGGAATGAATCTCACATAATGATTAGTGCAGCTTTTGAAGAGCTGACAGTGCTACTTAAGGGGTTAGAGTCATCCGAAGCCGAGATACAGAACGTCACGTTAGCGGACCAGTACCCCGATACCGCAGACGAAATCACGGCCGAGTTGACTGTCAGCGTCCCGGTGTTCGCCGGAGTCTCGCTCCAGGACGAGGTGACAATCGAAGCCGAGAACATGGACGTGCAGAACCGGCGTATCAGCGTCGACCTGTCAGTAACAATCCCGGTCAACACCGAGAACTCCAGCCAGCCAGTGAGTGATCACCCAACGTCGACTAGCCAGCTACTCGCGGATAGCCAGTCACGGGAGAATTCGGTCCAAGTGTACAAGGACCCGGAGGCGCTGCAGGCCGTCTACGAGGAGTACGATACGTTCCCCGAGATGACCGAGGCGCTCGGGACGGACGTCACGTCTGAAACGGTTCGTCGGTACATGGTCGAATATGATATTCATGATCCGACCGACAACACGCCACAGTCACACAGTTTCAACCAAACCGTATCACAGTCCCAGACTGACAGCGAGAAGGACGACCACGACACATCAGACGCTGTCTCGGAAAGTCTACAGCCTTCGAATCTCGACGAGACGACAGATGGCGGGTACGTCGACGCGCAATCGACCCGCACCTCGGCCGTAGATAGAGAGAACGACATGTCGGATGTGGAGTCCTCGGCACTCGGAAGCCAGTCTCTCTCGGAACTCATAGCCGAGAAAGAGGGACAGCCGGCTGACGACAAAGTGGTCGCTGACGGCCTCGGGATAACGCCGGATCTCACGATTGCCGAGTTCGCAGATATCATCAACCGATCAAACACCATCCACGAGGTAAAACAACAGCTCGATATGAGTCAAAGCAACACTCGGCGGCTACTGCGTGAACTGAACCTCATAGACATCGTCACGAACCAACTGGCTGCGAACCAGATCAACGTGTCACACGCCGAAATCGCACGGCGTATCGACCCAGAAAACCATTAAGGCTCGACGAAATCAAGCGCGTAGTACCGTAGGTCGAAGCTGCACGTCACAGCGACCGAGTGAGAGAGACAGTCTCAGCTCTCCGTAGCGGTATTTCCACCAAACCCACTGTGAACCGGGGGAAACGTTATTGTGGTGTGTCTGGATTATTCGTTAATGACAACAATACGGGTCCGCGACTGGACGAAGGAGCGAATCGAGGAAATTCGAGAGAGTGAATCACACTCCTCGCACGACTCGGTGATCAAGTCTCTCCTGAAAGATCGGAAACTCGCTCAGTTCGCCGGCGAAGAAGTCGAAGTCGCTGACAGATCCGCTCAGGAGGACCAGTCGATCGAAGACAAGGCGTTCGACGGACTCACTGTCCTAAGCGAGCTGGTCGACGCTGACAACGGCGTCCTCTTCCTGTGGTGTCCCAACTGCGGAAACGAACTCGCACACTTGACAGTGGAGAGTCCGATCGGTCTGTCCGTCTTCGAGATGGAGTGCCAGCGGTGTCTCAACCACCTCGATCAGCATGCCATCGTTGCCATCGAAATCGACTATCCGATCGAGCAAAAGCTCGTCGACAACCACCTGCAAGATGACCTCAAAGAGTGTGTCATCGACTACTGGGATCGGACCCTCAAACAGTTCACCGAGTGGAAAACCGACGACGACATCGACACCGAACATCTCGTCTGGCAGTTCAGCCAGTACATGTCCAACTTCTCATGGGAGTGGCCCCACGACGTACCGGCCGTCGGAGTCGAGAGTGGGAAGACGTATCGAAACACCGTTACTGACGAGTATATCGACGTATTGGAACCGGTCACGGAGAACCGGAACGCTCTGGACTCCTTTGAGGTGAAGCGCTACACTCAAGACACCGATCCCGACTCAGTAACGTCCGAAATAATGGATAGCAGCACGATAATCGACTGGATCGTCAAACGGATCTTGGTCCTCGTAGAAGAGGAACCGGCGGACGGTGTCGTCAACTAACCCGGGAACGGCGACCCTCAGCTCATTTTTATTGTGTCTGAATAGCGACGTGTGGCAGCTGGGTGTGGAGACTGTGTCGTCTGCAAACCGGCGGTTGCCCCACCGATGACGAGTCCAATTGCTATGTGTCTTTAGCTAATTCTCATAC